>NZ_JBYSZA010000011.1:0-184875 GCF_058786735.1 Pseudomonas sp. FW305-7
CCCCATCGGCGAATCCCCCAACATCAACTTCGCGTTATAACTCTCGATAATATCCTTGACCACAGCCAACCCGATCCCCTGCCCCGGATGCTGCCGATCCAACCGCTCCCCACGCTCCAGAATCCGCGCCCGCTGATCCGGCGGCACCCCTGGCCCATCATCCTCGACACACAAGTCAATCCCGGCCAGGCTCTCACGCACACTGATACGCACCTCACCCAGACACAGCCGATACGCGTTCTCCAGCAAATTCCCCATCATTTCCAACAAGGCACCCTGCTCGATCGGCACATAACAATGCTCCGGCAAATCAAACGCCACCCGCACCTGCTTGTCGCGATACACCTTGTCCAACGTATCGCACAGACTTTTAAGCACCGGTTGCAAGCGCACCTGATGCCGCACCAGACCGCTTTTACGCAAACTCGCCCGCTGCAACTGATAACTGATCTGCTGACTCATACGCTCGATCTGGCTCTGCAGCACCCAGGCCTGATCCAGATCCTTGGGCCGTTGCGCCATGTCCTCACTGACCCCCTGCAACACCGCCAAAGGCGTTTTCAGACTGTGCGCCAAATCATCCAGAGAATCGCGATAACGACTGCGCTGCTGCCGCTCGCTCAGCAGCAATCGGTTCAGCGAGCCCGTCAGACGCAACAGCTCGCGCGGGTGTTGCTCAGTGAGACTTTCACGCGTGCCGCCCTCGATCTCATCCAGCTCCTGACTGAGTTGACGCAAGGCCTTGAGGCCCCAGGTCAAGCCGATCCACAACAGCGCCAGCAAAACGAGCAACGCTGCGCCGAAGCCCAGATAAAGATTTTCACGCAAGCCTTCAAGGGTAGTTTCGTACTCACGCACTGGTTGCAGGGCGACGATGCTGAACGCCGCACTTTTACCGCCAAGGAGTTTCACTTCAACGTCGTAGACGAAGAACTCCTGACCGCTGGCCTCACGAATTCGCGCGAACTCGTTACCGAGACCGTCGTAACGCGGCTTGTAGTTGATCTGTTCCTCTTGAGTGGCTTTCGAGCGCCAGACCAGATGCCCCTCACGGTCGTAGATATAGCCGAGCAGCCGGAAGTCGGTGAGGTTGAAACGCTCATCCGGCAACTGCGAAGGCATGACCAGTTTGCCGTTTTCAATGCGCGCAGCCGAGATCAGCGTGGTGACGTCCGAAGCCAGGCGCTGCTCGATCGAGTCCTGCAACGCGAGGCTGAATGCGCCCTGCATGGCCGGCAGCAAGGCGAGCATGAACAACACCGCCAACGTGGTGGCGGCGAGCATCAGTCGAACGCGTAAAGAACGAATCAAGTGCAGCGCTCATTGAACAGGTAGCCGAGGCCGCGCACGGTGTCGATCGGCTTAAACCCGGCCGGGCCTTCGAGTTTGCGGCGCAAGCGGCCGACCAGCACTTCGATGACGTTCGGATCGCGCTCGTCGTCGTCCGGATAGAGTTGCTCCATCAGGCGATCCTTGGGCACCACTTGCTGGTGATGGCGCATGAGATATTCGAGGATGCGGTACTCGTACGCGGTCAGCGCCAGCGGTTGCTCGTCGAGTGTCGCCTGCTTGCGATTGAGGTCGAGCAACAGCGGGCCGGCGACGATGGTCGACTGGGTAAAACCGCTGGAGCGGCGCAGCAAGGCATTCAGGCGCGCGTCGAGTTCTTCGAACTGGAACGGTTTGACCACGTAGTCGTCGGCGCCGGCAGCGAGGCCTTCGACCTTGTCCTGCCAGTTGCCACGTGCGGTGAGGATCAGGATCGGGAAGGTCTTGCCGCCCGAGCGCAACTGGCGGATCAGGTCGAGACCGCCCATGCCCGGCAGACCGAGATCGATCACCGCCAGGTCAAAGTTGAACTGTCCGGTCTGGTACAACGCCTCCTCGGCATTGGCCACGGACTCGACCACGTGGCCGCTCTCCGTCAGACGGGTTTGCAGGTGATGGCGCAACAGCGCTTCATCTTCGACGACCAACAGTTTCATATCGCTCTCCCGGGCAAATCAGAATCTCCAAAAACACACCTGTGGGAGCGAGCCTGCTCGCGAAATCGGTGGATCAGTCAATGAAGATGTCGACTGACACATCGCCTTCGCGAGCAGGCTCGCTCCCACATTTAGCCTGGCGGCAACACTTTAGAAAAAGTAGTTGGCCGACAGGTAAGTCTGCGCGCTACTGGTCAGGTCCAGCGAGCCTTGCTTGCTGCCACCGCGTTCGCTCATCTCGGTGCTGGCATTGCTGCGCAGGTAACGGTAACCGAGTTCCACCGAAGTGTTTTGCGAAACTTGCTGCATCACACCGAACTGACCGCCGACCGCGTAACCGATGTCACTGTCGCGGCTATAGCCTGGCGACTCCTGGGTCAACTTGGTCAAACCCGCCGTCGCGCCGCCGAACAATTTGGTGGTGCTGCCCACCGGGTAGAACAGATCGTAGCTGCCCAGCAGGTTTTCCTGGCGCAGTTTAATGCCATTGTGCGAACCGGACACGTTGTCGTAAGTCGCGTAGTAGCGGCCCTGCGAGTTTTGCTGGCCGAGGCGTACGCCGTAAGTGTTGTTGCCGTCGATCGCGCCGGTGGCGTTAGGGTGATCGAGGTTGTTGTTCAGAGCATGGGATTTGTCGATCTTGTCACTGGTCTGGCCGAAGGTCAGGCCGGCGAAGTTCGAAGTGGTGTCGGCCTGGGCCGCGACGCTGGCGCTCATTACGGTCAATGCCAGCAGCAGTTTATTAAAACGAGTCATGGGATTTCCTCTTTCACAGTGCTGTTTGGGTATGGCGCAAGGTTACTGACCCTCCCCTGTACCGCCCCTGAACGCTCTCTGAACCTGACCTGAACCAAATCGACTAGGCTGTTCTGAGCACTTTTCGCCAAGGAGACCGATATGCGCCTGTTCCTCGCCCTCACGTTCCTCGCTGTCAGCAGCCTCACTCAGGCTGCGATCAAGACCGCAGAAATCCCCTATCAAAGTGCCGACGGCACACAGCTGATTGGCTACTACGCCTACGACGACGCCATCAAAGGCAAACGCCCGGGGATTGTCGTGGTGCATGAGTGGTGGGGCTTGAACGAGTACGCCAAGCGCCGCGCGCGGGACCTGGCTGAGCTGGGATATAGCGCGCTGGCGATTGATATGTACGGCGAGGGCAAGAACACCGAGCACCCGAAAGACGCCATGGCGTTCATGCAGGCGGCAACCCAGGATGCGGCGGCCTCCAGCAAACGTTTCGAGGCCGGGTTGAATCTGCTGAAGAAACAACCGCAGACCGATGCGAACAAACTCGCGGCCATTGGTTACTGCTTCGGCGGTGGCGTGGTGCTGAATGCGGCGCGCCAGGGTGAACCGCTGGCCGGAGTAGTGAGTTTCCACGGTGCACTGGCGACCAAGACCCCGGCCACACCCGGCAGTGTGAAGGCGAAGATTCTGGTGGAACATGGCGCCCTGGACAGCATGGTCACGCCGGACAACGTCAGCGCCTTCAAAGCGGAAATGGACAAGGCCGGTGCAGACTATAAATTCGTCAGCCTTGACGGTGCCAAGCATGGCTTTACCAATCCGGATGCCGATCGCTTGAGCCACGGCGAGCACGGTGGCCCGGATATCGGCTACAACAAGGCTGCCGATGAAAAATCCTGGGCGGACATGAAAGCGTTCTTCCAGAAAATCTTCAGCTGACCCGCCCGTACCTGATCGTTCCCACGCTCCGCGTGGGGATGCAGCCCGGGACGCTCTGCGTCCCAAAACGGACGCAGAGCGTCCATTGAGGTGTTCCCGCACAGAGGATCGGAACGATCAGTGCCTCTACCCAGTTTGACTGCCAAACGGCAAAATGCCTGCCATGAATCCTACCCCCGCCCTGCCCGCTTGCTGCACCCCGCTCGATACCCACTGGCCAATGCCGACGGTGTTGCCTGACACCGTGCTGCTCAGCACTCACTTCGATCCGTCACAACTGCTCGGCGATGATTTCCGGCGCAGCGCTATCGAGCCACCGCCAAGCATTCAACGCTCGGTGGCCAAGCGCCAGGCGGAGTTTCTCGCCGGGCGCATCTGTGCCCGCGCGGCGTTACAGCAATTGGAAGGCACTACAGTGGTCCCGGCGATCGGCGAAGATCGCGCGCCGGTGTGGCCGGCACATATCTGCGGTTCGATCACTCACAGCACCGGTCGTGCGGCAGCGATTGTCGCCAACAAGCAGCATTGGCGCGGTCTGGGCATGGATCTGGAAAACCTGCTCAACAGCGAACGCGCCGAGCGTCTCGCCGGGGAAATCCTCATACCGGCAGAAATGCGGCGCATGGCCGCCGGTGAGAGGGAGCAACTGGCACTGTGGGTGACGCTGACGTTTTCGGTGAAAGAAAGCCTGTTCAAGGCGCTTTACCCGATCGTGCAGAAGCGCTTTTACTTCGAGCACGCGGAAGTGCTGGAGTGGACGGAACAGGGCCACGTGCGCTTGCGCTTGTTGACGGACTTGTCGAACGAATGGCGCAACGGCACAGAGCTGGATGCGCAGTTCGGGGTGCAGGATGGGCAGTTGTTGAGTCTGGTCAGCATTGCTGCCTGAGATCTGTATTGCCTGTCAGAGCCTCATCGCTGGCAAGCCAGCTCCCACAGTGCCGGTGATGAACACAGACTTGATGTACACCCTGAAACCTGTGGGAGCCGACTTGCCAGCTCCACAGTGCCGGTGATGGACACAGACTTGATGTACGCCCTGAAACCTGTGGGAGCCGACTTGCCAGCTCTACAGTGCCGGTGATGAACACAGACTTGATGTACGCCCTGAAACCTGTGGGAGCTGGCTTGCCAGCGATGGGGCCAGCACTACTATCCACGATTCAGCGGCGCTCCTGATTCCTCGGCCAGCTCAGGCTGAAGCAAGCCCCACCCAGACTCTTGCTCTTGCCAATGATCGCGCGGCCGTCATGCCAGTGGATGATCCGCCGCACAATCGACAAGCCCAAGCCATGTCCTCCTGACGCCCGGGTACGGCTGTCATCCAGACGCAGGAACGGCGTGAAGATTCGCTCCCACGCCACCTCCGGCACACCCGGCCCGTCGTCCTCGACGTCCACCCGGCAACGCAGCTGCCCGACCTGGTAACTCACCGTAACGTTGGAGCGCGCATGGCGCATGGCGTTGCTCACCAGATTCTGCAACGCCCGATGCAGATAACGCGGCTCGGCCTCGACCCAGGCGTCGTCGTTATCGGCTGCAGACAGGCACAAGCCGCGCTGCACCGTGACCTCGGCGCGCAGCGGCGCCAGTTCTTCAATGACCTGATTGACCAGCGCGTCGAGATCAATGCGCTGGAACGTCAGCGCCGGCGAGCCCTGCTCCAGCCGGGCATAGGTGAGCATTTCATCGACCAGCTTATCGAGGTCTTCGATGTCGTGATCCATGCCCTCACGGTACTTTTCCAGCGCTTGCGGGGTGGTCGCCGAACCGATCATCTCCAGACCGAAACGCAAGCGCGCCACCGGCGTGCGCAACTCGTGGGATACCGCGCGCACCAGTTCGCGCTGGATCGCCAGCAACTGCTGCAAGTGCTCAGCCATTTTGTTGAACGCCGAGGCCAAGCGTCCGACCGAGTCGGCACCGCGCGCCGGCACACGGGTTTCCAGGCTGCCCTTGGCGATGCGTGTGGCCGCCGCTTCAAGGCCGCGCAAACGCCGTTCGAGCTGGCGCACCAACAGATAAACGATAAGGCCGATCAAACTCAGGCCGAGCGCGGCGATCAACACCAGCCATTCCGGCGGATACGGATTCATCTGATACAGCGGGCCGATTTCCAGTACCCAAGGCGTGCCGACCATGCCGGCAAACACGCGGATCGAATCGCCACCCTTGCCCAACGCCATCACCGTGTCGCCCTCAGCCACGCGACGACTCTGATCCTCATCCATGTCGGCGTCGTTCACCGTGACCAGGCGCAGATCGAATCCGAAGCCCTTCTCTTCCTTTATTTGCGCCAACCGCTTGGGCTGCTCGCCCACGGGCACGCGCACCAGCTCATCGGCCAACAGGTAAATCGTCGCGCGGGCCAGTTGCTCGCTGATCTGCTGCACCTCTCCTACCAGCACCAACTGCTCCTTGTCGCTGACCAGCCGGTAGACCTTTGCTGCATGCGGCCCGGTCTGCTCCACCAGCGCCTGTCCGCGCTGGACCCGAGTGCGCTGGGTCAGGTCGAGATCGGTCTCGGCAAACTTTTTCAGCGCCAGTGGAATCCCGAGCAAACGCTCCCACACCAGCAGCGCGCGATGGCGCTCGGTTTCGTTCATCGGTTGCAGATTGTCGGCCATCAGCGAGAACGTGCCATGGGCCAGGCGCTCGCGATATTGCTCGCTGCGCACCTGGTTAAGCAGGTTCAGCGCGAGCACGCCGAGCACCGCCACCAGAATCAGCGCGGCGCACATGCCGCCGTAAATGCGCAGGAAGATCGAGTTCACAGCGGCAGGTCTACGCAGGCTTCGGGGACAAACAGATAGCCCTTGCTGCGGATGGTCTTGATCAGGCGCGGATGATCGGGGTCGTCGCCGATTTTCGGGCGGATGCGCGAGATGCGCACATCGATCGAGCGATCCTGGCCGTCATAGCCGATGCCGCGCAGCGCGGTGAAGATTTCCTCCCGGGACAGAATTCGCCCGGCATTGGACACCAACAGCCAGAGCAGATCGAATTCGGCGCTGGTCAACTCGATGCCGTTGTCGCTCAACCAGGCTTCGCGCAAAGCGTCGTCCACCACCAGTGGCCCGAATTGCAGCCGACGGCTTTTTTCCGCGACGGGCTCCGGTGTGTCACTGCGTCGCAGCAGCGCCTGAATCCGCGCCAGCAACAGGCGTGGGCGCACCGGTTTGCAGACGTAATCGTCGGCACCAAGATCAAGCCCCTGAATCTGATCGGCATCGTCGGTACGCGCCGTGAGCATCAGGATCGGCCCGTCATAACGGTCGCGAACCTTGCGGCAGATACTCAGGCCATCTTCACCGGGCAGCATCAGATCGAGGATGACCAGATCCGGTTGCTCCTTGATGATCCGCGCCGCAGCCAGTGCACCGTTGCCTTCGATTTCGACGCGCAGTCCATTGGCTTGCAGGTAGTCGCGAGTGAGTTCGGCCAGACGCTGATCATCCTCGACTATCAATACCTGAAAGGCTTGTTGCTCCACCGGTGACCTCTGCTTGCTGTTTTTATTAATAGAAGGGATCGCTTGGATCAGCTCCTGCAAAAGCATGCGTGGTGCCAGATCATCCTGATCATTTGTCATGTTTCTGGAGGATAAATATGCCTGCGCATGGCCCGATTGTATAAACGGCGTACAGCCAGAACACAAGTCGGTAAATGCGTTCGGACAAGGCGGTTTTTTGTGATAGGGTTCGCGCCCTTAAAAATCCGCTGAAGCGTTTTTCGCGGTGAAAAAACAGTGACAAACGGTCTAGCTCAGCAGGTTCGCGGCCTACACGCGAATTCGCCGTTTCGCACACAATTTACGCACAGGTTTATCCACAGGCTATACATTGCAATAGCCCCCCAAAACGCATTATCTTGTAGCCCGCGCTCAAAAAAACCCTACATGTAGGGGTTGAGACAAAAAACCAAACACAAACCGGACAGTGAATTCAAGGCTTTTTATTGCCATTGTCGGGTTGAACCAAACGTATTTTCACAAGCCCAAACCGCGCCTGCGGATGGCTACCGTTTTTCAGTCGGCAACGACGATAACGGTACGGGTGTTGCAGTCTGAAACTGCGCCCCGAAAGGAATGCGGTTTGACGCGGATCGCGCGAACCGAAGACTTCGGCATGGAAGCGGCGCCCACAAGGCCCCCTTCCTGAACTGTCCCGAAGTCGTTATGCCCGGCGCGTGCCGGTTGTAGTGCTTCAGGACGGAACGGTGGGCACCGTGATGGTGCCCAAACAAACATAGAGAACGTGGAGACACCCATGCAAACCGACACAACTCGCGAGAACCCGCAGGGCACCTTGCCGCAGGCCGCCGATTCGACTTCGGATCTGGCAGCCACCGCGCCTGGTCAACTGCGCGTGATCAAGCGTAATGGCACTGTCGTTCCTTACACCGATGACAAGATCACCGTCGCTATCACCAAAGCGTTTCTCGCAGTTGAGGGCGGCACCGCTGCCGCTTCGTCGCGAATCCACGACACCGTTGCCCGCCTGACCGAACAGGTCACCGCGACCTTCAAGCGTCGCATGCCATCGGGCGGCACCATCCACATCGAAGAAATCCAGGACCAGGTCGAACTGGCCCTGATGCGTGCCGGCGAGCAGAAAGTTGCTCGCGACTACGTGATCTATCGTGACGGTCGTTCGAAAGAACGCGCTGCCCACGCCCCGGCCGAAGAAGCGGTCAACGCGCATCCGTCGATCCGCATCACCCGCGCCGACGGCAGCCTGGCACCGCTCGACATGGGCCGCCTGAACACCATCGTCACCGAGGCCTGCGAAGGTCTGGAAGAAGTCGACGGCGATCTGATCCAGCGCGAAACCCTGAAAAACCTGTACGACGGCGTGGCCCTGACCGACGTCAACACCGCCCTGGTGATGACTGCCCGTACGTTGGTTGAGCGCGAGCCGAACTACTCGTTCGTGACCGCCCGCCTACTGATGGACACCCTGCGTGCCGAAGGCCTGAACTTCCTCGAAGTCGCCGAAAGCGCCACCCATCACGAAATGGCCGACCTGTACGCCAAGGCGCTGCCGGCTTACATCGCCAAGGGTATCGAGTTCGAACTGCTGAACCCTGTGCTGGCCACCTTCGACCTGGAAAAACTGGGCAAGGCGATCAACCACGAGCGCGATCAGCAATTCACCTACCTGGGCCTGCAAACCCTGTACGACCGCTACTTCATCCACAAGGATGGCGTGCGTTTCGAACTGCCGCAGATCTTCTTCATGCGTGTGGCCATGGGCCTGGCGATCGAAGAGAAGCAGAAAGAAGATCGTGCGATCGAGTTCTATAACTTGTTGTCGTCGTTCGACTACATGGCTTCGACCCCGACACTGTTCAACGCCGGTACCCTGCGCCCACAGCTGTCGAGCTGCTACCTGACCACCGTTCCGGACGACCTGTCGGGCATCTACCACGCGATCCACGACAACGCCATGCTGTCGAAATTCGCTGGCGGCCTGGGCAACGACTGGACGCCGGTACGTGCACTGGGCTCGTACATCAAAGGCACCAACGGCAAGTCGCAAGGTGTGGTTCCGTTCCTCAAAGTCGTGAACGACACGGCCGTCGCCGTTAACCAGGGTGGCAAGCGCAAAGGCGCTGTCTGTGCCTACCTGGAAACCTGGCACATGGACATCGAAGAGTTCATCGAGCTGCGCAAGAACACCGGTGATGATCGTCGTCGTACCCACGACATGAACACTGCCAACTGGATCCCTGACCTGTTCATGAAGCGTGTCTTCGATGACGGCAAGTGGACCCTGTTCTCGCCATCCGAAGTGCCGGACCTGCACGACCTGACCGGTAAAGCCTTCGAAGAGCGCTACGAGTATTACGAAGCCCTGACCGAGTACCCGGGCAAGGTCAAGCTGTTCAAGACCATCCAGGCCAAAGACCTGTGGCGCAAAATGCTCTCCATGCTGTTCGAAACCGGCCACCCATGGCTGACTTTCAAAGACCCGTGCAACCTGCGTAGCCCGCAGCAGCACGTCGGCGTGGTTCACAGCTCGAACCTGTGCACCGAGATCACCTTGAACACCAACAAGGACGAGATCGCCGTTTGCAACCTGGGCTCGATCAACCTGCCAAACCACATCGTGGATGGCGAGCTGGACACCGCCAAGCTGCAACGCACCGTGAACACTGCCGTGCGCATGCTCGACAACGTGATCGACATCAACTACTACTCGGTGCCGCAAGCGAAGAACTCCAACTTCCGCCACCGTCCGGTGGGTCTGGGCATCATGGGCTTCCAGGACGCCTTGTACCTGCAACACATCGCCTACGGTTCCGACGCTGCCGTCGAATTCGCCGACAAGTCGATGGAAGCGGTCAGCTACTTCGCAATCCAGGCGTCCTGCGACCTGGCTGACGAGCGTGGCGCGTACGAGACGTTCAACGGCTCGCTGTGGTCCAAAGGCATCCTGCCGCTGGACTCGCAACAGATCCTGATCGAACAACGCGGCCAGAAGTACATCGACGTTGACCTGAACGAAACCCTCGACTGGGCACCGGTTCGCGCCCGTGTACAGAAAGGCATTCGTAACTCCAACATCATGGCCATCGCACCGACCGCGACCATCGCCAACATCACTGGCGTATCGCAGTCGATCGAACCGACCTACCAGAACCTGTATGTGAAATCGAACCTGTCGGGCGAATTCACCGTGATCAACCCGTACCTGGTTCGCGACCTCAAGGCTCGCGGTCTGTGGGACTCGGTCATGATCAACGACCTGAAGTACTACGACGGTTCGGTTCAGCAGATCGAGCGCATCCCGCAAGAACTCAAAGAGCTCTACGCGACTGCCTTCGAAGTGGACACCAAGTGGATCGTTGACGCCGCCAGCCGTCGTCAGAAGTGGATCGACCAGGCTCAATCGCTGAACCTGTACATCGCTGGCGCCTCGGGCAAGAAACTCGACGTAACCTACCGCATGGCTTGGTACCGTGGTCTGAAAACCACTTACTACCTCCGCGCCCTGGCCGCGACCAGCACCGAGAAGTCGACCATCAACACCGGCAAGCTGAACGCTGTTTCCAGCGGCGGCAACCACGGTGACGATTCGGTTCTGGCCGCTCCAGCCGGTCCGGCGCCAGTGCCAAAGGCTTGTGCGATTGACGAGCCGGATTGCGAAGCTTGCCAATAAGCTGAGCACGTTCAGGTGCCGAAAGACACCTGAATGAAAAAAGCCCCTGACTGACCTCTGGTTTGTCGGGGGCTTTTTTTTGCATCAGGGTTGAGCCAGATAGATCTGGGTTGGCTGACTGGCCGCCGTCGCTGGCAGGAGCAAAGCCCCCCCTTCTGCTGTCCACCACTCGACGGGATGAGCGTCGGCTCGACAGCAGCTCTTGATAATTAGAGGCCGTTTAGGGGATTGGGGTTTGGGGGTTGTGAGCATATCCGTTGCTGCGGGTGTTGCGGATTAGGGTTCCGCCCTTACGGCGGGTCACTTTTGGCAAACGCCCCAAAAGTAACCAAAAGGGCTGCTCCCTGACGTACGGCACTTCGCCTAGGCTCAGTGTTCCCTCGCTACGGTGTCCATCCGGGGGCATCGCCTCCGGTTTGCTTCGCTGCACCTCCTCTCGATGTGTTTGGCTTCGCCAAACGGCGCTGCGCGCCTACCCCGGATGAACACCTCCGCTCGGCCTGCCGATGGGCCTGAGGATCAAGATCAAGAGCCAGATCAAAGGCCAGATCAAAGGCCAGATCAACAGCCAGATCAACAGCCAGATCAACAGCCAGATCAAAAGCCCCTCACCCTAGCCCTCTCCCGGAGGGAGAGGGAACTGACCGAGGTGTTTGAGAGAGCTACGCCGACATGAAATACCGAGTCGAACTCAGATTCTGAAAGATTCACAAATCGGCTCCCTCTCCTTGGGGAGAGGGCTGGGGTGAGGGGCAAACCCAACACAAAACCAAAGCCAACCGCACGCTTCTCACCACTCAACACAATGAGCGTCAGCTCAAGTACCGCTCTTGACCTTCACCAATCAACACAATGAGCGTTAGCTCAAGTACCGCCCTAGATCTTCACCACCCAACACAATGAGCGTTAGCTCAAGTACCGCTCTTGACCTTCACCACTCAACACAATGAGCGTTAGCTCAAGTACCGCTCTTGACCTTCACCACTCAACACAATGAGCGCTAGCTCAAGTACCGCTGTTGATCTTCACCACTCAACACAATGAGCGTTAGCTCGAGTACCGCTCTTGATCTCAGCGCCCGTCGGAAGGCTGAGCGGAGGGGTTGATCCGGGGTGGGAGCGCAGCGACCGTTTGGCGAAGCCAAACACATCGAGAGGAGGTGCAGCGAAGCAAACCGGAGGCGATGACCCCCGGATCGATCCCGCAGCGAAGGAACCCGAGCCACAGCGAGGGCCGTACGTCAGGGTAAAGCCTTTTTGGTTACTTTTTCGGCGTCTGGAAAAAGTGACCCGCCGTAAGGGCGGAACCCTAAGCAGCCTTCACCGCAGCAACGGATATGCCCCCAATCAAAACCCAACACTAGCCTGAACAAAGAACGTCCGAGGCGCCCCCACATACATCCCCGAATTGTTATCGCTCGAACGCGTAAAGTACTGCTTGTCAAAAACGTTCTTCACCCCCGCCCCCAACTTCAAGTTAGAAACCTGAGGCCCAAAGTCATACCCCCCGCGCACGTTCCAGGTCACATACCCCGGAATATCGCCGTACTGCCCATCCGCCGTACCGTCAGTGATGTAATTGCCGTTAAAGCTGCCATCAGCATTCACCCCGGTACCCGGCGAACGCTGTTTCGACTGGGCAAACCCATCAATGTTGTAAGTCCAGCGATTCACGTCATACCGCAAACCAACCGTCGCCACCTGACGCGAATAAAACGGCAGATCACGCCCCTTGAACCCCGGAATCTCGCCTTCATACGTCGCGCGGGTGTAAGTAAACCCGGCATTCGCAGTCAAGCCATCCAGACGCGGATCCAACGCCGCCATATCGTAATGCACCGACGCCTCAATCCCCTGGTGCTTGGTCGCACCCAGATTGGTCCAACCCACATCGTTACTGATGTACTGCAGTTCGTCGTCGAAGTCGATGTAGAACAGCGTCACTTCCCCGCCCCACACGTCATCGTTGTAGCGCGTACCGATCTCGTAAGTCTTGGCCTTTTCCGGCTCAAGACCGTTGGCCGTCTGGTCGCCCGAGCCGCCCTGCCCCAGTTGGAAATACTGCAGGCTGCCAAACGACGTTTCGTAGTTGGCGAACAGCTTCCACGCATCCGACAGGTGATACATCACGCTCAGCGCCGGCAGCGGTTCGTTGCTTTCGATGCTGCGGTTTTTCTCCTGCACCGGTTTGCCCGCCGTATCGAGCACGGCGCGATCGTGCCAGTCAGTGCTGATGTGTTCAAAGCGAATACCCGGCGTGATCGTCCAGTTGCCGACGTCGATCTTGTTGTCGATGTAGACCGAATTGGCCTCGGTGCCGCCTGTGCGGTCCTGGAACACATGGCCGTCAGATGTCGGCGTGAGCACTGGCTGGTTGTTGACCAGCGCCACACGGCTCGACTGCTCGTGCATCGCCTCTTTCAGATAGCGATAACCGACGCTGACTTCCTGCGTGGTCGGGCCGACATCAAAGACACGCGATACTCGCGGCTCGATACCCAGCGTGTAGTACGAACGCGGGTACGAGCTGAGGGTTTTCTGGTCGCGGGCGGCGATGGTGCTGCCACGGAAACTGTCGGTGTAGTAGGTGAGGATTTCTGCCTGGGTGCGTTCGTCGATCTGGCGAATCCACTTGAACGACACGTCTTTGCGCCGCCCCGTGAATTGGTCGTAGTCACGCACCGAGTCGTACGGTTTGTCGTCGTACTGCTTTTGCGTGAGACCGCCGGGCATGTCGGCGCTGGCGTCGTAGTAATGGAAATTGAGGCTGAAATCGTCCTGATCGGTCGGAGCCCAATGGGTCTTGAGCAGTACGTCGTCGATGTCGTTACCGTTATTGCGCTCGCGATAACCGTTGCCGTTGACGCCCGAGTACAGCAACGCCACGCCCATGCCGTTATCGGCAGTGCCGCCGAGGAATGCGGTGTCGATGTGCTTCCAGCCGCCGTACTGAGTGGTTTCCAGCGTGGTGCCGATTTCACCGGTGGTTTTTTCCGGAATGGCGCGGGTGACGAAGTTGATCACGCCGCCGACGTTTTGTGGCCCATAACGCACGGACCCGGCGCCGCGGACCACGTCGATGCTGTCGAGGTTGCCGGAGGAAATCGGCGCCATCGACAGTTGTGGCTGGCCATAAGGCGCGAACGCTGCCGGCACGCCGTCGATCAGCACAGTCGAGCGTGGCGACAGGCGCGAAGTCAGGCCCCGGACACCGACGTTAAGGGAGATGTCGCTGCCACCGGTGCCGTTGGAGTCCTGCACCTGCACGCCCGGCACACGCTTGAGCACGTCACTGACGTTCATCGCGCCCTGCTCGACCATCGCTTCGCGGCGGATCACCGTGCGTGCGCCAGGGTGGTTCTGCACCACGGCGGCGTTGGCGTCACCGAGCCAGTCGCCGACCACTTTGATGTCGGTCACGCCCAGTTCCAGCGGGCCATTGCTGGCAGCGGAAGTCGCCGCGGGCGACAGGGTCACCGAGCCTTCGTTGATCTGATAATCCAGACCGCTACCTTGCAGCAATTGGCGCAGCGCCTGTTCCGGAGAGATGTCGCCATCCACCGCTGGGGCTTGTTTACCGGCGACCAGATCGGGACTGAAAAACACTTGCAGCGAAGTCTGCTGACCCAGTTCGCTCAGGGCCTGGCCCAGTGGCTGGGCGCGGATATGAATGGCGTCGGCAGCGTATGCCAGAGGCATGGCAGCGTTGACCGCCAGCGCAAGGGCCAGCGGCAACCAAGAGGATTTTTTGTTGTTGGCAGTGGTGGTTTTCACGTCGAACGTAGTCCTGTGGATCGCAAGAGTGTGCGGCTGTTAATGCAAACCAGTTGCAGTTGAACAGGAAGACGATGAACTCGAAAAAAACCTGAATTTATTTTGAAATTATTTCCTGACTGCCATCGGCGAGGGTGCGAACGGCTACCGGCAGGATGCTCGGCAAGGCTTTGAGCAAGGCGTCGGTGTTGTCGGACTTGAACACGCTGGTCAGACGCAGATTGGCCACGGTCGGTTTGGCGACGGTCAATGGTTTTTCGCGATAACGCGACACTTCGGCGGCGACTTCGCTGAGGCTGGCGTTGTTGAACACCAGTTTGCCGCCGCGCCAAGCCGTCAGTTCGGCCGGATTGACCGCATAGGCTGCCGCGACTTTGCCCTGCGCATCGACATAGCTGCCAAGGCCCGCAGTCAGGCTGATGAACTCATTGTCCGGCGCATGACGCCCCTGCACCTTGACCGTGCCCTGCTCCACCGCGACACGGGTTTGCGTGACATCGCGGCGCACATCGAAGCGCGTGCCGGTGACCGTGACCTTGCCGCTGCCGGCCTCGACCACGAAGGGCCGGGCGCTGTCGTGCTGGACGCTGAACATCGCCTCGCCTTCAGTCAGCTCGATCAGCCGGCGATCCTTCTCAAAGCGCACCTGCAAGCGGCTGCGACTGTTCAGATCGATCACCGAGCCATCCGGCAGCGCCACATGCTTGCGCTCACCCAGCGCCGTGGCGAACTCGGCGCTGTAGCCCGACGGATGATTCAAACCGCTGAACAGCCCGAGCCCAAGCGCCACCGCCAGCACACTGGCCGCCACTGCGTAGCGCAGCAGCGGACGCCGTTCGCGACGGCTCGGTGGCGTATCGATAAGAGCTTTGAGCCGTGGCGCCGGCAGCAGATCCGCCGCCGACCACAAGCCCTGCAACAACTGAAATTCGGCACGGTGCTGCGGATGTTCATTCAGCCAGGCATCGAAGCGCTGCTGCTCGTCGGCACTGACAGCCGACTCCTGCAAACGCACAAACCAGCGAGCCGCATCATCGCGCACCGTTGTTTGCCCGCACGCGCAATCACGAGTATCCATCATGGAATGTCCTGTTTGGCTGGGGATGAAAAAGCACGGCCGCTCATGACTGCAACCCGTCGAGGCGATCACGCAGATGCCGCAGGGTGCGGATCATATACTTTTCGACCATGTTCTTGGACAGCCCCAGGCGTTCGGCGATTTCTGCCTGGGTCAGGCCTTCGATCTTCTGCCAGACGAAAATCTTCCGGCAATTGACCGGCAGCTCGGCGAGCGCCCGTTCGATGGAGTCGGCCAGCTGGATCGCATGCATGTAATGCTCCGGGTCGCCGGACGACGACTCACCATGATCGATTGCCTCCGACTCCATGGCACTGCGTCGATCCTCGCGCCGATAGCCATCGACCGCGATATTGCGTGCGGTCTGATGCAAATACGCCCGGGGCTGCTGCACCGCCGTCGAATCGGACTCAAGCACCCGCACAAAGGTGTCGTGCGCCAGATCCTCGGCCTGCGAGCGATTGCGCAGGCGACGAGTCCAGGTGCCGATCAACTCTTCGTAATGCTCGAAAAAGCCGGGTCTGCGGGGACGCATGGGGGTATGGGCGGCGTGCTGAGGAAAGGGGCGTGAATAGTAATGCTTCCTATTAAGCCCGGCAATTTATTCCTTGGCGCACCGCAACGAGAACAGATCGCCGCTCATTTGTCCTGATCAGGATCGACAATGCCGAAACAGCCAGTCGGCGGCTGCAAATACAAATAGAGCGGATTGACCAACAAGTGCGCATCGCCGCAGGTGATCAAGTGCATGTGGTCGCTGTAGGTGTTGATCAGGTGCTGGATCCTCGGGGCGATGTGCTGGTGAATACCCGTGCGCAATTCCATCCCGGCGCGGTAATACGTCGAGTAGAGCTCCTTGAATTTGGCACCGTCGGTGGAGGGAATCGGCTTGACCGTCGAGGAGGAACTGACAAACGCCTGAAATTTCTCGAACGCGGATTTTTCTCCGACAAAAGGCTTGGCGAAATCGACGATGGCCTGGTACTCGGCTTTGAGAAAACCCATTTCGGCCACTCGTGCGCTGTCCCCCAGCACGCCCTTGATCAAACCGACGGACACCGCACTGGGAAAGCAATTGGCGTTGTTCATGTAGTTTTTCATCAGGTTTTCGATGATCGGGAACACCTCATGCTCCCAACCAAAGACCTTGCCATTTGTGAACACGGGCGCGAACAGCGGCGGTACCGATTGCAGCGAGACCGCGCGCGGATACTGCTCGACATGGCAGACAATCTTGTTGGCTGCGATCAACGGCTGGAAGAAATTCGCCCAGACACCGCGTGCGGCCCATCGAAAAGGCGGCTCACGGTGAGCATCCCCGGTGAGAAAAATCATCGGGTCATACTCATCCGGAAATTGCTCGGCGGCTGCGGCAAGCTCCTCCGCACGCTGATCCGACATCAATACACCTTTGTCGATCCACCAGTTTCCTTTCCGATCGCCCATGAGCATGCCCCTGTCAGTCCATTGTGGTTTGCGCCCGCTCTCTCACCCTAGTCGGCCTCCGACGGCTTTTCCATCGGGAGGCGTAAAGGGTCGAACAGGGATGAGTGAATGACCACAGACAAATGTGGGAGCGGGCTTGCCCGCGAAAGTGCTGGGTCAGTCGACATCTCTGCTGACTGACACGACGCCTTCGCGAGCAAGCCCGCTCCCACAGGGTTGGCTGGTGGTGGATGCAGGTTCGTGTGCAGCCACCACCGATGGTTTTTAGCCTTTCTCGTCGATCCCGGCTTGCAGAGGCTGGCCATTCAGATGGCCGCTCAGGGTGACCGGGCCGACTTTCAGGTTGCCGTCTTCAAAGGAAACCTTGGGTGCGTTTTCCTCCTTCTTCTGCGGTAGATCAAGCCCGGCTTTTACACCGTAATCGAGGTTGCTCAGATCAGTGCTGCCGACCTTCGAACCACCGAGATCAACCTTGCCTTCAGACGAGGAAATCCGCGCGCCGGTCAGTTGCGTGGCGCCGCCGACGTTGAGGTTCACGCCCTGGCTGGCACTGATGCCGGAGGCTTGCTTGACGCTGTCCTTGTGCGCGTATTCGCCCTGCGCTTTCAGAGTTGGCTTGTAATCGGTGCCGGCGAGTTTTTCCTTGTCGCTCGGTGGATTTTTCTTCGCGGTCAGGCCCAGGTCGACGTCGACCTTGGCATGGGTCTGCGAGTCCTGACGACTTTCGACAGTCATGTCACCGGCAACCTTGCCGCCGACATTCTGCGCCTCGATCCGCGCACCCGACAGCTGTGCATCACCCGCGCTGTTCAGCACCACCGTGTCAGCCTTGATCTGGCTGTTCTGCTGTGTGGTGCCCTGCAGGTAATCCACCCCCACCTTGGCTCCGGCATTGAAACCGTGGTCGCTGCTGGCCTTTTCATCGGCCGCGGTCGGAGTTTTGCTGCTCAGGTTGCCACCGGCATTCAGCGCCACATTCCAGTTGTTGCGGTTGTCGGTGGACTGCGCCGACTCCTGCACGTAGCCGCCCTTCTGCGCATCAACGTTTACGCTTGGCGCTGCGACTTGAGTGCCTTGCAGATGAACCGCATCACCACTCAGGGCGATACCGTTCTGGCTGCTGAGTTGGCCACCGGTGAGGGTTTGCGCGTGCTCGTTGACCCGACCGATGTTGAAGTTGCCACTCAGATTGCCGCCCTGATCACGGTTCTTCTCGCTGCTGGTTTTGCTGCCGCCGCCCTTCAAGCCGCCGCCGAGATTGCTGCCGGTGGCGTCGTGAGTATTGGTGGCGGCTTGCAGATCGAGTTTGCCGTCGGCGTGCAAATCGATGGCGCCAGCGCTGTCGATCTTCGTGCCTTGTTGAATCTGATTGCCGCCGCTGCTCAGTTGCACGCCGTTACCGCTGATGCTCGCGACATGCGCCTGAGTGTCAGTGGTTTGCTTGCCCGTGTGATCGAGCTGGAAGCCAGCGCCGAGGTCGACGTTGGTGCCGTCGGTGCCCGGCAAGGTGCCGATTGTGAGCGAGGCATTGCCGCGCAGGCTGGACTCGTTGCTGTGCTGGCGGTCGGTGGCCTGATTCAGCGCCAGATCGCCGCCGGTCTTGATGTTGACACCGCCCTGCCCGCCGTCGAATCGGCTGCCTTCGAACTGTGCGTCACCGGCAGTTTTAATGTTCACGCCCTGGCTGCCGGCATAACCGCCAACCACCGCGCTGGAGCTGTCCTTGGTCGATTGGCTGCTGCCGCCCGCGCCGCTGCCGGCGACGTTCACGTCTTCACCGGTTTTGGTGTAGACGCGCACATCGACCTTGGCATCGACTGCATTGTCGCTGCTGCTGTGGGTGTTACTCGCAGCATCGGCGACCAGTTTGTCGGCGCTGATGTTCACTTTGCCGGCGCTGGCGTTGTACTGGGTGCCTTCGTCGCGCAAGGTGCCGGTGACGTTGACATCGACGCTGCCGCCGTCGAAACGGCTGACCACCGCGTTGCTGCTTTGCTCGGTTTTATCAGCGCTGCCATGGCCGATCGCAACGTCAATACCGACGTTCGGTTGACCCAGATTGCTCAGCGCATCCTTGTCCGGCACCTTGCCGTTCAACACCTCTTTGACGACACCGGCAATCGGTCGGGCGATGTCTTTGTACTCGACGTTGGCACCGATGTCCGCCGACCAGTTGCTCTCGGTGTGAGTGCTGCTTTCAGTGTTGCTCGCCGCGCGGTTGTCGACTTCGTTGGCCGCGATGTTCAGACCGTTGCCAGCCTTGACCTGCGCGCCTTCGGTGACGAGTTTGTCGGCATTGATGGTCAGGCCACCGGCACTCTGCACACTGCTGGTTTGCGCAGTGGTTTTGCTCGTGGTGTCCTGCGAAGTGCCGTGGGCGAAATCGACGCCGCTGCCGGCGCGGTCGAGGCCGCCGGTGTAGTAGAAACCGCCGCCGTTGCTGGTCTTGTCGGTGGAGGATTTGTGGCTGTCTTCTTCCGCCAGCAACGAGACATTCTTGCCACTCAGGCTGGTATCGCCAGCGGTGGATTTCACCTCGCCGCCCTTGATGGTCAGATCGCCGCCGGCCTTCACCTGTACGGTGCCGCCGCTGAGGCTTGAGCCTTGCTGAGTGACATCGTTTTTAGTGACGGTCTGCTGCTTGTCTTCGTAATGAATCCCGGCGCGATATTGCTCCGGCGTCTGCTCTTTGGCGTAAGCATCGAAGCCGCGTGTCTGCGTGCTGTCAGTACTGTCGTGGCTGTTCTGCGCCGAATGCACGTTGACATCACCCGCCGCGTCCGCCGTCAGCGCGCCGCCCGCCTTGACCGTCGAGCCGGCCACCTCGATGTCCTTGGCGCTCTTGAGCTTGAGGTTGCTGTCGGACACCAGTTCGCTGCGCACCGTGGTGCTGTCCTTGGCGTTCTGGCGTGACTCGTCCTTGGTGATGCCGAAGAACTTGCTGTCCTTGTCATGGTTGTTGCTGTGCGAGGTGTCCTGCACGCCGTCGATGACCAGCGAACCCTTGTCACTGATGACACTCGCTTCGGTGCCGCCCCGGACCTGGCTGCCACTGATGCGCACATCGTCAGCCTTGACGAGCAATTTGCCGGCGGCGTTGATCTTGCTGCCCTGATGCTGGGTCTGGCCCTTGTCGGCATCGCCGGTCTTGCCGAAGAAACCACCGCCGACCAGATCACCGGAATAGCGGTTGTCGCTGCTGCGATTGGTGCGCGTGGCGGTGGTGATTTCCACCTGTTTGCCGGCCAGTTGCAGGTCGCCCGAGCTGTTCAGCTCGGCGCCTTCGGAGCGCAACAAAGCGGCGGTTTGCAGGGCGATGTTGCCGGCCTTCAACTGGCTGCTGATGCTGCGCTGCTCTTCGCTGCTGGTGTTCCAGTCGGCTTTCCACAGGTGCTTGCGGTGATTGCCCTGATCAGTCTGGGTGTGGCTTTCGGTGGCGGCAGTCAGGCGCAGATCGCCGCCGCTTTTCACCTCAAGATTCTTCGCTGCTTCAACCTTGGCGGCCTTGAGTTCGGCGTCCTTGCCGGCGGACAGTGTCGCGTCGCGGCTAGCGATAATCTGGCTGCCGTGCTGACGCGATTCGCTGTCGGTCTGGGTGCGGTCGTAAGTTTCCCAAGTGATGCCGATGGTGCTGTTGTTCCAGTTCTCGCGCTTTTCCTGGAGCTTGCGGCTCTCGACCGTGCTCAAGGTCAGGTTGCGTTTGGCATCGACGGAGACGTCGCGGCCACTGACATCGGTGGCCGCCAGGGTCAGGTCCTTGCCGCTGTGCAAACCGACATCGCCCTGGCTGCTGCGGATGCCTGCACGGGTCACCTCGAGGCTGTTGGCCACGGCCTCACCACTGACATTGAGGTCACCGGCGGAACGAATCTGCACGCCATCACGCCCGGCCACTTGCACTGCGCCAACCCGCACGCCTGCCCCTTCAGCGGTGCTGACGATGTTGATGCGTCCGGCCTGCATCGCGCCGAACAGGCTGGCGTCGATGCGCTGATCGCCAGTGTTGCCCGCCGGGTCCACGGTTTTCACTTGGCCGCTGGCGTAATCAACCTGATTGCGACCGACCGTGAGGTTCAGTTGATCGCGGGCAGTAAGCGCGCCCTGGCTGTCGATACGCGGGGCGATCAGGTTGATCGAGCCCTCGGCGTTACGCAGGCCGCCGCTCTGGATCTGCAACTGACCACTGGCGTCACGGGTGTTCAAACCTTGCAGTTTGCCGTCGTTCAATTCCGGGCGCCCGACCACCAGATTGGCGTTCGGCGTGTTGATGAAACTGCCGCCATTGACCGAAATGCCGTTAGGGTTGGCCAGCACGTAATCGGCAGGACGACCGAAGATTTCCTGTGCGCCGTTGATCGCCGACGGGTTGCGGCTGATCACTTCGTTGAGGATCACGCTCGCGGCTTGCCCTTGCAGTTGCGGGTTGGCCGCCAGTTGCCCGGCAAGTTGCGATTGCCCGGCCTGCAAGGCGTTGTTCAGCACCAGCCCCTGACGGTCGACGTTGTAGTCGAGGAACTGGTTATGCGACAGGCCCGAGCCGTTGGGCGCGACGATGTTGACGATGGGCACACCGCCCTGGGTCTGCAATTGCGCGGTGCCGCCGGGGCCCGGCGCGACCACGACACCGCCGGCCATCGCGTTCGGCAGGTGCACGGCGAAGAACAGGCTGGCAATTGCCCAGCGCAATTTGCCCCGAGGCGAAAGATGAAATGCAAAGGTGTGTGCTGGCATAAAAACGTCTCCATGTGAGTACGGCATCACGTCGCGCGATTTAGTCTTGGCCGTGGCTGTCACGCTCAGATCCAACGGCTGTTTGTTCACTGCATTCTTGGTTTATGTAGCGCTCATATTTGCAAACCGACGCGCATCAGCCAGGTTTCAGGCTCATGTTGCAGACCGTTCGGCGTGTTGAGTGCACGCTGGTAATCGACATCGACACTGAAGTTTTTCCAGCCCAGATTCAGCCCGACACTGGCACTGCTCAGGCGTTGGCCCTGAGCGCCGTGATCGGCCTTGATATAGCCGTGGTCGAGGCCGATACGCGGCGTCATCTGCACAGGCCACTCGCTGCGCAACGGCAGACGCAATGTGTTGCGCCAGATCGCGCCGCTGGCACCGGACGCACTGCTGACGCGGTAGCCGCGTACTGCCGAATCGTCGGTGCCGAGCAGTTGTTCGATGGCCGGCAACGGGTCCGGGCTGTACTGCAAATTCAGTTGGCTCTGCCACTGCCAGGTCTGCGCGCCGAACTGACCATTGCGCCACTGACTGAGGCTGGCGCGGTACTTGTGGAACTGCGCCTTGGGCAGGTTGTTGATCTGCTGCCGCGAGTCGTCATCGGCGCCGAACCAGCGCAGGCCCTGGGCGTAGTTGACGTCGAGGTTCCATACCGCACGGTCGAGCCAGAACAGGTTGAGTCCGGCTTCGGCCACGGTCAGGGTCGGGCTCTGAATGCCCAGCCGCACGTTTTCCAGATAGCTGTCGACGTCCTTGTGCGCCAATTGCAGGTTGGCACTGAGCTGCCGGCTCTGGTCGCGCCACAACACACGGTCGGCGCGCAGGCTGACCTGGTCGGTGATGCCGGTGCTGTGAAAAGTCGTGCTTGGCAGTTTGAACGGCGCGCGGTATTCGGCGTGGCTGGCGAATACGCTGTAGGTCCAGTAGCCGTAGGGAATCGCGTAATACAGGCTGGCGTTGCGACTGTAACGATCACCCTGATTCAAGGTGTCACTGGCGCTGAGGCTCAACAGATCGTTGAGTTCCAGCGGGCTGTCGAGGCTCAGGCTGAGCGTATCGCGGTCG
The DNA here is from genome assembly GCF_058786735.1 of Pseudomonas sp. FW305-7. NCBI lineage: Bacteria > Pseudomonadati > Pseudomonadota > Gammaproteobacteria > Pseudomonadales > Pseudomonadaceae > Pseudomonas > Pseudomonas sp. FW305-7. The sequence goes on from NZ_JBYSZA010000011.1 coordinate 22,937, forward strand.
CGCCCGGTGCTGGCGCTGCCGAGGTTGTCGAACCCCGCATTCAAGGCCCAGCGCGACTGCCCGGAGGTGCGTGAACGCAGAATGATCCGCGAGGCGCCGGGCTGACTGCCGGGGGCGATGTCGGCGGTCAGATCGACAGAACGCAGGCGGTTCAACTGGTCGAGGCCTTGCTCCAGATCACGCAGGTTCAGCGGCCCGCCAAGCATCCCCGGAAACGCACCGCCCAGCGACACCGGCAGACTCTGATCGGCCAGTTCGATGGACTCGATGTAGCCCTCGTCGACCATGATGTCGAGCGACTGCCCTGCCGCCGGAGCGCTTGCCAGATACGGGCGGCTGGCGATGTAGCCCTTCTCCACGTAGATCGCGGTGATGGTGGCGAGCAGATGATTGATCTGGCCGACGCCCATGCACGGTGCCAGCAGCGGTTTGATGCGTGCGTTGAGTTTGTCGCTGTCGATCAGCGTCACGCCGCCGATACGCGTGCCGCTCAACGGCCAGCAGCGTTCATCGGGGGTGACGGTTTGCGGCATCGTCGGCGTGGCGGGTGCCGGACCGAACGAGCCGCGTTCCAGTTGGCGCTTTCTTTGTTCCAGTTGCAGTTGTTGCAGATCGCGCTGTTGCTGTTGCTGCTGGCGCAACACTTCCTGGCCCGGCGCGACAGGTTCGGCAGCTTCAAGCGAGGAGGCACACACACTCAACACAAAGGCCGACAACAGCGGGCAACGCGTGGAACGACGACGAGAAGCAGCGCAAAGCGAATACGGCACGCAATATCCTTGCGATCATCAAATGGCGTAATGCCACCCTATCAATGATCGTGATAGTCGGAGCCCTTATTCACAAATGCAAGACGCTTCCTACCGTGCTTACACTTCTTAAACAATTGATTAAACAGGGGCTAGGCGCGTCTCAGGGTTTCCCCTATGAATTGAATTTGCGCTAGGTAAAAGGCGCAGCGAGCCATCTGACGATCGGTGCCAAAAATAAATTGCCACCAAATATTACCTACGTCATATTACATCCGTAATAACGACCCGTTCCCGCAGGTATTACGCCATGACCAACATGCCCACCCTCGAACCTGACCTCGCTGTCCCGGTCAAGACTAAACCGCCGCTGCTTAAACGCTTGTTGATTCCCGGCATCGGTTTGATCGCGCTGGTGTTTGCCACGGTGTATGCCGTGCACTGGTGGGGCGCCGGGCGTTTTCTCGAGGAAACCGACGATGCCTACATCGGTGGCGACGTCACAGTGATCGGGCCGAAAGTCGCCGGTTACATCGAAGAGGTGCTGGTCAGCGACAACCAACACGTCAAGGCTGGCGATGTTTTGATCCGCCTCGACGCCCGCGACTATCGCGCCAACCTCGCCAAAGCCGAGGGCGCGGTGGCTGCCGAAGAGGCGCTGCTGGCCAACCTCGACGCCACCGAGCAACTTCAGCAAGCGGTGATCGGTCAGGCCCGCGCCGGCATCGATGCGGCAGGTGCCGAAACCGCGCGCTCGCGGGACGACAACGCTCGCTACAAACGTCTGGTGACCACCAATGCCGTCTCGGTAGAAAGCGCCCAACGCGCCGACGCCACCTTCAAAACCGCTCAAGCCTTGAGCGCCCGCGCCCAGGCTGAATTGCTCGCCGCACAACGCCAACTCGCAGTGATCGATACGCAAAAACAACAGGCCCGCGCCGCCCTCCAGCAAGCGCGCGCCGAACGCGATCTGGCGCAGTTGAACCTCGGCTACACCGAACTGCGCGCGCCGGTTGACGGCGTGATCGGCAACCGCCGCGCACGTGTCGGCGCCTACGCGCAGGCCGGCTCGCAACAACTGTCGGTGGTGCCGGCCAGCGGTTTGTGGGTCGATGCCAACTTCAAGGAAGACCAATTGGCGCGGATGAAACCCGGCCAGCGCGTGAGCATCCGCGCCGACGTACTGGCCGGCCAGGAATTCCATGGCCGCCTCGACAGCCTCGCCCCGGCCACCGGCTCGCAGTTCAGCGTACTGCCGCCAGAAAACGCCACCGGCAACTTCACCAAAATCGTCCAGCGCGTACCCGTGCGCATCCTCCTCGACCCGGCCGATGGCGTGCTCGGCCACTTGCGTCCGGGCCTGTCGGTGACCGCCGAAGTCGACACCCGCGCCCAGCCTGAAACCAGCGCCGTGGCCGTCGCGCCATGAGCGCCACCCTCGCCGCTCCCGCGCAGCCGTTCAACGCGGCGGACATGACCACCGCGACCAAGGTGTTCGCCTTCGCGACGATGTGCATCGGCATGTTCATTGCGCTGCTGGATATCCAGATCGTCTCGGCGTCGTTGCGTGATATCGGCGGCGGCCTCTCCGCCGGCACCGACGAAACCGCGTGGGTGCAGACCAGTTACCTGATCGCCGAAATCATCGTGATTCCGCTGTCAGGCTGGTTGTCACGGGTGTTCTCCACGCGCTGGTTGTTCTGCGCTTCAGCGGTGGGTTTCACCCTCGCCAGCCTGCTCTGCGGCGTGGCCTGGAACATCCAGAGCATGATCGCCTTCCGCGCACTGCAAGGTTTTCTCGGCGGTTCGATGATTCCGCTGGTGTTCACCACGGCATTCTTTTTCTTCACCGGCAAACAACGGGTGATTGCTGCGGCGACCATCGGCGCGGTGGCGTCGTTGGCACCGACACTGGGCCCGGTGATCGGCGGCTGGATCACCGATATTTCCTCGTGGCACTGGCTGTTCTACATCAACCTGGTGCCAGGGATTTTCGTCGCCGTGGCGGTGCCGATGCTGGTGAAAATCGATCAGCCGGAACTGTCGCTGCTCAAGGGCGCGGATTACCTGAGCATGGTGTTTCTCGCACTGTTTCTCGGCTGCCTCGAATACACCCTCGAGGAAGGCCCGCGCTGGAACTGGTTCAGTGACCAGACCATCCTGACCACCGCGTGGATCAGCGGCCTGGCGGGATTGGCTTTTATCGGCCGCACCTTGCACGTGGCCAATCCGATCGTCGATCTGCGCGCATTGAAGGACCGCAATTTCGCCCTCGGCTGCTTCTTTTCGTTCGTCACCGGGATTGGCCTGTTCGCGACGATTTATCTGACGCCGCTGTTTCTCGGGCGGGTGCGCGGCTACAGCGCGCTGGACATTGGTCTCGCGGTTTTCTCCACCGGGGTGTTCCAGATCATGGCGATTCCGCTGTATGCCTTTCTGGCCAATCGCATGGATTTGCGCTGGATCATGATGATCGGCCTGGGTCTGTTCGCGGTGTCGATGTGGGAGTTCAGCCCGATCACCCACGATTGGGGCGCGGGGCAATTGATGCTGCCGCAAGCCTTGCGCGGGATTGCCCAGCAATTGGCGGTGCCGCCGGCCGTGACGTTGACGTTGGGTGGGTTGGCGCCAGCCCGTCTGAAGCATGCGTCGGGCTTGTTCAACCTGATGCGCAACCTCGGTGGTGCGATCGGGATTGCGGCGTGCGCAACCATTCTCAATGATCGCACCAACCTGCATTTCACTCGGTTGGCCGAACACCTGAACAGCAGCAATGAGGCGCTGAATCAGTGGCTGACGCAGGTCGGCGGTAACCTCGCGGCGCTGGGCCAGAGCGGTGATATTGGCGTCACCGCCAGCCTGCGCCAGTTATGGCTGCTGACCTACCGCGAGGCGCAAACGCAAACCTACGGCGACACCTTTCTGATGATTATGGTGTGCTTCGTCATCGCCACGGCGATGGTGCCCTTGATGCGCAAGGTACAACCACCGGCCGCGCCGAGTGCCGACGCACATTAACTTGAATCGCGAAGCTGCTTGACCCTGTGGGAGCGGGCTTGCTCCCACAGTTTTGTTTTGCGGTTTGGCGTCAGATCTGTGGGGTTTTGCGGAAGCCTACCGCCAGACGGTTCCAGCTGTTGATGGTGCTGATCGCGACGGTCAGGTCGACCATTTCTTTCGGCGTGAACTGCGCGGCGACGACGTCGTAGTCTTCATCCGGGGCGTGGGTCAGGCTCAGTTGGGTCAGCGATTCGGTCCAGAGCAGCGCGGCGCGTTCACGCTCGCTGAAGAACGGCGCTTCACGCCAGGCAGTCACCGCGAACAGACGACGTGGGGTTTCACCGCCCTTGATCGCGTCAGCCGTGTGCATGTCGATGCAGAAGGCGCAGCCATTGATTTGCGAGGCACGCAGTTTGACCAGTTCGATCAGAGTCTTTTCCAGCGGCAGCTTGGAGACGGCGGTTTCCAGGGCAATCATCGCTTTCATGGCGTCCGGGGAAGCGGTGTAGAAATCGGTGCGAGCTTTCATGGCGGGTTTCCGGGGCAAGTGAATGTGTGACTACGTTAGTCCCGGCGAGTGGTTCGGCAAATAGCCAATATTCCAGAAGATCAGGAGGCCACTCGATTGACCGCTCGTCACCCTGTCGGCACCAAGTCTTCTGTGCGTCAGACCAATATCAGGTAAATCCCCTTTTTGGAGACGCACCATGATCACGCGCAAACTTACTTCGTTATTGCTCGCCGGCCTGCTGGCCACGGCCTCCGCCGCTACCTTCGCGGCCAACGACGGCGCTGATGCCACCGGCACCAAATCCGGCGCCACCAGCGGCTCGACCATGCCACCGGACAACACCCCGGGCGCGCCTTCTGGCGGTAACAGTGGAAGCGGCGGCACCGGCACCAATGGCGGCGCCAGCGGCTCGGGCTCGGGTGCCGGTGGTGGCACCGGTTCGGCGGGTGGCGGCACGGGCGGTGCAGGCGGTGGCACGGGCGGCTGAACGAACAAGAGCCATCCGTGGTGAAAATCTCCCACAGGTTTCTGAGTTACCAATCCGGACTCAATGAAACCCCCTGTGGGAGCTGGCTTGCCAGCGATGGCGTCGGCTCAGCCAGCCTTTTCTCATTGTGACCCACCGCTATCGCTGGCAAGCCAGCTCCCACAGTATTTGTGCTGGTTTGTCATTCAGCGGTCAGAGCGCATCAATTCCCCGATGCCGCCATCCAGCGACAGCACCGCCGCCCGATTGCGCCCGGCATTTTTCGCCTGATACAACGCCGCATCCGCCCGCTGGATAAACACCTCCGGGTTGTCATTGCCATTGGGGATAAACGCATAGCAGCCCAGGCTTACGGTGAGATAACCGGTGGGTGAACCACTGTGGGTGATGCGCTTGTCGATCACACTGCGGCGAATCTGCCCGGCAATCGCCAGCGCGCCGTTGATGTCGGTATCGGGCAACAACACCGCAAACTCCTCGCCGCCATAGCGCACCGCCAGATCCGACTTGCGTTGACAGCAATTCCTCAGCACTTGCGCAACCTGGGTCAGGCACTGATCGCCGGCCACATGCCCATAGGCGTCGTTATAACGCTTGAAAAAATCGATATCGAGCATGATCAGGCTGACCGGGCTGACCTGCCGTGCGCCCCGGGCAAACTCGATCTCCAGCGAGCGTTCGAACAGGCGCCGATTGGCCAGCCCGGTGAGGCTGTCGTGGGTCGCGATCTGTTCCAGCGCCCGTTGTGCCTTGCGCAGGTTCTTCTCGATCCTTTCGCCATCGCGCACCTGATGGATGAACACCCAGCCGAACAGCCCGACGCCAAGAATCACCAGCGCCACCAGCACGCAGGACTGGAACGCACGCTCGTACCAACCCTTGAGAATCGTGTCCCGCGAAGTCGCGGCAGACACCACCAGCGGGTACGACGCCAGTTGCCGATAGCCATACAAACGAGTGATGCCATCGACCACCGAATTGATCATCGCCGTACCGGCCGCAGCGTTGGGCAACAGCTTTTTATAGATCTCGCCCTGGGTCAGTGACGTGCCAATCAATGACTCATCAAACGGCCGCCGCGCGAGCAATGTACCGTCAGTCAAACCAAGGAACATGATGCCGTTGTCGTCAAGGCTGAAGCTTTCGAAGAACTGGTCGAAGTACGCCATCTTGATCCCGGCCATCAGCACGCCCTGGAAATTGCCGGCGCGGTCATTGACGCGTTTGGAGATCGGGATGATCCATTCACCGTTCTCGCGGCTGCGAATTGCCGGGCCGATGTGCGCCACCGTCGTGGCATTCTGCTGGTGAAACTTGAAGTACTCGCGATCAGCCACGCCATTGCCACGGGGCAGATCGGCAAATGAGGTAATCACCCACTGACCCTGACGGTCGAACAGAAACATGCCGTGCAACTGATTCAATTGCTGCACGCGACGGGCAAGGGTCTTCTGCAGACGCGGCCGCTGCGCCGCGCCGTAACCGTCGTCCTGAATCCAGTCAACCAGGCTGGTCATCACCAGATCTGCCGCCAGGAACGTGTCCTCGGCCTGCTGCGCCATCGCCCGGGTCAGGTTGCTCGAAGCCATTTGCGCCACCGCCAGATCCTGGCGCCGCGACTGCTCCAGTTGCAGATACAGCAAACCGAACAGGCACAGACACACCGCAACGATAAACAGCGCCGCCGCTTTGCGTAGCGGCAGACGTTTAAGCGTGCCGGGAGCCTGATGTGGATCGTGAATGGGGATAGGCAAAACCGTGTCCTGGGCAGGTACGACAAGGGCGTGAGCCCGAAACCCTTATTTTTGTGAGCGTAGTTCACGCGGATGTACACGGCAAACAAGTGGCATCGGCACACGCCCAATTCCATACCTATCGGCGCGGTGAGCATTTGGATGATTGTTTTGAACAACTTTTTTTTGAACGTATGCCGTCAGGCTCGCGAAAACCCGGAGCAAACACTGATAGAGTTTTGGCTTCTTGCCGCGATAACCACTTCAAGGCGCCCATTGTTCAGCACACTACGGCCGCCCTGCTTATGAGGTCTCTGATATTTTTTGCAGCGCTCGCACTGGCTGCGGCACTGTTCGTAGGTTATTACGAAAAGATGGAAGATGCCGATCCCGAAAAGGTCTTCTTTCTCAAGAAACACCCGACACTGAAAATGCACTTTGTGAACATTTTTGCGTATGAAAGGGACGACAAGCATTTGTCCGAGCTTGACGACGAAGAGAAGCGCCAGGTTATTGATTACTGCAAATATCGGTTAGGCATTGCCACTGACCTGAAAGATCAGCAAGCGCTGGACGCCTGTAAACAGCGCTAAGAGCGGCAAAATACTCCGGTATACCAAAACCCTGTGGCGAGGGAGCTTGCTCCCGCTGGACTGCGCAGCAGGCCCCCTGCTTTTAAAAAAGAACAGGGCCGCTTCGCGCCCCAGCGGGAGCAAGCTCCCTCGCCACAAGTTTAGTGTTTGTCTTCTCGACTTTGAGTCAAATCAACGCGACGGCGGCACTCGAATATCCCCCGCCCGGCACTGAGTCTTCACACCCTTGCCGCACGCGCCAAACTGCAAATCCTTGCCCATGCATACCCGCACTTCCGACAACTCCGGACCACTGCAAATGACTGCGATGCCATCCGCCGGTATCCCCGGGTTGGCTTTGCGGAACAGATCGGAAATTTCCTGCGCCTCGAAGTAATACGAAGTACTGAACGGTTGCAGCTCTTGAGGAATTTTCACCGCGCCCACGGCTTTATCCGCCGCATCCAGATAACCCATCGCACCGAGGCCGCTGCAGGTGCCGTGCTTCGACCATTCGTGATCGAGCAGCTTCTTGGTCGGGAACAGCGTCAGGCCTTTGCTGCTTTCTGCCGCCGACAGCGTGGTCAGCGGCGGGCAGGATTCCGGCCAGCCACCCTTGGCGTATTGCGGCCACAAACCGTGCAGGACAAAGCCGTAACCCTTGCCGGAACATTGCACGTCGTCCTTGTGGGTGAGGCAAAAAGTCGGCGACCAGGACAACGTCAGCAGGTAGTAATCGAACACCCCCGCCACCGATTCCGCCTGCGCTTTGCTCGACTGCGATTGCCGCGCCGAACTCAGGCCGATACTACCGGCCGTCAGCGCAATCACCGCCAAAATTGTAAACAGCTTTTTCATGTACCCGCTCCTTGGGACGCCTGCGTCCGTGGTTTTCGTTGCTGACCAGACGTGGTCAGCGGTGATTTGGACACGCTTGTGTTGCAGGCGCATGACGCAAGGCAACGCCCTACCCCGTTGAAACGTCTACGATTAACAGGCAGACATCAAACACAGGGATCTGAAATGAGTAAAGCAGACGAACTCGCCGCGAAGCTCAAGCAAACCCGGCACACCCACGCGGACGACATCACCTGCGCGGAACTGGAGATCGATTGCTGGCCGGCGCAGGTCTACGACCTGTACCACCGCATCGAAGCATGGCTGCAACCGGTGACCGAAGTCGGCCTGAAGATTCGACGCAATCCTACGCACATATGCGAAACCTCCCCGGATGGCGAATCCCACGACTACGCCATCGACCAACTGGTCATAGAAGCGAACAACCAAAGCCTGACATTTGATCCCATCGCCCGCTTTACCGAAGATGGCGCCGGACGCGTGCAAATCACCCTGCCAGACAGAAACACTTACCTGCTGCGCACCGTCGATGAACACGGCGAAAGCCATTGGTGGCTGCAGACCGTTGAAACCGGGCAGGAACTGGATGCGATTGCGCTGACGGAAAACAATCTGCTGCAGGTGGTGCAGGAAGGTTTGGGCTTGTAGGCGCACTTCGCCGATAGGGATCAGCGCCGAGAACGTGGTTAACTTCTCGCTCCGATCCCTTTGAAGCCCGACGGACATGACAAAAACCACACTCTTGCTCGGTACTCTGCTGGCCCTGCCCCTGACCTTCAGCGTTCAGGCAGCAGAACAGACCTCACACCTCGACAGCATCCAGCAACAAGGCCAATTGCGCGTCTGCACCACTGGCGACTACAAGCCCTACACCTTCAAACGCGACGACGGTGATTTCGAAGGTATCGACATCGCCATGGCCCGTTCGCTGGCCGACAGCCTCGGCGTCAAAGTCGAATGGGTGCAGACCACCTGGAAAACCCTGATGCCGGACATGCAGGCCGGCAAGTGCGACATCGGCATGGGCGGGATTTCGGTGACGCTGGAGCGGCAGAAAAAGGCCTACTTCAGCAACACCCTCGACACCGACGGCAAAATCCCGCTGGTACGCTGCGCCGATCAGTCCAGGTACCAGACGATTGAACAAATCAACCAGCCCAACGTGCGCCTGGTCGAACCGGCCGGCGGCACCAACGAAGCCTTCGTCCACGCCTTCCTGCCCAAAGCGCAACTGGCCCTGCACGACAACGTGACGATCTTCCAGCAACTGCTCGACAACAAGGCTGACGTGATGATCACCGACGCCTCGGAAGCGCTGTATCAGCAGAAGCTCAAACCCGGCTTGTGCGCGGTCAATCCGCACCAATACATGCAGTACGGCGAGAAGGCTTACCTGCTGCCACGCGATGACATCAGCTGGAAACTCTACGTCGATCAGTGGCTGCACCTGAGCAAGGTCACCGGGAAATATCAGAAAACCCTGAGCGAATGGATTGCGCTGCCTCAGTGAGCTTTTTCAGCGATTCACTGGCCTCGCTGCCCGGCGATAGAGAAAATGGCAGGTTTCTTCAAGCACTATCTGTAAGAACACTGAACCTGTGGCGAGGGGATTTATCCCCGATGGGTCGCGAAGCGCCCCCCTTTCTCAGTGAAGCCACCGAAACTGTGGCGAGGGAGCTTGCTCCCTCGCCACAATTCATCCGTCTACTTCAATCGTCATGCAGCATCCCGGAGCTGTACTGATTGAGACTGCTGCCAATACTGTTCCCGCCGAACTTCAGCGTCGTCGCATTACTACGCCCGTCCAGCGACTGACAATCCGCCGAAAAACAACTGGTCGTCGTCAACCCGCCTGCCCCCGAACAAGCACTCAACACCGACACCGCAGCAGCAATCAACAGCACTTTGACGATATTCAGGCGCATGGCACGATTCCCCTCGGGATAAAAAGCGACGATCTTGTGCCAACATCCTAGGCCTGCCCCACACACCGCAACATGAAACTTTCCTGATCGACAGCGCCGGTTCAGAATCGCCAGACCGCCAGACAAGGACATCCCCATGCAATTCCTCCCCCTCACCGACGCCAGCCCTGCCATCCAGGCCCATGTGCGCACACTTCGCAATCAGGAAGACGTGCGCAAGTTCATGTACACCTCCCATGAAATCACCGAACAGGAACATGCGAACTGGCTGACTTCTTTACAGGGCAATCCACGGCAACAAGTGTTTGTGGTGATCAAGGATGAACAAGCAGTTGGGGTTGTTTCGTTGAACGCGATCAACGAACTGCATAAAACGGCGGACTGGGCGTTTTATCTGGACGTTGGGTTGCAGGGTAAGGGGCTGGGCAGTTTGGTCGAGTTCTGGATGCTCGATTATGCGTTTGATGTGGCGGGGTTGGAGAAGCTGAATTGCGAAGTGCTGGCAGTGAATTCGGCGGTGGTGAAGATGCATCAGAAATTCGGGTTTGAAGTGGAAGGTGTTCGGCGGCAGAACGTGGTCAAGGAAGGCGTTCGGATTGACGTAGTTTTGTTGGGGATTACCAAAGCTGAATGGCAGAACAAGCGCCCGGCGCTGGCCCCTGTTATCGAACGTCTTAATAACGTTTAGCGCATGGACCGCCCGAATTTGCGACGCGAACTGAGCCCAGCCGAGCTCTACAAAATCCGCGACGCCTTGTCCTGGATCTTTGTCGACACCGCCGTGGATTACCCCTACATCGCCAGACAAGTGGAAGGCTACGACCCGGAACAGATCAAAGACATTCTCTACTCAGAAGTCGCCGTCGTCTGCGCTTGGAACATCGCCGGCCCACTGCCGCCGATCTGGACAGGATTCAAAGCCGATGAGTTGAATCAGGACATCGAGGACATGCTGCTGGCGAAGAAAAACAGCTGGATGCGGCGGCAGCTTCACAGACTGCACACCGCTTGGTTGCGGTTTAACTATGGGGATGCGTGGAAAGAGCTTTCGGCGCACCTTAAACATTTGAGCTGAGCCCCCCTAACTCGCAGCCGATGAAATAGCCCGCACACGACACAGTTGATCGAATCGATAACAGTTTTGATCGTCGATCCGCTCGAGAACAGACATTGCGCCTTCGCCATTCACGCCGCGAACCAGCGCTTCATGGGCAAAGGTCGTTTGATCGCGCAAGTCCACAATAGGCTGAAAGGCGAAGGCGAAATCCATATCCGGCACGCCTTTGTTTTTACAGCCCTGACACGCCTCGGGAGCGGAGAATGATTTTGCAAAATAGGTCATGACACCCCCGATAACGGGATAGCAACCTTCCTTGGTTATCAATAAAGAAACTGCTGTTACGGCTAAAGCCCAACGGCGCTGGCGCCGCGGGCTCATCCGCTAATCAGGTGCGGAAATGCGCGGTCATGCGTTGCAAGTCCTGCCCCAGCGACGCCAACTCAATCGTCGCTGCCGCACTTTCTTCGCTGGCGACAGCCGACTGGTCGGCCACATCACGCACACTGACGATGCTGCGATTGATTTCGTCGGCCACGGCGCTTTGCTGCTCGGCTGCGGCAGAGATCTGCAGGCTCATTTCCTGGATCGTACCGATGGACTGGTTGATCTCGGTAATTGCCAATTCGGCTTTCTGCGCCAACACCACCGTATCGAGGGTGCGCTCGCGGCTCGAGGTCATCAGCGTAGAGGCTGCTTGCGTGCGTTGTTGCAGGGTGACGATCAGCGCTTCGATTTCCTTGGTCGAGTCTTGCGTGCGCTGAGCCAGCGAACGCACTTCGTCTGCCACCACGGCAAAACCACGCCCCTGCTCACCGGCCCGCGCCGCTTCGATAGCGGCGTTCAACGCGAGCAAATTGGTCTGCTCCGCGACGGCTTTGATCACATCGATCACTTTGCCGATCTGCTCACTGTCCTGCGACAGCACGTTCATCGCGCCGCCTAACTCTTCAATGGCCACAGCGAGCTCACTGATCTGCACCGTCGCCTGTTTCACCACCGTACTGCCGTGGCGCGCCTGTTGATCAGCCAAGGTCGCGGCAGCGGACGCGTCAGTCGTGTTACGCGCAACTTCCTGCACGGTCGAAGCCATTTCATGCATCGCTGTGGCGACTTGATCCACTTCGCTTTTTTGCTGACGCACACCCGCGCTGGTCTGTTCGCTCATGGCCGAGAGCTTTTCCGCAGAGGTGGAAATATGTGTCACGCCATGGCCGATACCTTGCACCAGCGTATTGAGGTTCTGCGCCATGTCCTGCATCGCATTTTGCAGATCGCCCAACTCATCCTTGCGCGCAGACTTGGCCTGTACCGTCAGGTCGCCTTTGGCAATACGTCGAGCCAGTTCAACTGTCAGCGCCAGCGGCGCAGTGATCTGCCGCGAAATGACCACCGAAGCAATCAGTCCGATCACCAGCGCCAACACGGTCAATACGGCGATCTGAATAAAGGCTGAGTGCTGATCTTCAAGCGCCAGACGCTGCTGGGTGTCCATCAGGCCATTCATGATCTTGTCCATGGCCTTGCTTTCCTGGTCGACCTGCTCGCGCATGTTCTGCTTCTGCTCAAACAGCCCGGCCACTTGCACCAATACTTCGCGATAACGCCGCATGCCGGCGTACGCTTCTTCCAGTTGGCTCGACAGGGCCGTCGGCAGGCTGGTACGCGCCTTGGTGATATCACTCAAGAAGGTATCGATGGTCTCCATCAGCAGGTTTTTGTTCACGTCGTTGGGCACCGCAATGTAACGACGCAGCATCAGGCGAAACAGGGTCATGCCATTGCGCAAGTCGGCCACCGTGCGCAGCTCCCGAACGCGCTCGCCATCGGCAGACGCCAGCGCACTGGTCGTGGCGCCTTCAAGCATGCCGGCAAAAGTTTGCGCGTACTTGTCCGACAGTGCAGTCAGCGGTTTCAGGGCATCCGTGGTCGACTGATCGGCAGCAATCAGCCGCTTGACCTTCTGGTCGTAAGCAACAATCGTGGTTTGCAAAGCCTTCAAGGCTTGCTGGTTCTCAGCGCGGGTCAAGGTGTCCAGCGCCTTGCTCACAAGGCCCTCCAAGACATTCAACTGAGCGTTATAGGATTCAGCGAATGCGGCGTCAGCGGCGGCTTCGTACTGTTTCTCGGACAAACGCATATCTTGCGTAGCGTCATTCAACTTGCCGATAAGGCGCGTCGTACTCAAGCGATCAACCAGCACGCTGTTGCTGTTATAGCCAATAAAGGCAACCGCCAAAACCGCCAGCAAAAGAATGCCGAAACCGGTTCCCAGCTTGCGGGAAACTTTGATGTCACCCAGAAAATTCGATGCTACTGCCATATTCAGCCTCAAACGCCCTGACGTGAAACGCCAGGCACAAAAAATTGATCTCCGGTAACCACAGTCACCGTCCAGACATTCGGGGGTCGTCATCCAAGGCGTAATACGGGACGCTCCAGCTGTCCCGGAAATGCAAAAAGCGATGCTGTTGATGCGTCGAAGAAAAATCCGACGCGAGCATCGGCAGACAAATCCATCACGTCGCAAACGGCGTCTGCACGCGGGATTTATCGATTCAGCAAAGGTGTCTGGAGGGATGCTATAAATTTTACGAAAACTTGTACAACTTTATATTTTTGTATAACCGTTGAACTTTTTGAGCAGCGTGATGACGCATTGCCATCACGATTTATGGCACATCGCTACTGGCGCAAAACGCAGCTGAAAATGCGGATTCAAAAGCCTGGCGACTCAATCCTTTGCCGGCTTGGGAATCGCGATACGACTACCGGTCTTGACCTCGCGCAATGCCAGGCTGGACTGAATGGAAGCAATCCCCACCTGACGCCGGAGCACCTGCTCGATAAAGTCGCTGTAGCTATCAAGATCCTCCGCCAATACCTGCAACACATAATCGGCATCGCCAGTGATCTTGTGACAGGCCACCACCTGCGGCAATTGCGCAATCACTGCCTCGAAGGCGTCAGGCGCGTGATCGGCGTGGGTGGAAAAACGAATGTGCACGAACGCCATGATATCCAGCCCGAGCATTCGCCGATCCAGATTGGCCTGATAGCCCTTGATGACCCCGGCCTCCTCCATGCGCTTGCGCCGCCGCCAGCACGGCGTAAGGCTCAGCGAAAGCCGCTCACTGAGTTCAGCGTTGGAAATACTGGCGTCCTCCTGCAATAACTCAAGAATCGCCAGGTCGGTCTCGTCGAGGCTGATGCGTTTGGATATTTTTTTCTGCATGACGCCATTCCTGAGTAAAAACGCCCGAATAATCGACTGAATCACGAACACAAAGCAAAGAAAGCGCAGCCCGGCCGGAACAGAATATTTGCACTGGCTCACATTAACGGATGCGCAGAATGTTTACAGTTTTCAGTGATTCCCACCGTTTGCACCACGGCACCGAATTGAAAGACGGCGTGCTCAAGCCCTCGTTCGAACAACCGAGTCGCGCCGACACCGTGCACAACCGCGTCAAACAGGTCGGCCTTGGCCAGATCGTCGAACCGCGCGCGTTTGATCGCTCGTGCTACGTCAACGCGCACAGCGAGCGCTACGTCAGTTTTCTGGAAACTGCCTGGAGCGAATGGTGCGCAACCGGTCGCACTCACGACGCCTTGCCACTGGTCTGGCCGGTGCGCGATCTGGCCAACGAGGACGTGCCAACATTCATCGACGGCAAGCTCGGTTTCTATGCCATGGACGCCGGTTCGCCGATCACCGCGACGACCTGGCAAGCGGTGAAAACCAGCGCCGATATCGCCCTCACTGGCCTGGCCCTGCTTGATGAAGGCCACGACAGCGCCTTCGCCCTGTGCCGCCCGCCCGGTCATCACGCCGCGCGCGAATACATGGGCGGTTATTGCTACCTCAACAACGCCGCCATTGCCGCGCAACAAGCCATCACCCAAGGCGCCAAACGTGTCGCGGTGCTGGACGTCGACTTCCATCACGGCAACGGCACGCAAAACATCTTTTACCAGCGCAGCGACGTCATGTTCGTGTCGCTGCACGGCGAACCGGCCGTGTCCTACCCGTATTTCTCCGGGTACAGCCACGAAGTCGGCGCGGGTGTCGGCGAAGGTTACAACCTCAACTATCCCCTGCCGAAAAACACCACTTGGGAGAGTTACCGCAACGCCCTGCTCCACGCCTGCAAAAAACTCCAGCAGTTCGCGCCTGAGATGCTGGTGATTTCCCTCGGTGTCGACACGTTCAAGGACGACCCCATCAGCCACTTCCTGCTGGAAAGCGAGGATTTCATCGGCATCGGTGAACTGATCGCCAGCGTCGGCTGCCCGACCCTGTTCGTCATGGAGGGCGGCTACATGGTCGATGAAATCGGCATCAATGCGGTCAACGTGCTGCATGGTTTCGAGAGCAAACGCAGCTGAGCCAGCCCGCGCTCTACAGCCTTTCAATGTCTGGATCGGAGAACAAAAACATGACGCTTTTTATAGATGTCGATGATGCTGCACGCCTGTTCACCCAAGTCGGTATCCGCCGCGCCCTCCGCGAAATGGCCGGCTACATCGAAGCGGACTACGCACGCTGGGCGCAGTTTGATAAATCGCCGCGCACGGCCAATCACTCGGCAGACGGCGTGATCGAATTGATGCCCACCGACGACGGCCAGCAGTACTCGTTCAAATACGTCAATGGCCACCCGAACAACGGCCAGCAGAATTTGCTCACGGTCATGGCCTTCGGTCTTCTGGCGGAGGTGCAGAGCGGCTACCCCACCCTGCTCAGCGAACTGACCCTGACCACCGCCGTGCGCACCGCCGCAACCTCCGCGTTGGTCGCGCAATCGCTGGCTCGTCCGGGTGCGACTTCGATGGCCCTGATCGGCAATGGTGCGCAAAGTGAGTTTCAGGCACTGGCCTTTCATGAAATGTTGGGCATCAGCGAAATCCGCATCTTCGATATTGATCGAGATGCGTCACTCAAACTGAAGCACAACCTCGCGGCGTTCCCGGACATCGAGGTCATTCTGGCCAGCTCCGTGAAGGACGCGGTCAAGGGTGCGGACATCGTCACCACGGTCACCGCCGACAAAGCCTACGCAACCATTCTGACGCCCGAAATGATCGAGCCCGGCATGCACATCAACGCGGTCGGCGGTGACTGTCCGGGCAAAACCGAACTGCACGCCGACATCCTGCGCAACGCCCGGGTCATCATCGAGTTCGAGCCGCAAACCCGCATTGAAGGCGACATTCAGCAACTGGAAGCCGATTCCCCGGTGATCGAATTCTTCCGGATTGTGCAGGGCGAAGTGGCCGGACGCGAAAACGATACGCAGGTGACGGTGTTCGATTCGGTGGGTTTTGCCCTGGAAGATTTTTCATCACTGCGCTACCTCAACGACCTGGCTCAGGCGCAGCAAATCGGCCAACGCATCCACCTGGTGCCGACGCCGGCCAACATCAAAAACCTTTTCCAACTGCTCGATCCACAACCTGCCAAAACCTCGCGTCTGCGCACCGTCAGCTGATCGGTAATGACCGCCCCCAAAGCCATTTGGCGAGGGGGCCATTGACCCTCCAGGCATCGTTTTGATTAGCCGCTGCCTCTCTAACAAGAACCCTCGACACCTACTTTCTGCCAAAACTCAAAAACATAAAATCAAGAGGTTTTGCAATGAAATCGAACCCTTCCGGGCTGCTTGAACAGCCCGCGCTGCAGCGCACGCTGAGCAATCGTCACATCCAATTAATGGCCATGGGCGGCGCCATCGGGACCGGCCTGTTCATGGGCTCCGGGAAGATCATCGCCCTCTCCGGGACGTCGATCATCCTCATCTACATGATCATCGGACTGTTCGTGTTTTTCGTCATGCGCTCCATGGGCGAAATGCTCCTGTCCAACCTCAACTTCAAAACCTTCGCCGACTTCGCCGGTGCCTACCTCGGCCCGCGCGCGGCGTTCTTCCTCGGCTGGTCGTACTGGCTGAGCTGGAGCGTGGCGGTGATCGGCGACGCCGTCGTGGTCGGTGGATTCTTCCAGTACTGGTTCCCCGACGTACCGGCGTGGATACCCGCCGTCGGCATGCTGGCAACCCTGTTCGCGCTAAACGTGCTGACGGTCAGACTGTTCGGTGAGGTGGAATTCTGGTTCGCGATCATCAAGATCATTGCCGTCGTGACCCTGATCGGCGTCAGCACCGTGCTGATCGCCAGCTCCTTCGTCTCGCCAAGTGGCGTCACCGCGTCCCTGAGTCACCTGGTGGACAAACAGGCTGCGTTCCCTAACGGCTTGTTCGGTTTCTTCGCCGGATTTCAAATGGCGATTTTCTCCTTCGCCGGCACCGAGCTGATCGGCACCGCCGCCGCTGAAACCCGATCGCCGGAGAAAACCCTGCCCAAAGCAATCAACTCCATTCCGCTGCGGATCATCCTGTTCTACGTGCTGGCGCTGACCTGCATTATTGCCGTGACCTCGTGGCAACAGGTCTCCCCCGTCAAGAGCCCCTTCGTCGAACTGTTCCTCGTCGCCGGGTTTCCCGCAGCGGCCGGCATCGTCAACTTCGTGGTCCTGACCTCAGCGGCATCATCGGCCAACAGCGGCGTGTTCTCATCGAGCCGCATGCTGTTCGGGCTGGCCAATCAGGACAACGCTCCGGGTATATTCCGCCGACTGTCGAGCAACAGCGTGCCGCTGCTGAGCCTGGCATTCACCACGCTGTTGATGCTGGTGGGTATATTGGTGCTGTTTATCGTGCCGGAAGTCATGACCGCGTTCACCATCGTCTCCACCGTGTCGGCGATTCTGGTGATTTTCACTTGGTCGACCATTCTTGCGTCGTACATCGCCTATCGGAAAAAACGTCCGGATTTGCATGCGAAGTCGGCTTACAAAATGCCGGGCGGTGTGCCGATGGCTTGGTTTTCGTTGGCGTTTTTGGGGTTCGTGCTGGGATTGCTGGCGTTGCGGCCTGACACGCGGATTGCGCTGATGGTCATGCCGGGGTGGTTTGTCTGGTTGGCGATTGCTTACCAGTTGACGCGGTTGAGGAAGCCGAAATCTGCGGTTGAGTCGGCGAGTCAGTTTGGCTGAATCTGCAGGCGAAAGCCGTCACCTGAAAGTGACGGTTTTTTTTCTTAGTGAAAGACTGTGCCAATCCTCGAACGATCGGATGAAAACCAGATTCCGGTGACTTTGCCAGTAATGTCTTCGACTGCGACCCGGCCCATGAAGCGGCTGTCGTTACTGACATCGCGGTTATCACCGAGCAGATAAACATGATCTTTCTCGACTACCGTCTGCGGCGTTTGCAGATAACGAGGATCCTTTACGCGCTCTGGCGGTGCAAAGAACAGCCCCATGTTTTCACCGTTGCGAATGACCTTACCGTCAACAATCGACAAGGTATCGCCACCCACAGCTGCCACACGTTTGACCGCCTCCGAGCCGTTGTAGCGATAAGTCACAATGTCGCCCACCTGCGGCGCGTCGATGCGCATTTTGGTGACGATATAGTCACCGATCGAAAGGGTCGGAACCATTGAGCCGGAGGGGATGAAGTAAGTCTTGAACCCCAGCGTCGGGCCTCGCAATGGCCCCAAAAGAACCAGCGTGAGAATGACCAGCGCCACCACGTAAAGCACATGGAAACGGGTACTTGGACTCGCCACTGGACTATCGTTTTTGCGCACAGATATCGCTGCTGCCGTGGCCGAGCCGAGTTTCACCAGGACAATAAACGTAGCGAAGACATAAAGGCCTACTGGCGTGGCAGGCACCCCGCAGACACCGAGTAAAATCACCCCCAGATAAAGCAAAGCGGCAACACGCACCGCCCACTTCACCTGACCGGCATACACCAGACCCCAGCCTGCCACCAGGCACGACATCACGAATGCTTGCAGCGGCAGCTTCGGCTTATCAGGAGCAGACATAAATTCTCTTCACGTAAATAGCTGACACTCAAGCGCCCGGCCTATTCAGCCACTAGGGCACTACGGGCAATACGAATGGCCTCATCGAGCGGAAAAATAACCCGTCGTACGCAATTGCAGGCTGTACACCCAGATACCAAACACCAGTGCATATTCTTTGAACATTGGCAGGGTAAGCAGATGCACAACCGAACCGCTGTTCATTTGCGACAGAGAGAAGGCAATCCCCAGAATCAACGCGAGACTAAAGCACAGAGAACTGATCTTCTTTCTCGCCAGCAGCAATAAGCCGCCGACAAACATCAACAACGCCACTACACAAATATTCAGCAGCATCAGAAACGAAATATCCCCTTCCCGCGCTTGCTGAAACCCGTCATGAGCCACCCACAGGCCGGCCTGAATCAATACGACAAAGCAATAAAAAACGGCCATAAAGACAACGGCGGGACGCGTGTTGTACCAAGCTTGCGACGATGTAGCTTCCATGATGCGGCGACTCCTGAGTAAAGGCGCGACATGCTACTAAATGGCCATCACCCTGTCCATTTGCCCGCCCTCCTCCCGGCGGCTTTACTCAGCGCCAACAGCCCCTCCGTGGCAACGGCTGAGCCGTTCGCCACAAAGGAAGCTGATTTACGCCTTCACCTCAACGTTATCCAACGCCTGATTCACCGCCAACTCACCCAGCATCACCACCTGCGCAATGCCCAGCGCGGTTTTGCGATGCGAAGGGTCGAGTACTGCGGCGAAGTTGTTGAGCATTTCCGAGGCGGAACTGAGTGTTTCACTGGCGTTGGCCAATAGGGATTCCGAGTCGTACTTCGGATTGGCGAGGTACATGCGCTCGGGCTCGTTGACGCTGGCCATGATGTGGCCGGCGGGAAGGAGGTAGTGATCGAGCGCGCGCTCGGCGGCTTCGTGGAGTTTTTTGGAATTTGGGGATTGGTACGGGGATGCCGGATCGGTTTCCGGCGGATTCGGTGTTGGTTTGAACATGGTGTAACTCCTGACGGATTAACGAATAGGAGCCATCACTCTCGCTACCAAACGAAGGGTGGAGGCCATACGCAGGTTGGTAGACCGGTCGTCAGGAACCCCGGCGCATCCGAAGACGCCCCGCGCATGACCACCATAAAACGAAGACGAGAAACGTCGTCGCAAGACAGTAGTCTTGTGCTTCTGACGGAGACGGGCTACCAAACCCGATCACTGGTTTTCAGTGACGGTAGGGACGATAGAACCTGCGGGCTAGAGGCACAAGCCGGGGGATTCTGTCTTAGGTGTAGGGGGAGGCGCAAGGTGTTGTAGGGCATGGATGGTGACGCCGATACGTTTTTAAACAAACGCAGAGTTATTGAAAGACTTATATAGGTAATTTGAAAAATTAGTAAATAGATCCGTCCCCCCTTTTCTCTTATTTAAATAGACACGTTTTTTCCGTTTAAAAAGGCTTTACGGGCACGCTGATCGATCCAAGTACTGCCAACAGCACTGAGAGCACCGAGAGCACTACGTTCCATTTTTCAAGCGCTGTCCGTCTCTCCGATGATGGGTTGGCGTAGCACTCCACCAGCGCCCTTATCCTTCAAAAGCTCATCGTTTTGTAGCAATTTCTAAGCAAGCCGCAGGTACCGCTTGTAAGGGACACTACCGGTACTATGCTTGGAGTTCCTCGAAAGTAGTCAACCCCATGCCAGGTGATTATTCGCTGTCGGATGTGCTATAGAGGATGTACCACACCCAGTTAGCGCTGGAGGCGGCTGAAATGGAGCTGACGCTTCAAGTTGAACAGCATGGTTCAGCGAAGACGGGAGAACATATTCGGGGGATTTGGAAGCCATTAGCGAAAATTCGGGCCACATCAAGCAGGGCTTGGCCAAGCTCAAGGGGTTGAGTACCGGCTAATCAACGGCCTTCCGGATGCGATTTTTCGGATTTCCCGAGGCATGCCAAGCGAGGCCAAATAAACTCTAATGATGAACTGCTATCGGCCGAGGCTTTGTACAACCATTTTTCAGCGCGATTGGAGCCTTGTGTTGGACTGAAAATCGCGTGTCTACGCAAAATCTAGATCGACTGAGCAACCGATACAACTGGAACTAATTAGTCGCTGTATTGAATGATACTTTCCTAGATTCCCGCGAGCAGACTGCTTTGCCATTAAAAGAATGGCAAAGAAAGTCTACTGGAAGATTGGAGAAATTTTAAAGCTACTAAATGGCGGCTAATTTCGGAACTAGTTTATCTGATCGCACTTTTAGGCCCTATTCCCCAAGATGCAACCATTCTGCTTATATTCATGTATAATTCATCGCGTTCGTCAATCATTTCAGCCAACTTGTGTACACTTATCTCTCGCATTTGCTCAATACATTTTTCCAAGAAGCGATTTCCAAGCGGTTCAAAGATCCAGGATTGAGGATCCGCCTCTTCAGAAAAAAAAGCACCCCAGAACACACTTCCGTGTAAAGCATCAGTAGCTAAAGCATCGGAAAGGGTCAATCCTTTTTTGTGATCAACGAAGCGTCTAAGTTCCGGAGAAAGAGCTCTAAATTTTTCACAATTAAAACCAGGAGTTTCGGACAACACTGTCTCGACAATCCGCCAAGGAACAAGATTTTCTGCCTCGGTGCAATCCAAAATATGAAGCCAGTAGTTTGAACCCCAACCTAATGGGTAAGCAGAGAAACGGGCAGCAGTATTTTGCAAACCAGCTGCCGGGTGATTTTTGTCGCTATCCAAGATACATAGTACTAGTTCATTTTGCGAGAGATGGTACACAAAAGAATTAATAGTTGTATTCCCCCCTCCCGAAACATGCCTAAACCTTACATCATATGACGATAAAAGTTTAGCATCGCGAAGATGCGCCCTGCTACCAAAAAGATAAAAATCTATATCAGACAAGTTCTCCGCCAAAAATATGGGAAATTGCACGGACGCACTATTAACAAAATGAGAGAAACTTACCGATAAACGATTCGGGGCAACAAAACCCGATGAATGCGGACTCGAAAAATCCACATCAACAAAAAAATCAAAATTATCTATAATGGATCTAGTCAAGCGGGAACGTTCTTTTAGCTCATACAGAACTTGCAAGTTATGACCAACAACTACTCCAGATTCTATAATCTCTGTTATTTTTTTTGAAGGCATCCACAATACATGTTTCCCCTCGCCAAACGCCATCAATATATTATTAAACGCTTTACTTTTAGCAGGGTCAGCTGCCATACCCGGCACATCGTTAATAACAATAATCATGGCGACAAGAACCCTGCAGGCCAATCTATCAAGTAACCATTGTCATCATAACTTGAGAGACTGGTCTCAGTGTAACCATCACCATTTTTCTCAAAGAGAGTGACACTCACATCCTCATTACTTAGCTCATCCTCTTCGATACACTCGCCTATTGCATCAATAATATGTTTACTGTGAGTCTCTAAGACAAAACAGAAGTTTGATTCATTCTGCAGTTTTGCGATCTTTGCAATCGCCCGACCAAACATATGCTGAAGTTGAGGATGCAAATGCAATTCCGGCTGCTCAATCGCCAACACCAATTGTTTTTTGCTAGACAAGCCTCTTTCAAAAGGAAATCTATTTTTTGCGTTATTTTCAAGCCATATAGAAACAATAATTGGTAACAGCTGTGAATAACCGAAACCCATGTCGCTCACGTTATGAAATTCTGAACTGCCTTGCTCACGAATAGACAGAGCATAGTGAGAACCCGTGTTTGCCAGTTTTAGCTCAAAACCGAAACTGTCGCTTATCCACACATTCAGCTTATCCCTATCTCTAGCATTGAGAGAATTCAGCACCATAGGCAGATTGGAGCCCGTATGGTCGACCTCCGCCACTTGAAGATCCTGATATCGATAAAATCGCTCAGCAGATGCTCTTACAGGACCTAAATAACGCACACTAGAGTAGAAATCACTCAACACTTTATCTATAGACTCTAATATCTTATGAAGATGCGCCCCCACCATGTAGGCAAAAGATATCCCAGAAATCTCATCTCTTGCTTTTTGCATGCTATCATTGAAAATCTTATCCTCTGGGAAAAGCTTGATTAAGCTATCACCCATTTGGGATTTTGGCTTGAACGCCAGCTCATTTAATGCAGTCAATGCTGTTTCGCGTTTTTTGTTAGGGTGATGCAGAGAGAGAATAAAATCAGCTAGAGATTCTCGAAAGCTAGATCTTACTCTATCTCCCCCCAAGTAAGGATTTTTGTTCTTTTTTCTAGAATTGCTTCCTGAAAAATCAGTAGGTATCAACTTGCCTTTACTGGCAACAGCATAACCACTGAATTCTTCGATTACGAAATCCTCATACCTTAACGCAAACTTTGTTACCGCCGACTCTTTATAGACAACCTCAACAGTCACGCCTTCTATTACTAGCTTGACTCGACTATGAACATCCGCTCCGACACCGCGCCCGATACCTAACGTCAAAACCACTGGAAATGTATTTTCTTTATCACATCCAGCATCAGAAAAACCACCAAGAATTCGATCTATTATGTCGGCTCCCTCCATAACAGGGACATCCAGATCAAAGTCAAACATAACCTCTTTCGCACTAGAGTTTATAGCTGTATTATTATCCCCAAAGTCTACAAAACTACCATACCAAAGAATTGGATTTCGAGTGTCCGCTTGAACTGACTGCCTTAGAAGAGGAAAAGCTCTAAGAAAGGTACTTTTCCCACAACTATTCTTTCCAACAAGTATATTTAATTTTTTTAATGGTATGAAACTATTATTATTGCCAAAACTTCTTAAATTACGAACTCGTACTGACTTAAGTCCCTTCATAAAGCTCCCTAGTCTCCTGCCCACCCAGCGGAACGAACGATGGTCGGGAGAATACACTCAAGACGACAACGGCGGAATAGCGAAACGCCATCTCTATCCTTGATGCATTGCTGCCGTGAAGATCGGAATCGAGCCAGAGTGGGATCTACTGTATTGGACAAACGCCACTGCGAGTAACGCCGTTTATGTTGAATTGGCCCTCACACCGAGCCCCGGTTTGGGACCTTTTTTCTGAGGCGCGGCAACAAACCTGCCTTCACTGGATGACCAGACACCGGCAGGCTGGTCCTGCCGCTTTTGTTCATCATCGAAACAAACCTCCCAACGATTCTGGCGTCCAGTTTATGATCAATAACTCGCCGCTCACCTCAGCTTTGCCTTGCCGCTGGTTCAAATTGGAATAACGGATGACCAGTGTCTCGAAGTGGAAGCCCTCGAAAACATGACGGATGTCCGGATGGTCATTGATGCTGACCATCACTTTGCCTATGCAGCGGCGCATGAAGTCGGCATCCATTCGTAACTCTCAAACGGAAAGTCCACCCCATAACCTGCGGTCTGCCAGTCGGCGGATCCATGTAGTGGAAGGTATGGGCGCGGTCGTAACGTTCAGCGCAGGCCAGCCAGGGGAGATTTTCAACGTAGGTGGCGGACAGCCGCTGCCACGCGGCCGAGAGGTTTTCCTCGATGCGCAGCAGGTTGATGGCCGGGGCAGTGGTCGCCGTGCCGAACGTCTGACCCGAGACCTTACCGGCAAAGGCGTGGTGCTGCAGGTAAAGAAACGAGCTGCGCGCTGGATGTCGGCGGCAAATAGGCACAAATAGGGGCCAGACCACAATATTCAGTCGATTCGTCTGGCCTCATCCGCAAGCCAAAGCACATAGTGCCGACTCGTAAACCTCCGTCCTATCCCAATCCTGATAAACTCTCCCACCTTCGCCCCTCTGATCCAGATTCTCTCAATGCCTCTACATCCCGCCCCACTCTCCCGCCGCTTCTCCGTCGCCCCGATGATGGATCGGACGCATTGTTTCGCCCGCCCCTTTAAATAAAGGCCAAAGGCGCATCAAAAAAAAGCTTGTACCAGTTGCGTACCAGCGATATTCGTTTACTTGGAGATTTCGCTTTGTCCGATCTTCTCCGTAGCAATTTTTAAGCAAGCATTTTAGGCTCCAATCTGGACACTGCTGATACTGTCAAAAACACGGGTATGAGGATGTCGAGATGGTCAGCGAGCTCCGCGCCGTTCGGCTCAGTTCGTAATGGCCCCATACGAAATGAGGGTTCGAATCTCTCCTTCACCGCCACATTCAGTAAACGCAAACCCCTGATTTTCCTAGAGAAAGTCGGGGGTTTGTGGTTTTTGGCGTCTGAAAAAAGGCCATATGGGACTGAGATGGGACTGGTGCGCTATTTTGGTGCGCAAATAGAGGCCGCTCAGTTGTTGACTAACCTTCGCCAGGGATACGATGAGCTAGGCTTTTGCGAACCGAACTCTAAGGACGACTTCCATGCCATCTGACTCAGATTCCAACATCGCCACTGCTGATGCTCTGACATTGCTTCTGCACAACCAGCATGCGCTGGGGGCGGCGATAGAGGAGGTTACGAAATGGCTTTCAGAGAGTGGTGTACAGCCGGTTGCAGAAAACGCGGTCGAGGCTATGAAAACCTTGGATACAAACGCGAAAGCGATCACGGATGCGATTACGCGACTCCGTCAGTTTTAGAGACTCGCTTTGACATGCTGCAATCGGCGAGCGACAGACGGGACATCTCAATTCAACAGGGCCGCTTACATCATCGTCCAATGTAAAGCTAAAACGCTTAATGCCCATCCGAATATTAGAATCCCCATTCCCAACGCGATGCTAAGAAGCAGAGGATGTTTCCACAAAGGGTTGTCTCCTTTTCTTTCACTCTTTGATATTTCAAAAAACCTAACAGCAATATCCTAGCCACTTAACAGCATCTGCTTTGGAGCAACTGCCACAGCAAAAAACGCCCGTGTGTGGTGGAGCTGCATTTCTGAGGCTTGGGGAAGAAGACCCAAATCTGGTGGGTGACATTGGCGGGAACCAATTGGTCGAAAACGCAAAAGCTTTACAAGCTACCATCTTGCAGTTTCGGGGGGGCATTGGAGTTGATCCAGCCTGCACCGAGGGGCGCACCGGGTACAGGGCTGGGACCAATGCAGGTGATTTAAGCAGCAGATGTTCGCTGATTGCTGGAAGTTGCCGGCGTGCTTTCGCTGGATGAAGTCGTTTGCACAAGGTTTCCGGCTGCCTTCGCACGCGCACGACCGACGCCCCATGCGAGTGCCGTTGTCATCGTGTCGTTGGGTAACTCGTCATGGGCTTCTTCAAATAAAGGGAGCCCATTCTTGCTATAGACACCTAAGAACAGCTGCGTTCTTCCCTTTCTAGAAACTCGGGTCTGAACATCAATAATGGTGCCGTCACTCAATACCTCATCGTGTGATCGGCAATGCAGCTCACAATCCGCCCAGAGCCAATATCTCGAACCTCTACGCATCATGTCGACGGCCTCCTTCTTGTTTGAATTGCTACGAGTGCCACGCGTAAACATTTTTTAATACGCACAGTAATGAGCGTCAACCCTGGAAAACGGCCACTTATCGGGTGAGCAAAATGAACGCTTCATCGCTGGTCGGTAGCAGCATTTTAATGTTTGATAATTCCAGCCTATGTTCAATCGGCCCCCACACCCGACCCCGGTGTGGGGGCCTTTTTCGCGCCGGATGGAAACCAGTCCCCCCGGGTCTGGTCTACCATGGCCTGATGGTCTGGAAACACTGACCGCCACTTTACCGAACGGGAACACCGTGCATGTCTTATGCTTATGAAGGGCTGGCGACCATCGCCGTGCTGGCCCTTTACCAGGGACAGCCGCCACATAAGTTGACCAGGTACGAATTGCACGTGCGGGTGCTCGACGTCGATGCGCAACGTTTTCGTGTTGAATTTGACCTTTATCTGCACGGACCCAAACAAGCCAATGCCCTTCAGGTGATCCTGCCCGATGGGTTGGTGCTGCAAGGGCCGATCGTCGACGGCCGCAACGAACCCGGCGGTGGCTGGCTGCTGATTAACGTCGAGCCGCACGAATTGCCCCCCGAACCGCCACCGAACCTCAAAGGATGGAAATGGGAATGAGCCAGCTCGAGGCGCTGAACGCGCTGAACCTGCCGAACGCAGTCGAGGTTCAAACCCTGAAACTGCTGCACCAAATTGAGCTGGCGCACACGGCGGACGATCTGTTTCGCGCCAGTGATCGCGCCGAAGGTTTTGTCCTTGGTCTGGAGACGGTCAAGGTATTGAACGCGACCAGTGTCGAAGGGCTGTACAAGATTTTCGAAGCGGCTGCCACGGCGCGGCGTCAGGAGCACGAACAGTGATCGGCGAGGGCATTCACGAAGAGGTGTTGCGCGCCCTGGTCGAGCAACACGCGGTGCGCGAATGCCTGGTGGCCAGGATCAACGGTGGCCCCGACTGGGGCCTGTCCATTCGCCTGGGCGGCAGCGGCGCACGCTGGGTGCCGGTACGTTCGCGACGTGAGCCGCTGCGCAGCTGGGCCAGCTTGACGGCCGTGGGGCGCTTTGCTGACAGCGTGGGTATTAAAGGATTCAGTGTAGTGCTGTAACCGGTGGCAGCTTCAGGTCCATTTGCAGCATGCGGACCAGGTCCGGTCCGTATGCGTTGATTGATCACCCTTCTCGATCAACTGTGGCCACTGACCTTCTGGATAGGGATTCGAACCCCTCCTTGAATCACTAGAGACCGCTTCAGGACGTAAAATACAGGCTACCAAGCTCAGCGAGCTGGTCCTTTGCGGCCCATTACGGCCTCTGATCTGCCCTCAATTTGCCCTAAATCGCGTCTAGCAATCTCCCGGCACCTCGCCTCCTAACAAGGTCCGCTTTCGGCCAAAAGCGGACTGTAGACAGGTAGCCGCGGAGGTCTCTACGCTGATCGATCTGGTGACAGCACACCACTAAAAAGGAGCAGTCATGTTTGTAGTTCCCATTGATCGAGATAGCGTTCATGCAGGGGATGATCTGGAAAGCCATGCAATGTCGATCACACTCGATCCATCAGCAACGCTGCGCACCTTAATTGAAGTGATACAAGATATGGACTACCTACCTCGTATCAGTGGTGGCAAGGCGACTTGGGTTGTTTATTCATCTGGCAAACCATTAGGTGTTTTTGCCCAGCAATGGCCAGAACCAAAATTGACCGTGCCCCCCGAGAGCATCATGGATCAACATTTCGGAAATATCGGGCCTCGCCTACTGTTCAGATATTTGTGTCAGGCAGATCCGGATGAGGTCTTTTCGGACATCAAGGCCGGAAATAAGCTGCCATCACGATTTTAGGACGGGCAGGTGGCATTGCTGTCGATCAATGCTGCTCAGATGACTGCAATGGGTCGTTTTCCGCCGGTCGTGACCGGCTGAAAATGGCCGTTTGACGGCCCTCAGCATAGGCAGCAATCGGCCAGAAGTGGCCACTCGTGACCGGAGCCTTTCGGCCATAAGCGGACGTTGGCAAGCGGTCGCTACCGGACAAAAGCGGACAGTCAGTTAACGCATTTCTTATGCGCTTTGCTAATTCAAAATCCGATCTGGGTGTCGCAAGCGGAAAAGGGCGGGATTTACCCGCCCCATTTTTTAGCTCCGCACAAACGCCAGCAGATCTGCGTTAATCGTCTCGGCGTTGGTTGTCGGCATTCCATGAGGGAAGCCCGGGTAGATTTTCAACGTACTGTTTTGCAGAAGTTTGGCCGACAAAACCCCTGCATTTTCATAAGGCACGATCTGGTCATCATCACCATGCATTACCAGGACGGGGATCTTGATGCTCTTCAAGTCTTCGGTGAAGTCGGTCTGAGAAAAGGCCACGATCCCGTCATAGTGTGCCTGTGCACATCCCATCATGCCTTGTCGCCACCAGTTCAAGACAATGCCCTCGGAGGTCTTTGCACCCGGGCGGTTATAGCCGTAGAAAGGCCCTGCAGGAACGTCGTGGTAAAACTGTGCCCGGTTGGCTTTCAGTTGTGCCTGCAAGTCGTCGAACACTGACTTCGGCAGCCCGCCAGGATTGGTTGGCGTCTGAACCATCAACGGTGGCACTGCACTGATGATGGCTGCTTTTGATACTCGGTCTTCGCCATGGCGAGCGATGTAGTGAATGACTTCACCGCCACCGGTGGAGTGCCCGACATGGACTGCGCCTTGTACGCTCAGGTGATCAACTACGGCCGCGACGTCGTCGGCGTAGTGATCCATGTCATGTCCGTCCCAGACCTGACTGGAACGCCCGTGCCCCCGTCGGTCATGTGCTACAACTCGGTAGCCGTTGCTCAGGAAAAAAAGCATCTGCGCGTCCCAATCATCCGCGCTCAGTGGCCAACCGTGGTGGAAAAAGATGACCTGGGCATCGCGTGGCCCCCAGTCTTTGTAAAAGATTTCGACACCATCGCGTGTAGTGACATACCCCATGTTCGTATCTCCTGAATGAAGTGAAGGCCTTCATCGAATCTGCTTCGATCATGGCCTCGAATGAACAGAGTGCAGCCCTTCCATTAGGCAGTTCAGGGAGGAACTGGATTAGTCCCGGATTCCCCCTTAATTCCGTTCCGACCAAGCCATGTTGTGCTTGGTCGCCCAATGACTTTAGGTTTAAAGTCAACTTTAAGGTCAATAGGTTTTTCAGGGTGAGGTATGAGAATAGGCGAATTGGCGAAAATCAGCGGACTGGCGCCGTCACGTATCCGGTTCTATGAGGCCAGTGGCTTGATCAGCTCAGTCGAGCGCAAAGCTAATGGCTACCGTGACTACGCACCTGATACCGAGTGGGTTTTGGACATCATCACTGGAGCACAGGCAGCAGGGTTCTCGTTAGAGGAGATTCGGCAACTGATGCCGATGAACGCCGGTGCGTGGCGGCATGAAGAGTTGCTCACTGGGCTCAAGCAGAAGGTCGAGGAAATCAATGTTTTGCAGGAACGACTCGCGCAGAATAAAGCGCAGCTTATGCTCGTCATCAAGGGCATCGAAGGTAAACCAGAGGACATGGCGTGTGAGGACAATGCGCAGATGCTGATAAATCGCCTGCGGGAAGAAGGGGTTGGCAAAGCTTCAGGTGGGCGTAAGGCAGCGCCTTCCACTAAGAAAAAAGCCCGCCAGGCTTCCGGGGCCTGACAGGCGTAAAACGTGTCAGCGCTGTCCAGTCAGACTGGTGAGCGGTTGGGGGGCATAAAGCGCGCTCTGGAACTCTGGCACGTATTCGTACTTCATCATTTTCCCCAGCTTCAAGGCGCGGAGGTAGTTCGACAGACTGCCTTCGCCCAGCGTGAGGGTGACCGAATCTGCGTCGCGGCTGGAGCCGTGACTGAGCTGGCGAGAAACCGCATATCCGTACGCCAGTTGGCCCTGATGATTGAGATTCGTGAAGCTGCTGGTGACGATATCGACATCACGAGAAAGGTTGTCGAGTTTCTTCGCTTTGAAGGACACGTCGACTTTTCCTGTCTGGCTGTCGGTGATGTCATAGACCACGGATTGGGCATCTGCTTTGCGGTCAATACCGGTCAGCCATTTTGGCAGGTTGTAACCGACGACACCGCGCACCCGTGCCAGCTCGGTATTGACCGGCAGCTTGAGCACATAGCCCCAGAAGTCGCCAGAAATCGACTGGTCAATCAGCGTGAGCGGCCCTAGATTGGCTTTGCCTGGCTTGTTGGTAATGATCGACACCGCCACTTCGTTATAGGCGTCATTATCACAGTGCTCATAGGTGTACGCGGTAAATGCAATCAAACCGCGACCTGGCCAGATTTGCAGGGGGTGTACGGATGCCAATACTTCCTGGGGCATCAATGCCCGAAGTGCATCCAGGTCGGCCGTGTAGACCGCCGTAACCCGACTGTTCTCGTAGTAAAAGTTCGGGGAGTATGACTCGAAGCCAATGTCGACTTTTCGTTTTTCCAGTCCTTTAAACCAGCTCAAATCAACTCCCGGCAGTTCTGCCGCAATCACTGATAAAGGAGGATTCGAGCGATAACGGTCGTACAGGCCGCCCTTGACCACCGGTACTGCGTGGCCCGCGATATCGATTGTGTTGGTTTCAGTCGGGCTGGGCATTTCAGGCGTCCCCGCCAACGCATGGTTGGCAATTGAGCTGAACAGCAATCCTGTTACTACGGCGCTTGCGAGTTTCAATCGGTCTTTCTCCGGGTGGTGGGAACTACTTGAGAGTTCAGCGAGCTACGTTGTCGCCAGCGAGCACTGCCATCACGGCTTCAGCTACGGCTTTGGGCGATTGAGGGTTTTGGCCGGTGACGAGCCTTCCATCCGTGATGGCAAATGACGTGAATGGCAGCCATCCCTTGCGGTACCGCGCCCCCTGGCTTACTAACTTGTCCTCCAGGAAGAAAGGCACCTGGCTTTTCATGCCGGAGAGCAGCTCTTCACGATCAGAGAAGCCGGTGATGTTCTTGCCCTTGATAATCAACTGGCCTTGTTTGTCCTGCAGATCCAACAGACCCGCTACGCCATGGCAGACGGCCGAGACGATACCGCCCTGGTTGTAAATGCTTTCGGTTACACGTCGCAGATCGGGATTGTTGGGGAAGTCCCACATCACTCCATGGCCCCCGGTGAAGTAAATGACGCCGAACTGGGACGGATCGACATTGGCGATCGGCAGGGTGTTTTGCAGGCGAGTACGAAAGGCAGGAGACTGCAAATGCTCACGGGCGGCCTTGTCCATGTACAGCCAACCGAGGCTGCGCTCGTCCAGAGGCACCGCACCGCCTTTGGGGCTGGCAAAAACCGTGCTGTAGCCAGCCGCCTCGACTACATCGGTGAAATGAGTCAGCTCAGTCAGCCACAACCCCGTCGTATCGGTGCGTGAGGGATAGCTGGAGTGGTTAGTCAGAATCACCAAAATCTGGCGATTTCTGGCTGTCATTGTGGATGGGGCGGTATCAGCATTTGCAAATGTCATGAAAGCGCTACCTATCAGTACCAACGCATAAGAAACAAAGGTCTTGAGCATCATCCGGGTTCCACCAATCAAGCGGGTCAGTGCATGCTCACCTTGAACCTCACTTTAAGGTCAACCCCGCTACTGCAAATAATTTTTACCGGTATCCGCTCACTTCAACTTGACCCTCAACCTGACTTTAACGCTAGCGTCTGGGTCTGGATGGGCAAGGCAATAACGCTCGTTACTCATCCACTCGGGAGCCATGCATGAGTCAGCAAGACAACCTTGATACGCAGATGAAATGGATGATTTACGGCGCCAATGGCTATACCGGCGAATTGATCGCTCGAGCTGCCGTAAGCCGTGGGCTTAAACCTGTGCTGGCAGGACGCAGCCGCGACAAGGTCGAAGCCTTGGCCCGTGAGTTGGGGCTTGAGGCTCGGGTGTTTGGTTTGGAGGATGAAGTACGGCTACTTGCTCAGATCAAAGGTCATGACTTGGTTCTGCATTGCGCAGGGCCATTTTCAGCAACAGCCGCGCCGATGATGGAAGCCTGCTTGCGTGCTAATGCCCATTATCTGGACATTACCGGCGAGATTGCCGTGTTCGAACACGCTCAATCCCTGAATGATCGTGCGCGTGCGGCGGGCGTGGTGATTTGCCCAGGTGTCGGTTTCGATGTGGTGCCTACGGACTGTGTAGCCGCCGCACTGAAAAACGCGATGCCGGATGCCACTCATCTGGCGTTGGGTTTTGATTCGCGCTCAAGTTTTTCGCCCGGTACTGCCAAGACTTCGATTGAGGGCATGGCGCAGGGGGGCAAAGTTCGTCGTGATGGCAAAATCATCTCAGTGCCGCTGGCCTACCGGGTGCGTCGTATTGACTTCGGTGCCGGTGAGAAACTTGCAATGACCATTCCCTGGGGCGACGTGTCCACTGCTTGGCACACCACCGGCATCGCTAACATCGAGGTGTTCATCCCGGGCTCCGCAGGCATGATCCGCGGCGCCCGATTTGCTAACTGGATTCGTCCTTTGATGGGCTTGTCGTTCGTGCAGCGCCTGCTCAAAGCTCGAATTGGCAAAACGGTTGTCGGCCCGGATCAGGTAAAACGTGCTGATCAAGGCACCTACGTTTGGGGCGAGGTTCGTAACGCCCGTGGTGATTGCAAAACCGCACGAGTGCATACCGCGAACGTCTACAGCCTGACGGTCGACGCTGCATTGGCGGTGGTTGATTACCTGTTGCAAATGCGCCCGACTGGCGGGGCTTACACGCCCGCTCTGTTGTTGGGGGCTGAACTGGTGACGCACTTGCCAGGATCTGGCGCAATGAACATCGACTGACCCGAAAAAAAGATGTTGACCTTAAAGTTTACTTCAATCTTAAGGTGGCCCCATATCTAGTTGAGGACTGCTCCATGAACGTGTTCGACACCCTGATGCTTCCCAATGGTTCGTCCATCAAGAACCGAATCGCCAAAGCTGCCATGGAAGAGAACATGGCGGACGCCGAACAGGCTCCCTCCGAAGAACTGATGCGTCTCTATCAAGCGTGGGCCGACGGTGGCGCTGGCTTGATCATCACCGGTAATGTCATGGTCGATGGCCGCGCCATGACTGGGCCGGGTGGCGTAGTGTTGCAGAATGATCAGCAACTAGAAAAATTCAAGCGCTGGGCGCGGATTGGTCGATCCGGCGGTGCGCAGTTCTGGTTGCAGATCAACCACCCAGGCCGGCAAATGCAAGCCAACCTTGGGCAGAAAACCTGGGCACCGTCGGCTGTGCCGCTGGATCTGGGCAAACTTTCCAAGCGCTTCGCCACTCCTCAGGCGATGACCTCAAGCGTGATCGAAGAGATCATTCAACGCTTTGCGAATACTGCACGCCTGGGCGAACAAGCCGGATTCACCGGCGTGGAAATTCACGCCGCGCATGGCTATTTGCTGAGTCAGTTCCTTTCGCCGCTGACCAATCAACGGAAAGACGAGTGGGGCGGATCTCTGGAGAACCGCGCGCGGTTGTTGGTCGAAATCGTCAACGCCGTTAGGGCGGTGGTTTCGGCGGAGTTTGCGGTGGCGGTCAAGCTCAATTCAGCCGATTTCCAGCGCGGAGGCTTCACCGCCGATGACGCGAAAAAGGTGGTTGAGCTGCTCAACGATCTGGGTGTGGATATGGTGGAACTGTCCGGCGGTAGTTACGAAGTTCCTGCCATGCAGGGTGAAGCGCGCGATGGCCGCACGCTGGCTCGCGAAGCCTATTTCGTCGAGTTCGCCCGTGATATCCAAACAATTGCCAGAATGCCGGTGATGGTCACCGGCGGTATACGTCGCCGCGCGGTGGCGGAAAACGTCGTGCAGAGCGGCGTTAACATGGTTGGAATCGGAACA
Organism: Pseudomonas sp. FW305-7; assembly: GCF_058786735.1. Lineage (NCBI taxonomy): Bacteria > Pseudomonadati > Pseudomonadota > Gammaproteobacteria > Pseudomonadales > Pseudomonadaceae > Pseudomonas > Pseudomonas sp. FW305-7. Next base: position 56,967 of record NZ_JBYSZA010000011.1, read on the forward strand.
GCATTAGCCATCGATCCAAACTTGCCTCGGGACTGGTTGCTGGGCAAAAACAACGCCCCGCAATTGCCGCCGATTACCTGGAAAAATAAAGCCATCGCATCCTTAGCAAATATGGCAGTAGTGAAGTTTCAACTACGCAAGTTGAGTCGGGCGAAAAAGCCCGATCCGAAAGTTTCACCGCTGCGTGCGCTGATTCTGCAACAGCTCGGTATGGCATTTCGCACTCGTCAATATCGGCGGTGGGTAGAAAAGCGTTTGATGTGAGCCGATACGTTTTTGATTTGAAGAGCTAGGTCCTGTCGCATAAGTCATTTAGTAAAACAGGAGCGTCCGCTATTGGGGCCGGCAGCGGTCGCTTGCCGATGTCCGCTTATGGCCGAAAGCAGACGCTCATCAACTGCAATTAACTGTCCACAGTTGATCAAGGCGCGTTGTGTAGCTTTGGCTCATCATCTCCCGTCGCATGCCCCAATATGGATTGCTAGGCACACTCGCCGCCCGGAGCGTGCCCCTCCCCCATCGCCCATTGATCTCATCCAGCACTGCCATCACCCTGGTCGCCTCAGCGGGCTGCGAAATCGCGAAGAGATCGTCCGTGTACTCACCCGGCTGACACAGGTTCAATAGCATGACTTCCGCTTTGCTGTAACTGAAACCAGGACGGAACACTCGATCAAGAGCATCGACGGCCGCCGTGGTCAGTAGACGAACGTCATCCGTAGGGTAAGGTAAATCCACCACTACACCATTCGCATATTTAGCTTCATCGGGATTGAACATTCCGGTGCGGATACTGACCCGGATCTTCTTGCACAGCGACTTTTGTGCTCGGAGCTTTTCAGATGCCCGCATAATGTAGGTTGCCACGGCCTCCTTAATCGGCGGCAGCTCCTTCAGCCTTTTGCCGAACATCCTGCTGCAGCAGATCTCCTGCTTAGGCGGATCTGGCTCGTCCAGCTCCAGGCACGGTGTGCCCGCCAATTCCCGGGCAGTTTTCTCGATCACCACGCTGAAGTTTTTTCTCAACGTCCACGGGTCCGCCTTGGCCAGATCCATGGCGGTCTTGATTCCCATGGCGTCCAGGTGCATTTTCATGCGCCGCCCCACCCCCCATACCTCCGCTACATCCGTATTACGCAGCACCCAATCACGCTTGATCGGATCGCAAATATTCACGACACCACCGGTTTGGGCCTGCAGGCGTTTGGCGGTGTGGTTGGCCAGCTTGGCAAGAGTCTTGGTGTGCGCGATGCCGACACCGACGGGAATACCGGTGCAACGCAGCACCTGACTACGAATCTTGCGGCCGAGGCCGTCCAAGTCACTGATGCCGGTGAGGTCGACGAAAGCTTCGTCAATGCTGTAAACCTCGACGGCGGGCACCATCGATTCAATCAGCGTCATGACACGCTCGCTCATATCGCCGTACAACGCGTAGTTTGAGGAGAACGGGACAATGCCATGTTGCTTGAGCTTGTTTTTGATCTGAAAGTACGGCTCGCCCATTTTCACGTACGGCTTTGCGTCATAGCTGCGGGCAATGACGCAACCGTCGTTGTTCGACAGCACCACGATAGGCACTCTCGCGAGGTCTGGGCGGAACACGCGCTCGCAGCTGGCATAAAAGCTGTTGCAGTCGACCAGGCCGAATACAGGTTTCGACTTAGACATGACTGCGCACGCTTCCAATGATCACACCCCATATCGCCAGCTCATCGCCTTCCAACACATAGCGAGGCGGGTATTTTGGATTTTCCGATAGCAGAATCACTTCCTTCCCCCGGATGCAGAGGCGTTTGCACAGCGGATCGTTGTTCAGCAGCGCAACAACAATGTGCCCATGAGCAGGCTCTAATGAACGATCTACCACAGCCAAATCCCCGTCGAAAATCCCCGCTCCCTGCATGCTCTCTCCGGTGATTTTCACCAGATAAACGTGAGGAGCGCGGATGTTCAAAACCTCATCAAGTGATATGTGGGCTTCGATGTGATCCGCTGCCGGTGAGGGAAAGCCAGCGGGCACCTGAAAAAGACACAGAGGTAATTTCCGGCCAGCCACGGCAATAGGGCCTAAGATTGAAAAGCTCATGACGCACGACTTCCGACACTGTACGAATGTACAGTTAACTTTCAGAATGACTTGCGGTCAATTTCTGTAGGAAATATCAGATAGGCGGCCAGGAGATGTGCGGACGACTTTCACAGTACGACGGCATTCATGACTTCGTTGCGGCACTCAGCATGCCCAATCCTTTGGTCAATCACACCGGTGATTTGCCATTCGAGCGGTACAACGCCGCCCCATCTACACAACTCGCGCTCTTTCATCAGGAAGGACAATATCTGCACGCGGACATGGTCCGCTGGGGGTGGCGTCCACACTGGGCAAAGGATCGAGCGGCCCCCATCAATGCGCGTGTAGAAAAAGTGGCCCACGGCCCATTCTTCCGAGCAATCTGGCCACACCGGGCGATCATCGCGATAAACAACTGGTTCGAATGGGTAGATGAAGGCGGCGCGAAAAAGCAGCCCTATCTCATCCGTCGAAAGGACCTTGCGCCAATTTTTTGCGCCGCGATTGGGCAGTACCCGAATGCAGAACATTCACCTGGCGAGCACGACGGCTTTGTGATCATCACCGCAGACAGTGCTGGGGGAATGGTGGACATTCACGACCGCCGCCCGGTGACGCTTTCTCCAGACTTGGCTCAGGAATGGTTGAATCCGGCCACACCCAAAGAGCGCGCCGAACAAATGGTGCTGCTTCAGGGCGAACCGACTGAGGCGTTTGAATGGTTCAAAGTAGACCGAGCCATCGGCAACGTGCGCAACCAAGGGTCAGATTTGATAAAACCAATCGAGGCCCCCACCGAGGACGGACTTTTCTAAATCGAGGACAGGGTCTTGAGCCGCTTTTCAAGCGCCGACTCAAAAATGATGTGGAGCTGCTCCGCGTCACCTACTCTCAGACCGCCCGCCATTTGCATACCGAGAACAAAACCGTCCGCTCTCGCACCCGCCTTGACGGCAACAATCATCGAGTCTGCGCGCACAATATGCGCGAGAAGCCGGTCAGCCTCCCGTTTCACCTTGTCATTCAACACCACTTCGTCCATCAGCTTTACCTTCACTGTGACATCCAATACATCACTAAGATGACGATAGATACCCAACTCAACGTTAGTAGAAACGAAAGCCCCACCAGTTGCTTGTCCATAATTGCTTATCATTTTGATGAATGTTGATCATGAGCCACATCACATCCACCAGCAATAATAGCCAACTGCCAGAACCGGTTATTCGGCCTGTTAAGAAGTCTCCAGCCCCCCCCTTCAGAATAAGCCTCCCAGCGATGCCGGTTCCCAGTTCATGATAATCAGCTCCCCGCTGATCTCGGCTTTTCCCTGGCGCTGGTTGGTGTTGCTGTAGCGGATGTCGATTGTCTCGAAATGAAAGCCTTCGAACACGCGCCGGATGTGCGGATGATCGTTAATGCTGACCATCACTTTTCCTTTACAACGGCGCATGAAGTCGGCCATTCGCTCGTAGTTTTCGAACGGAAAGTCCACGCCATACCCGGCGGTCTGCCAGTAAGGCGGATCCATGTAGTGGAAGGTATGGGCACGGTCGTAGCGTTCAGCGCATTCAAGCCAGGGGAGGTTTTCGACGTAGGTACCGGATAGGCGCTGCCACGCGGCCGAGAGGTTTTCTTCAATGCGTAGCAAGTTGATGGCCGGCGCGGTGGTCGCCGTGCCGAACGTCTGGCCAGAGACCTTGCCGGCGAAGGCGTGGTGTTGCAGGTAGAAGAATCGGGCGGCGCGCTGGATGTCGGTGAGGGTTTCGGGGCGGGTCATCTTCTGCCACTCGAACACCTGACGCGAGCTGAGCGCCCATTTGAACTGGCGCACGAACTCTTCCAGATGGTTCTGCACGACGCGGTACAGCGTGACCAGGTCGCCGTTGATGTCGTTGAGGACTTCAACGGGCGCGGCCTGGGGTCGCATGAAGTAGAGCGCGGCACCGCCGGCAAAGACTTCGACGTAGCATTCGTGAGGCGGAAAAAGCGGGATGAGACGGTCGGCCAGGCGGCGTTTGCCGCCCATCCAAGGAACGATGGGTGTAGACATTGAGAGCAAGACCTTTACTGTATGGATAAACAGGTGCTAGGCTCGCCGCGCTTTGTGCACGGAGCAAGAGCCTTGGCTGGACTTGCAGGGACCATCTGCAGGGACGGCGGTCGATCCGGATGTTGACGCATCCGGACCGGCCGCTCTTTTTCACTTCGGTGTTGAGACTTCTTTGGCGTATGCCTGACAGGCCGCGAGGGCAATTAGCCCCCGGTCGCCGTCATCGGTGACACCGATAACTCGTTGAGCATGCGTTGGGTCAAGTTCGACTCTTGTGGGACCATGAACCACACCGCCGGTGGCGGTGGTGGCTGGCACCGATCCGTTGCCGGCGCCGGTGGTGGCGTCGAGTAGGACTGACAGGCGCAGATCAGCAGTGGCAAGACGGTCGCGCAGGCGACCTTGATCACGTTGGACATCGCTCAAGGCTCGGTAATGGGTTTGTTCGCTGGTGGCCAGGCGCTGCTCGAGCGCAAGGCGTTTGTCCTGTTCGGCACGCTGCTGCGCAACCGTGGCCAGGGCCAACTGATTAAAGGTTTCGGTGTGGAGTCGGGCCTGCTCTGCGAGCTGTTTGCCGTAGCGCCAATCCTGGACTTGCCAAGTAATGGCCGCGGAACCGCCGACTAAGACGCCCAGCAGCACTCCCTTGGCCACCAACCGATACGGTGTCGGGATCAGTTCGCCGAGACGCATAACACCGCCCTCGCCCGCCCCCACAACTCCAGCCGATCCTGCAGGCCATTGAGACCACCATTGATCCTGCGTGTGATCGTGTTGAACTCGTTTTGATCGGCAAGCGCGTTCAACCCATTCACGGACCAAAACCACGCGGCCGACTCGGCAGCCCACTGCGGCAGCTCCAGTTGCTCAGGGGTGCGCAGCAATCGCTCGTCGCCGAACAGCGCCAAGCTGCAGCGTAGATAATTGTCGTGACCGGTGACCTGAATCAAGCCGCGACCGCGATAGCGCTGGCCATCACCATCCGCTGCCGGGGTGTTGCCCAGTTTCGCAGCCAGGTTGCCGGTGTCGTATTTGCTCAGGTACTGCTCGCCGCCCAGTTCCCGGACGTACTGCAACTGACCCGACTCGTGGCCGACTTGCGCCAGAAACGCGGCTTGCCGTTTCGGCGTGTTGATCTGCCGGTGGGCCATGGCTGCGTTGAGGGCGGATACAAAAACGCCCGCTTGGCGGCGGGCGTTGGGCATGATGCTTTGCAGCTGTTGTTCAGTGATGGACATACAAACTCCAGACGTAAAAAAACCGCACTCAAGCGGCGATAGGATGCGGCTACTGCTTATCGATGTTCACCACCTTGAGGGGTGGTTTCGGCCCTTTCTTTTTCTTACCCTTGGATTTACCGGCTTTGCCGGCGTTGCACTCGACCGTGGTCGACCACCCAGACTGGGTGAATACCTGCTCGACCGAATCCGCCAAGTACTCGCCATCAAGCCCAACCTTGAACCCCTGAGCGATGATGGGAAGCTCGGCGAAGATGTCCGTCCGGCCGGGCATCTCCAGCCGCACATCAGCGGTCGAGCGGTTGAACGCTGACAAACGGGCCTTGGCCGCCGCTTCAGCAGCGGTCTTGTTGGGGTAGATATGGCGGTCGGTATGCACTGCCGGCAGGCCCTCCGGAGCGTCATCGTTGTCGATAGTGACCACGGCCAGCTTGCCGTCCTTCTTGTTCTGGTGCTTGGTGGCGACCGCCTTGTGTGAATTGCGATCTCCGAGACTGAATTGCCAACGGCTGAGGTTTCGCCGAGTCAGGGTAATGGCGCCGAACGACTTGCCGCTGGCTGTCTGGCCACCTTGGCGCGGCATCACCAACAACTTGCCGTCGGCAACCTTGGCCGTGCAGTCGTATTGCTTGGCCAGACGGGTGATGAAATTAAAATCGGACTCGTTGAGCTGGTCGACCCGGGCGACCTTGGTCGATACAGGGCACACCGGTTGCCAGCCATTGCGCGCGGCGACGTCAGCCACGATCTTCGACAGCGGCACGTCTTCCCAGCTTCCGCTGCGGATAGTCTTGCCACTGCCACGCATGTCGCTGGCTTTGCCCTTGATCACGATGGTATCGGGTGGACCTGATACCTCGACCGTGTCCACGGTATAGCTGCCCATGCGCGCCAAGGTCGTTTCGGCATACCCCAGGTAGATCTCGATTGAGCTGCCACGCCGTGGCAATTGCACTTGCCCGTCACGGTCATCGATACGCAACTCAAACTCGTCGGACTCCATGCCCGGCTTGTCAGAGGTACGCAGCAACAACAGCCGATCATTGATCTTGGCCGTGACATCGGCCCCATCGGCGACGATTCGAAACATCGGAGTCATGGATATTTTCCAATAAAAAACCCGCACAAGGCGGGTCTGAAAACAACGTGTCGTAACGCATAACGCAGCGGCGCACCGGCGACAGCATCGCTCAGGATCAATCCCACAAGCTCACGCCCTCACTGGTCGGGCTGGGCAGATCCGGCAGGACGATGATCACGCCCGACCGGAACGGCTGAAGCTCATCGGCCAGCCCCTGATTGGCATCGAGCACAGCCTCGACGCTGCCATTCAGATGGCCGTAAACGTTGTTGCAAATGACATCGAGCATGTCGCCGTCAGACGTCCTGCATGTCGTCGCCATAGCGCTCAAACTCCAGAGTGAATCCCTGTTTGCGAGCAATCCCGCCGTGCAGCAGCGCGGACTGTTCCTCGTTGATGTTTTTCAGGCACCACGTTCCAATCACTTCGCCATACCCCGTGGTCAGGGTCAGCGGTTGAAGCCTGGCACCAATAGAGCGCAGTGTGTCCAGTTGCTTCAACCCGCCCTTGAAGCCCGGGTAGATCGTGCCCTTGAGCGTCAACTTTTCATCGCCCATACCGATGGACTGCTTCGCCGGCCGGCGCGTCAACCGCTCCTGCGAAGCCCAGCGGAATTCGGTCGAACGGCTCAGCTCATCAAAGGCCGCCGTGTCCAGGTTGAAGTAATACGGCTCAATTTTGGGATCGCGTGGCTGAATGATCATCAGGTGTGGGAATGGTTTTACCGCCTCCGGCGCCGGCGTAGCCTCACCGGCAAAGGAACTGGTGGGCACGATGTTGGCCAGCGACGGACTGACCTTGCCGGCGACGTTGTTGATCGCCGTTGCCGCCTTGCCCGCCTGTTCCTTCAACGTGCCCAGCCGATCCTGTACTTCAGCCGCCGCCCGGGTGGCGCGGCCGTACACGGCCACCACCTGACCGACCTTGGCCTGAGCCGCGTCAACGCCACGCATCACCCGCTGAAGTTTGGCGCCGATGGCTGGACCAACAAACGGAATGTTCTCCAGCTCGGACGCGGCGCCGGTCAGTTCGCGAATCGCGCCGTTGACCGGGGTCAGCATGCCGTCAGCGCTACGCCGCCCGGTTTCCGCTGCCTCGACCAAATACTTCAGGCTCGATTGCATGCTCTCCATATAAGCCATCAGGCCTCCTTACACATGGGGTTCGTCGTACAGCTTGGCGGCGTTACTTTTCGCCGCGTCCGCCATCATTCGCTGCATGTGCGGCATCATTTCTTGAGCCAAGCGCTGCGGGTCTTTGACATCGCCCTGTACCGTGACCGGCATGTTCAGCGAATACTGAAACTGCTGATCCACCTTGGACGGCTCCGGCTTCGGCGGCTCCTTGGGCTGAATCGCCAAGGCCGCCGACTTGAGTGGCTCCCTCACCGCCATAGAGCGCGCCACATCGCCCAGCACCGGCCCTTGCGGCGCCACCGGCGCCATCATCAGCGGCGTGGTCGGTACCGGCGCTTTGTCCTCAGGCTTTTCATCGTCATCACCGAATAGCGCTTTGCTCAAGGTTGCGCCCAGCGTTGCACCGCTCTCGCTGCCAAGGTAGGCACCGATCAAGCCGCCGACGGCAGTGCCGATGATCGGCACCACCGAACCGATGGCCGCACCCGCTGCCGCACCGGCCATAGTGCCGGCCATGTTGCCAGCGGCCGCACCGTAACCCTGGGCCTGCTCAGCCTTGGATCCGCCATTCTGGAAAGTTTCGAAAGCCATGGCGCCGGCATCCAACAGCGAACCGCCCGGGATCATCTTGGCGGCCTTGCCGACCTTGCCAACCGCCTTCACCACGCCGCCCAGCCGGGCCATGGCCCCCGAGGGCACAGGTGGCGGCGGGGGCACGGGCAGATTCAGCGCAGCCCGACGGCGCGCGGTGCGCCTCGCTCGGCGTCCCGGCCGACGTGTCCCTCCGGGGCCACTCGCTCCCCCCCCACCACCGCCACCGCCCATGGCATTGGCGTTGACGACAAAAACCTTTTTCACGCCGTCATCATCACCACCGCCTTCGCCGCCGGCGCTGTCATCATCGCCGCCTGAGGCGGCTTCCTTCGCTAGCGAAACGACCTTGAGACCGGTGGAGATCAGGTTGAATTTGCCGGCCTTTTTGTCTTCACCCTCGCCGCCCTCACTTTCGCCATCGCCTTCGCCGTCGATGGGGACGCCCTTGTACGCGGCCACAGCCTTGAGGCCGGTTTCCACCAGCGACAGCGCCTTGCCGGCTTTACCCTTGGGTTCATCGTCCTTGTCGTCGCCACCTCCTTCCCCATCCTTGGCATTGGTCACAAAGACCTTTTGTACTTCACCTGACTTGCCCTTACCCAAGGCGCTGCGCGCCAGGTTGAGCATCCCTTTGCCCATTTTGAAAGAGCTATACAGACCGGACAGTCCAACGAGTGCGGCACTGACCAATCCGATTCCCGTCACGACGCCGGGCGAGCTGTCAGACAGCGATGTGATGCCCTTCGCGACCTTGGTCAGCGACTCCGCGACGACGTCCGTCACCGGCCGCAAGGCATCGCCGATGCTACGCATGGCGTCATCCATCGACTGGGCCATTTCCGCCCATTTCTGCGATGACGACTCGCGCCGCTCGGCGAGGTTTTTGTCGAGGATCCCGGTCGCATCACGCGAATCGTTTTTGAGCTGGCTGTACAGCGCCTTGTTCTGCATGTAGGCCGACAACGCTGCCTTGACCTGCATGTCGGCGAACAGATCGCCGGTGCGCAGAGATTCTTCCAGCGAGGCCATCATGGCCTTGGCCTTTTCTGGATTGGCTTCCTTGCTGATTTTTGACGTTGCTTCGGCCATGGCCGCCGCACGCTTTGGATCGGTTGCCTGAATGTATTTCTGAGCCAGCGCCATACTGGTCTCAAGCGTCGACATACCGTTTTGCAAACCGGTCTGCATCGATCTCTTGTAATCGATCCCGGCTTTTTCGTAAGCCTTGACTGTATCGGTCGAACCGATTTTGCCCATCCAGTTTTTCAGGTTGTTGGCCGCTTCGTCCGAACTGCCAGCCTGCTTCATCTGCACCTGCAACATGGCGCCCAGTTGCGTCACCGCGTCCAAGCCGGTGATGCCGTTGCTGGCCATGTTGGCCAGCAGTTCGGGAAACCACTTGGCCATGTCGGCCGCTTCAAAACTGCCCGCCTGCCCTTGGTACGCAATCGCCTCCAGCGCCTGCTGCATCTGTTTGGGGTCGGTGATCTTGGCGTTCTGCCCCAGAGCGTTGATCATCTTCGCCGTGTCGACGCCGCTGGATCCCTGCCCCACGACAAACTTGGCCGCGACAGGCGCGTATTCCAGCGCCTTGCTCAGGTCCATACCGGCGCCGACCAACTGATTGACCACGTCGGCCACATCGTTGCGCGCCATGCCGGTGTCGCGTGAAGTGTCGATGATCTTGCGCGACATCTCCTGCTCTTGCGGCTTGTTGGCAATACCAGCCTTAATCGCGATGTCTCGCACAATGGCGCCAAAATCCGCGCTGACCTTGGTCGGTACCGCCATGGCACCGACACCGACCACCGCTGCACCGACGGCGCCCTTCATGCCCCTTACGCCAGAATCAATCTGCTGATGCCCCTTGGCTTTCAGCTCAGCCTTGTTGGCCGTCTGCCCCATCGAGCGATAGGCTTTTTCCAGCCGGCCGACCTCGATCCCCTGCTTTTTCAAGCTGTCGAGGTTCGAGTTCAAACGGTTGAGTAATTTGGATGCACCAGCCGCGCCGGTGTCGTGAGCCTTTTTCCATTCTTCGCGCAGGCGGATGGTGTCGCCAATCGTGCGCTGCAGCACCCGCGCTTTGTTGCCTTCTGCCTCGAGGCGCTTGATGCGCCCGGTCACGTCCTTGAACGCGGTGCCGATCGTGGAACTGACGGCACCGCCGATCACCAGCCCGAGGGCGAGTTTGTTTGCCATGTCATGGCCCTCATGTGCCCAGCACTACCGGTGGCGGCTCAGTCCGTGAGCCACCACACCATATCCGCGAACGGCATCGACTGGATCTCAGCGGCGGAAAATCCGGTTTCCGCCGCCAGACGTTTCGCCGCCGACTTGATCACGCTGAGGTTAAAGCCCGTCGTCGTTGTCCATGCGAAAATAGCCGGCCTGCAAGCGGTTAAAATCCACCAGCTTCAGGCCCTCCAGATCCGCCACCGAGGCACCGGACAACGCAGCAAACAACACCAACTCGCGCTGCTCATCGTCGCCACCGACATCTCGGTTGGCCGCCCGCACGTCGCCGACCGTAGGGGAACGCAAGGCCAGCTTATCGACGGTCACGCCGTTGATTTCGCTAGGACACGACAGCGTCACCAGCACCTGATCGGTCGTCAGCGACAACCACGACGGCATCGACTTCGAATAATCGGTTTTCGGTACCAGGTGCGAATACGCCGCCTGCACGCGGCGATAGTCGGTCATCTTGAGAGCTTCCAGATCCTTCAACCCGACATCAGCCAGGCTGGCAAACGTCATCAGTTCGCGTTGCTCATCGTCACCATTGGCGGCTCGGTCAGCCGACCGTACCTCGCGCACGGTCGGGGCACGCAAGGTCAACGTTTCAACGTTAACGCTGTTTGCTTGGCTGGGACGGGTCAGGGTCACGACAGCACTGAGCGCACTAAGCGACAGCCACGCCGGCAGGTTTTTAGCGATTGCTTGGGTCATCTGAATCTTTCCTTAAAGGCCGAGCGCCTGGCGCACTTCGAGCAGTTGGTCTTTGCCGTCGATCACCTGGATGCCGGCGACCATGTCGATCTCGTACATCAGGCGCCCGTCGATTTCGAGCTTGTAGTACGTGACCGCAATAGCGTGTTTGATCTCGGCGGCGTCGCCGGCTTTCCAGTCGCCCATGTCGACCTCTTTGAGCCGGCCGCGCAGGGTTGCAACGACCGCCGTCACCGCGCCCTTTTGGCCCTTGAAGGCACCACGAAACGTGGCGTTGAATGCCGTGCCATCGGCCAAACCGAAATTCTTCAGCGACTCACGGCGCACGCCTTTGGTGACAAAGGACGCTTCCATTTTTTCCAGCCCCTGATCCATCTCCACAGGGCCGGCCATGCCGCCCCCGCGATACTCGTCAGTCTTGGTGGTCAGCTTGGGCAGCGTCATGCTCGGCACTTCGCCGGCAAAGTTGACGCCGTCGACGAACATGTTCGTGTTGTACAAAGTTTGAGGAATCATTGGTTACGCCCCCTTAGGCTGCTTCAAGCACTTCTGTCATCCATTGCTCGGTGACTTCGAAAAGGAAATTCGGGTTTTCTGCCGGCGGCACGTCGGTGAAACGGATGCGCCAATACACCTTGCCTTGTGCGATCTGGCTGGCCGTGTTCAGCTCGGTGTCGGGGAACACTTCAAAGTTGATGATTGCGCCCTGGGCTTTCAGGTCGCGCATGAACGCGTCCAGACCGTTGGTGACATCGGTCACGTAGGTCTTGGTGATCGAGCGGTCGACCGCCCATTTGTGCCCGGCCTGCACCGCATCCATGAGAATGAACAGCGTGCGAACACGAGTAACAAAGGCCCACTTCGGATCGCTCGACAGCGTGCGGTTGCCCCACAGGCGGTAGCCGTCATCGCGAATAATCGTGGTGATATTGGCGTTATTGAGCAGGTTGGCCCGGCACGTCTCGTCGCCGTCCAGGTACTCGACCGCGCGACCGGTACCGGTGATGCCGGTCAACTCCTTATTCGATGGCGAAGCCCAGAAACCGTATTCAGCATCCGTCCAGGCAAACAGCCCCGCCGCCCAAGCAGAACCGGGCGCGTCGACGGTCTTGCTGGTGAGGGTGTCCCAATACTTGACGCCGGGGTCGACCATGAACAGGTTGCGACTGCCGAAGTTATCGGCGTAGGCCATGGCGGCCTCGTCGGTGGTACCAGGTCCGTCGATGATGCCGATAGCGCGCAGTTTCTGCGCCAAGCTATCGAGCGCCGTGGCCACCGCCTGAGTCGCGGTGTGACCTGGCGCGATCAACAGACGCGGTTGGGCGTTGAACAGGCTTTTACCGTCGAGCAGCGCCTGCAGGCCGGTACGCTGACCCGAGGCCAAGACGCCACCGATGATCGCCGAGGTTTGCAGCGCTGGGTCTTCCAGCTTGGCCACGCCGATGGCGACGATCACCGCCTTGGCTTTGACGTAGATGGCCTGACAGGCTTTTGTGATCGCCGAGTCAGGACCGAAGGCCGCAATGGCTTCGCGCTCGGTGGTGATCAACTTCAGCTCGCCCGCCTTGGCCGTACCACCGCCGAGAACGCCCGGGGTGAAGGTGTCGCACAGACCGATAATCGACGACGACGGCAGCGAGATGGTGCGCGCGCCAGTGTCGACCGACGTGGTCGTGACGCCGTGAAAAAAACTCATAAGGGTCAGTCTCCAGAAACGAAAAAGCCCCGCATAAGCGAGGCTGTGAAGGTGTAGGTGTTACACGTAGCGGAATGAAAACGCCCCGTCAGTGCGGGGCGTTTAGTTGGGTTGTGCTGACAGCCAGGTCGGCGCCGGCGGCCGGTGTTCGGCGAGCGGGAATTCCCCGCCTTGCGGCCAGTCGCGCAAGAGGCGCCTGTAATCTTGCAACTGAATGTATTGCTCGGCCGTCAACGTAGTCGACCCGCTGCCTTCCAGCTCATCGCGGTGACGTGCTACCAAGCTATCCGTCTCAGCCAGTCGCAGATCCCGCCAACCACGCTCAGCCGCAGCCAGCTCATCAGCACTTGGCGGCGGCGGATCAATCGCCATCGGAAACCCGGCAGCGTCGGGAACAATCAACTTCCCATTGCTTTCGGCAAGCAATAACGCTTGATGCTGCTCATCGGTGATTTCTTTCGCACCTTCCGGAACCTTACAGCCGGGGCTGCCGATTCTTCCGTGAACCACAGGGTCAAAAAATCCGCCACGCATATCATCAATACGACAGTAATACTTGCTCATGCTTAATACCCGATTGCGATGTAGTCAAAGTAATAGGCGGCGTTAGTCCCTTTGGAAATGGTGGCGCCAGATTTGTCCCGCCCGTTATGCATGTACGCACCGCCACCGGTTGTCCATGGCGTAAGCACCAGGGCGACACAGGCATTCGGAAACGACACCGGAAACGTCAGCGGAATGGTTGCTGCGGTGGAAGCGTTGGAAATATTCCCCACTTTGATCATCAGCCCCGGCAATTGCTGGCTGGCAGCACTAGGCGCAAGAGAGGCTGCAAAGAGCGCCGAAGACATCAACGCGCCATCTCCAGACAGGATCTGCCAAGCAGTACCCACTTTGACGATGTGGAATGCTTGCGGTTGCACAATTACATACGGCGTGGCAATCGCTCCCAACATGCCAAACAATTGGTCAGTACCTTGAACCAATAGCCTTCCACCTTGGCCTGTTCGCACCAAGATGGCTGCGCCGTTTGGAACACTGGCGAGCGATGGCAGCGTTACATCAACCACGCCCGACTTGATCACTTTGCCGACATCAGCAGCTGATAACACCGTGTTGGCGCTTAGCTCCAAGTAATCCGAAAAACTTCCGAGCGACCGCTGCACAAACTCGGTCGTTGCTAACGACTTCCCACTATCGAATCTCGGTTGCGTGGTGAAGTTTGGCCCGCTCATCGTTCCCGCAAAGCGAAGCAACACTGAGCCACCGACGAGCCGCCACTGACCCTGTAGCCGGATGAATTCAGCCGTGTCACCCAACGCCAGCAGCAACGCCCCAGAAATGCCGGTCGAGGTGTACACCACATCGCCCGCTGCCGCCACGACGTTCAGCCCGCCGACGCCGGCGCAAACCAGCGTGATAGTCGCACCCTGGGCCACACCGAGCGTCGGCGGCAACGTCGCAATGAGCTGCGCCGCACTGGAAAAACTGTGAAGCCCACCGACGTGCGCGGCGGTAAGCACCAAGCTCGCGCTGTTCGTCGTGAACCCGGAAAACTCGACCCCGCGCTGTTTCAAAAACTCCGTCGTCGGAATCGACTTACTGGCGTCGAATTGCACCGGGGTCGGTGCGGTCGGGTTGCCGGCGAAACTTGGCGAGAGCAACCGGGCAAGGCCGGCAGTGATGTCTTGAAACGTCAGCGGGGTCGTGCCCACTACAATCGTGCCATCCGTCACCAATTGCCAAATGGTGTCCGACTGAGTCGCGCCAACCTCGACCGCCACCGTCAGATTCGGGGTGACCTTCGCGCTATTATCAGCATCCTTGGCCCGCGTCCAGGCACCGACGGCAACGACGTAGGGGCCGTTATCCTTAGCAGCCGCTTGATTCTTTACCAACACACGGTCGCCGGCATTCAGCGAAACGCCATCCACCACCTGCAAACCGGTCAGCGCGATGTTGGCCGTCGTGGCCGCGCGCACTGACTGCTTGCGGTCGAGCTTGTCCAGCTCTTCCAGAATCCGCGTCTCTACGAATTCCCGTGTGGCTAGCACCACGGACGGATCGATCTTCAGCGTGATGCTTGCGTTACTCGTAACGACCATGTTCATTCGCACAACCTGCGTGCGGCCCGACCCTTGCGACAGCAGTGGCTTGAAGCTCGGCGCGCAGTTGGCCACCGCCACCAGATCACCGTCCGAATCGTACAAACCCAACTCGCGAATCCAGCGACCACCCTCATCGGCGGGAATGATCTGCTCGGCGATGATCACGGCCGAGTTGACCGTGTCAATTCTGAGCTGGTTCAGCGGCCGACGCCGCCACTCGTTGATTAGCTTGGTTTGGGAGGCTGAAGGGACGGGGTTAGGCGGGTTTTCAATCCCGGTCGGGTTAGCATCCCCCACGCCCATCTCGGTGATCTTCCAGGCAACGCCGAGCGCGTCGGCGTTCGCCTGCTTGGCCATCCCCACGTTCGTGAGGATCGCAAAAAATTGCGAATTCGCATCAATCATAATAAACGTCCAGGTGATCTATGGAGTGTTCGCGACCGACCACGCCAAAGCTGCCAGTGACCTCGATGTCACGCATGACGGGTGGGTAAACGTCGATTTCGTCGCCTTCGTAGAGGGACACAGCGATATTCAGATCGCCTTTTGTTTCGAGGCTAATGGCCAGCCCGGTCAACTGACGACTGACGGGCTTGGCGTCGTCGATCAGGCGTTCAAGCTCCTGATACATTTCCTCGGTGATACCGGTATCGAGTACGCCGACTTTCAAGGCAAAGGTGCCCGGCATCCCTTCGGGCAAGGTCTGGAACCACTCGACGATCTCGATCAGGTAGCCCAGCGGCTCGACCACGCGGCGCAATGCGCCGATGGTGCCCTTGTGCTTGTGGATGTAGTACGACGCCCTGATTGCCGCGCGTTTGGTCGCCTCCGTCCACCGGTAGTCCCAGCGATCCACCGACCATGCCCAGGCCAGATGCGGCAGCAGATGCACCGGACAGGTATCGGCGTTGTAGAGGTCGCGCAGTGGGACAATCGTCTTTTCGAAAAACGCGGCCTCCATGGCCCGTTCCAGTTGCGTGCTGTTGAGCGGCAGTAGACTTTTCATATCAACCTGCCAGCCTCACGTTGTACCGCGTACAGAACGCCGCTTGTGCCTTGGTCGGTGCCAGATCCTGCCACCCAACCAACTCAACCCGGGCAACGCCGGCAACGTGCAACTGGGCGTCAACAGCGGAGCGGGCGACCTCGACGCCCAGCCGCTTGCGGGGATTTATCCAGGTTGCCAAACGGCTTTTCGCCTCGGCCAAACTGGCATCCGCTTCAGGGCCAGCGCTGGCCATGTGCAAAATGGCGTCAATCTCGTAGCGGATCACCTGCGCGCTCTGCACGGTCACCCGATCAGCAACCGGCCGCACGTCATCGTCATTCAGCGCAGCGGCCACCGTCGCCAGCAGCTCCGGCGGCGCTTCGCCCTCCCCGTCCAACCCCAGCACCGTGACCGTGACGTAACAAGGCGCCGGGCTTTCAGCCGTGGCGTCTGCAACCAGCCCCGAGGCATTACGCGCATGTAGGATGTAGCTGTTGCGCGGGCCGGCCGTAGTCAAACCTTCATAGGCCAACTGGATGCGTTCGCGAAACGGATCGTCGTCTTCCATGACCTTGGGCACCGGTGGCACTGCCAGCAGATCCTCGGCTTGAATGACCAGGCGCGTCAGATTGACGTTCGCCCCCAGGTGATCGAGGTCGCCGCGAATGGCGTGCGCCAGTAACAGCCCCTTGCCGGCGTCATTAACGCGGGCGCGGTTGCCGACTTTGTTGTAAGCCCCGACCTCCAGCACTTTGACCACTGGATCGCTTTCCAGCGCGGCCGTCCAGTTACTACCCATGTACCCGCGAAACACGCTCAGCCCGTCCTGATAAACCTCTTCGAAGTCCAGAGGCTCCAGCACGGTCGGCGCGGGCAGCGACGACAGATCTACGGTACTCATGCGGCCACCTCCAACGTGACGCTGTCGCCCAGGTACTTCCCGACGATTTGCAAATTGATTTGCCCGCCAATGACGGAAATGACGCGCACCTGATCCAACTTCAAACGCGGCTCCCAGCGCCCCAGAGCGCGGGCAACCTCAGCCTGTACGGCACTTTTCCAGCCTTCGTTGATGGGTAAATCGACAAACCGCCGTAGCTTGCTGCCGTACTCCATACGGTGCCGGCGACTGCCCAGCGGCGTGCTCAAGATGTCGGCAATGGATTGCCGCAGGTGCTCGATGCCGGATATGGGTAGGCCGGTGTGGCGATCCATTCCGATCATCGATGTCACTCCTTGAACGGCTCGTATTCTTCGCTGGCTTTCAGGAACTTGACCGCTTCGATGTCGGAGACCGGCACCACGACCGCCGCCTTCTCGACCGGATAGGAACGGTCAGTACCGGGCACGATCAACAGTCGCGACGTGTAGAGTTTGTCGCGGAATTTCAGAAACTCCGGCGATGAGAACGGTGAGGATGTAATTGCCGATTCCGAGGACGCTTGCACCTCGGTGACGGTCGTATCGATCTTGGCCATGTATTTCTCCAGGCATGAAAAAGCCCGCACTGGGCGGGCTGTCGTGAATGAATTAATGCGTGTGGTGATTGCTGTTGCCGGTGGCGTCAATGATTGCGCCGGCGCTGGTGATGCCCTTGGTAACGTGCAGCGCGCCGTCGATCATCACCGCCGCTTTCAGATTGATGTTGCCGGTGGTCACGCTCACGGCGCTATCAGTTACAACCGCTTCCGTGCTGGCCACTTTGATGCTGACCGTACCGCTGGGCAGGGTGATGCTGTAGCTCTTGGCCTGCCAGTCGTAGACCAGCGAGCCGCCATCATCGAAACGCCAAACCTCGACGTGGTCGCGGTTGTCTGGCGGCGGTCCGGCATTGCCATACAAGCCCGGGACAAACGTGCCTTGTGACACGTCACCGCTGGGACTGATCAAACTGCCCTGCTCGCCCAAAGACGGCGCCCGCCAGTGCCTGGCCTTGCCGGCGGCGATGCTGTGCCAGCGCACCCAAGCGCTGACCCATTCACTGCCGTCTGACACGCGACACACCGGCGGTGAGGCGGACAGGTCCACCGCGACCACGTAGCAAGCCTTGATCGCCCCCGCAATCATGCGGTCATGCTGGGCGCTCGCGTAGCTGCTCACATCGCCTCCGCTGGGACAAAATCCTCTTTGACGTCTTCCTGAAAGCCAATTAGCAACATCCCCGGCGGTTCGTCCGGCCAGAGCCATTCCTCCGGGCCGAGATAGACTTGCTGAGTCCACTCCACCAGCCACACGGTGTATCCATCCAGATGCGGTTGGGTCCAGTCCTGCAGCGATTGCACAAACTCGGCGGGTTCAACTGCCAACCCCCACGTCTGCGCACGCAGCAGCACCGCTAACTGCGTCGCCAATTGCACGGCCTGTTGATGATGGTGCGGCTTGATCGGGTCGACGATGATACGAGCCTCGAACTTGCAGAGCAGCGAGGTTTCGCCGGTGCCGATATCGGTACCCGGCTCGATTTCGGCCACCTCCAAAAACACCGCTGGCAGCAACACGCGATTCTTAATGTCTGGCCAGGCTGTGACGGCTTGAACGCCAGGCAATTGGGTACGCAGATGCTGTTCTACCGCCCGATAAAGCTGGTCCAGGCTGAAGGGTTCTTCAGACATTGCCGATCCTCTTAAGGTATTTCTGCAGCTCAAAGTTGAGTTCTTGTTTGAGAATCGCCAACAGGATCTCGTCTGCCTTTTTGACCCAGGTGTCGAAATGCGGCCGGGCTTGCTCCAGCGACACCTTGGCTTTGGCCAGCGGGAAACGACTACCATTTTCAGCGACCCAACCCGAACTTGGCCCGCGACCGGGGGACACCGTGCTGTCTGGGTAGTCGTCCCCGTTGAAATGCTTGCTGGCTGTGCGGATCCAGATGTCGGGCTTATTGCCGTAGACCTTCTTGAGAAAGGCACCCTGGTAACGCCGCCCCGCCACCGACACACCGCTCCCGGTCTGCCGCGCCCGGCCGATCCGGCTGGATTCGATGCTGTTCAACCCGAACCACAGTTTGCCGCTCGCGGCCGCGCCGGAAACTGGATAGCTGCGCAACCGCTGACGTACCGCTGCTACGGCAATGCGTTCCGACCGGCTGACGGCTCGGGCGATGTGCGTGCGCAACCTTCCCAACGTTTTGTTGATCGCTCGCCGGTGCGCCGCAGCAGCCGCTTTCGGCACCACCTTGGCAAAGTCCTGGAACGCCTGAAAGTCTGCGGCCGAGGATTGGATGGAAATTATCCCGCCCCCGACCGAGGGTTTGAAATAGCTGCCGACACTCATGGGCGCAACCTCAGAATCAGGGCGACCAGTCCGTCGCCACTCGGTTCGAGCTGGATCAGGTCGTAGTCACCGCCGCCATCCAGCGCAGGTAGGTCAACGCTGACCAGCATGCCCTGTTCCAGACCTTGCGAATCGCTGACGCGGATCTCGAAGCGAGGCTCGCGCAACCCGGTGTTGAGCTTGCCGAACTTGGGTTGCAGCCAGGGCGCGGCAAACATGCCGAACACTGGCACCTCGCGACCTTCGATCCGCGCCGTATCGCCCAGCGTTTCGAACACCGCCGCGTCGACGTCGGCGATCAGATCGCGAAAGCCCACGGTCAGAGTTCCAGCAGGACTTGGGCACGCGGTCGAGTGCACAGGTGCAGTGGGTTGGACTGCGCCTCACCGGCCATGCCTTTGTTGAAGGGCAGCGGCTCGATCTTGCTGTAGTACGGAATGCCCTGGGTGTTGACCGTTTCCATGTAGTCAGCCGGCGCGAACACCGAGATGTACAGATCCGGCACACCTTCCGGAACCAGCAACGCCTGATCATCGTGGACAAAAGAAACACCAGCGACCTTGCCACGGTAGCGCTCCCAGGTAATGCCACCAAACTCGAAACTTTCCCGGGCATCGCCTCGCAAAGCTGCCGCTTGCTGACTATTGAGATACGTTTTCTCGACTGCATCGTGGACGATCAGGCTGTTCCAAAAGGTCTTGCCGCAGAAGGCGCGAGAACCGGTGCTGGTCACACTGCCGAGCGCATCTTCCTGCATATCCAGCGCCTCAACGCATTTAACACGAAGCTTTGTTTTTGGGTCCGCCAAGCCCATGGGCAGCCTCTGACGCTGCACACCGAAGCGTTCATAGAGATCCAGCAGTACGGTCTTGCCATCGGCGTCAAGGATCTGGCCGTTCAGTGCGCCCATGCGCTGAAACTCATGCGTGGCGTCCAACTGCCGCCGCGCCTTCGCCAGGCGCGCATTCACCACGTCCTGTACCGCCTGCAGTTCAGTGCGAGTGCCGAAGGCACGGATGCCTTGGATCTCGTCAGCCTTGATCGTGAAGCGCTCCGGCAGGTGCACGGTGTTGAACGGGATCAGGTTGCGCTTGCTGGCCGCGACCACCAGGCCAGAACCACCACGCTCGCCAGCAGGGACCAGTGCCAGGGTGTCGCCGTCCTTTTCAATCTGCACGGTCAGGGTGGTAATGCCTTCCTCGCGGAACAGCCCCAGTGCGCTGATGCGCCCTGGCAGGTAGGGTTGATCATTGAGTGCAGCGGTCAGCGAGGTAACGGTAAACGCTTCGTCGTCAAAAATGGCGATATCGGCCATGGGTACTCTCCAGAAACGAAAAATCCCGCACGCGGCGGGATGCATATAGATGAATGAAACGTCTTAGCGGACGATCAGCAAATGTGCGGCCAAGGCTTTCTCGGCAGCCGGATCGAGGCCGGTCAAATGCACCTCACTGACCTCAGCCAGCCGCACCACAGCGCGACCGCGACGCACCACGTCGGATTCGCCGAGCGGACCGTAGAGAATGGCGACAGCGTTTTCAGTGCCGTCCTCTGCCGTTGGGTTGTACGGTGCGAATTCGCCGCAGGCGGTCACCAGCCCGAGAATTTGTCCCGGCCACAATGCTGGACCCGCCGCGACATTGATCGCTTCGCGCGAGATCGTGCCGGCGCCCTCGGACAGCAGGAATTCACCTGCGTGCATCGGTTCCTGTTTGATGGTCATGCTCGTGCTCCTTTCGCGCCGTGCGCGGTTCCAGTTTGAGCCGCTTGGCGAGCAGCCCAAATCGAGTTTGGGTCAGGTTGTTTGGCCAGCACCTTGGGCGCTGGGTCATCGTCCAGTGGCAGGCTGTTGTCGATTTCAAATCCCTTGCCGCTGGTAACGATCTTGTCGAAAAGACGCGCCCGCACCGCCGCCGAATCCAGACCGGCCGCGACATACTCGGCGCTGAATTCAGGCAGACGCGCGGCCACGCAGAGGTCGTTCACCGCCTTGGCGCGTGCCAGACCCGCTAAAACGATCTCTTCGCTTTCAAGCTGGGTGGACTTGAGCAGCGGCTCGATCAGGTTGCTGATGCCCGCCGCCGTGCAGCGCTGAGTGATCATCAATGCCAACTTGGCCGAGTCGACTACAGGCGGCACCAGCGGCGGATCGACAGGTTCGAGTTCCGGATCCGGCTCTGGTGGCTCTTCGAGCTGGGCCAGTAATTCAGCTGGTGCGTTCTGGAATCGTTGCAGCACCGCGCCTTGACCGAGACAGGCTTTGACCTTGACCCCGTCGCCCACTTCATCAGCCAGCCCCAAAGCCACCGCTTCGTTGGCGGTCAGCCAGGTTTCAGCCGCCACCAAACGCCGCAGCTCCACCTCATCAATGTCGGGCGCCTTGGCCTTGTACGCGGCGATGATCGCTTCCATGGTCTGGTCGAGGACGTCGGCGACCTTACGGAAGTCTTCCGCATCACCGGCGGCGTAGGTCCACGGGTTGTGAATCATCAGCATTGCGTTGGAAGCGATGACCACGCGGTGGGCACCGCACACGGCGACACTGGCAGCACTGGCGGCGAGCGCATCGATCCGCCCGGTGCAGCGCTCGCCCAAACGCGACAGCGCGTTGTGCATGGCCATACCGTCGAACAGGTCGCCGCCGATGCTATTGAACGCGGCCACTACCGGAGACACACCATCATCCATGGCGCGCAGATCCTGCACGAACTGATTGGCAGTGATGCCCCACGCGCCGATCTCGCCATAGACAAAAACCTCGATCACTCGCTCGGTGGCCTCTCCACTGGCCTGCAGGGCGTACCAAGTCTTGTCCTGAACCTCGACGCGCTTGCCCGCGCGGTTGTAAATGCGCGGTCGCGCTTGTTTGCTCATGGTTGCTCCTTGTCGTCGGTGTCTTCGACGGCATCAAGGGTGTTGTAGTTGAGGCCCAGTTTTGTGGCCCGTGCCAGATCGGCGGCGTTTTCAAGATCGACCGTTTCGGCATCGTAGCCGGTGCGCAGCACCATCTCGCTGCGAGAAGAAAACCCGGCCTGTACTTCCATCCGGCGTGCCTGCACGTCCTGTACCGGCTGGATATAGGCCCAGCCTTGTGGCACCCAACGGGTACGCAGGTACTGGCGGCGTTTCTGTGCGTAATCGTCCAGCACCAGGACACCCGACAGCACCGCCATGTCCATCCATGCGGCTCGCACCGGGCGGCAGAGTTGATGCACGTACACGCTGAATTGCAGTTGTTCCAGGCGGCGCCGAAACTCGTTAAGCACCACACGCAGCGCCCGGTCATTGATCCCACGCATGTCACCGGTAAGGATTTCGTAAGGCGTGCCAGACCCCGCTGCTGCAGCCATCAGTTGCTGCCGCATGAAGTCCGGATAGTTGTTGCCGGCGTCTGGTGGTTTGGAGAACTCAACCTCCTCACCTGCTCCCAGCTCCTGCATGGTGCCGGGTTCGAGCGCGACCATAGGGGTGAAGCCGTCGCGGTCCAAATCCAGCAAGGCGCCGGTGACTGGATCGCGTGGTGTCTGCCCCGACTCCGGCGCCGGCCGTTTGATGAAACCGGCAAACAGGTTGGCCACCTCTTGGCGGAACAGCACCGCGTCGTCGTAGTTGTCGAGACTGCGCAGACGTTTGAGCACTGGCGACAATCGCGGCACACCGCGCAACTGGCCAGGCTCCACCGGTTCGAAGATGTGCAGCACCTGAGCCGCCGGCACACGGACCAGCTGGTTGTAGCCGGCGTTCAGCGAGGCTGCATCGCGCGGATGCGACAGGTACATCCAGTACGCCACCCGCTTGCCGCCGGGGGTGAACTCGATACCGGCGCGGATGACGTTGCCGTTCTTGGTGCTCTCAAATTTGTCGTGTGGTACGAACTCCGGCGCCAGGATCTGCAACTGCAGCGGAACCGCCAAGCCTTCGTCCAGACTGCGAGGACGCAAGCGAACGAAGCATTCACCCGATGTTTCTACCGTGCGCGCCACCAGCGCCTGCTGGCCGTAAAAATCGGTGCGATCATCCGCATCCGACTCATCAACCCAATCCCCCCACAGCTCCTGCAGCAGTTTGCGCAAGGCATCGTCGTCGGTCGTCGGCCGCGGGGTGATGCCCGTGCCGATCAGGTTGCTGACCCGCTTGTCGATGACGTTGAAGGCATACGGGTCATTGCGAACCGCTGCCCGTGAGCGCGACCGCAGGTTGCGCAGTGCCGGGGTGTTGATGCTGTTGATTCCGTTGTCGGGAGCGTCCCAGCCAGTGGATCGGCGCCCTTCTCCAGCGCCTTCGTAACTGGCCTTGATGTTGGACGGCAGCACAAATCCGTTACGGGTCAGTGTTGGGAAGTGTCGGGCCATCAGACCCCCTTCCCTGCATGGTACAGCCGGACCACGCGCGAACGTGGCCCAGCTGCACTTGCCAGCGACGAGCGTATTTCCTCGCGCGCCTTGAGCAGTTCATCGACCGTGCGGTATTCCACGGTACGGTCGGTGTAGCGCACAGTTTTCTCACCGCGAGCAATGGCCGCCTCAACCGCGTCGAGGTGCTTTTTTGTAAAGGACATATCAGCGTCTCTTCAGATAGCCGCTGGCGGAGCTGCGGCGTTGAGGGGGGGCTGCCGGTCGTGACTGTGTAACCGGTGCAGCGGGAGGTGGTGCGGGTTGGGCTTGGCGTACAGCCGCGGGCGCCGGCGTTTGCTCAGCATCAAGTCGCTCGCCCTGAACAGGCTTGATGCTTAAGGCGTCATCGAACAAGCCGGACTGGGCCAGGGCTTGTCGCACCCTGTCCCAATCGTGTTCCTGATAGCGGTTGATGCCGAGGTAATGCGCCATCGCGAGGCAGTACACCATCAGGTCGAGCGCTTCGTTCCGCTCAGCCTTGCCCTTCACCCATTCGATGCGCTTATGGCCGCGCACGTAGCGCACGACTTTGCGCTCGGCGACGCACTGGGCGAAGAATTCGTCCGGCAGGTCATTGGCAAAGTGCAGCGATCCCGGACCATCCGGGAATGGATAGCGGTTGTAGATCCAGTCTTTGGCGGTGTCGGTACCGACGAACCACAGTTCGGCGCCGTTGCGTTCGGTCTGGCCCTTCCAGGTCACGTCGACCATGGACGGGCGCTGTGCAATCACTGGCCTGCCAGGCTTGCTTGCGCCCTTGATGGCGAAGATGTTGCGCCAGCGGCGAACGCGACAGAACTGATAGACCTCGTCGGTGTGGTGACCACCGGAGTCGACACCCACGGCGAGAATCGCCAGCCCCACACCACAAGGATGCCGGTATCGAGCTTTGAGTTTTTCGTCCAGCACCGCCCAGGTGCGTTCGTCTGCTGGGTCACCCCAGATGATCTGATGGTCAACAACCCACCGTTCCATGCCTATGCCGAAGCCGATCACCATCATTTCCAGACGATTGGCCTGAACGTCGACGGCGCCGGTCAGCATCAGCACACCAGACGGCATCGCGCCGAGGGTGTAGTTCTCCAGCCGCGCCCGAGCGATCAGCACTTCGGCCTTGGTCTGTTCGAGTGCGCTGTCCCAGACCTTCGCGAGACGTGTGTTGTAGAACACCTGCATCAGGCTCGTATCACCTTGAGCCTGGGCTTTTTTGGCGTCCTCAAACTCGATGGCAAGTGACGCCCAGTCCATCCAGCCGGTCGGCGAGTACAGCGCATTGAGATGAAAGCCAACGGTCTTGCCGTCGCCACCCGCATGAGCGCGCCACGCGCCTCGGGCGAGCATGTCACTCTTGTGATGCTCTTCGATCAGCACGTCGCATTCAGGCGCAGCGCACTCGTAATGTACGGTGCTGAAGTCCTTGCTGTAGTGCAGCCGCTCCCACTCCAGTACCTGCATATGGCCGCAGGTAGGGCATGGCACGTAGTAATAGCGCTGGTCGCTGGACTCGAACAGGTCGGAGATCCGTGAGGCGCCTTTGATCGTCGGCGAGCTGGAGAAGTAGATCTTGGCGTTGCGACCGAAGTTGGTCGCCCGTGTCTCTGCCAGCTTGATGGGGTCACCCTCCTGGCCGACGTCATTCTCCCAGCGGTCGACTTCGTCGCCGTAGATATAACGCGCCGACAGCTCCGAAAGGTTGGCCGCAGAACCGGCGGTGGTGACGTACAGCGAGCCACCCTCGAATTCCTTGGTGTCCATCGTGTTGCGTGCGTCCCGCGAGCGGGTGGCCGCGACCCGCTCGCGCAGAACGGGAGTGGCCTTGATGGTCTTGCTTATCCGCCCGGATACCCGCTTGGACAGGCCAAGGCTGGGGAGCAGCGCCAAGATGTTTGACGGCGCCATGTGGATCAGGCCACCCATCCAGTTCAGGGCGATCTGGGTTTTCATCAACTGCGAGGCCACCATGGTGATCACGCGTCTGCAAGGGTGAGCCGGCGACAGGCAGCGCATTGGCTCGCGGGCATACGGTGTCCGCGAGGTGCGGTACTGGCCGGGCTCAGGGGCACCGGTGTCACGCGGGATTCGCATGTACTCGTCGGCCCATTCATCGATCCAGAGGTCTGGATCCGGGCGCAGTCCACGGAAGTAGTTCTCACGGTACACCTTTGCACCGTCAGAAAATTCCGTGTGCATGGGTTCAATCCGATGTCATGGCATGTTCAAGATCTGCTGAGGAGAGGCGCTCGGCCTCTTCCAGCGTTCGTCGAATTGTCGCGGTTAGGTGCTTTTCGATCTGCCAGGGATCCGTCATTGCTGCCAGGTCATACGACAGCTGAGGCAACGGTCCGAACAGCTGGTCGCGCAGCAAGCGGCCAGCGTCGTAGGCGCCGGTCTCCACGGCCTCTCTGGACACCAACGAACCTTGCGCCTTGCCCAGTTCGATCTCGGCCAGTTTGGCCATGTTGTGCTCGCGCAGCGCGCGAGATTTCTGGTAGTCAGGGTGCTTACCGTCGACGGGTATAAGTTGCGGCGGCGCAGCCGTGGAAGTCGGCTCGGTCAGTGGGGACAGTTGGCTGTAAACGTCACGCTGAATCCGGTCCTGCTGGTGACGTTCGGCAACGGCGGCCTTACTAGGGTCGCTGGTTTTATCGAGCAGCGCCTCCGTGGCTTCAAGGTCGATCTTGCCGTTTTCGGTAAGCACCAGCCGATCCTGGCTGGCCAATTTGGAAACATAGGACTTGGCCCAACCGCGCCGGGCCGCAAACTCCGTTTTGCTGATAACAGTCATGGTTAATTTCTCCAGTTCACCCCGCGAGTTCACCTGTTCACCCTCAGTTCACCTCAGTTCACTAAGCTGGTGAACCGCCCGCTAACGCAATCCCGCGGGTTTCCGACCCCGTACCCTCCGAATAACCCCAGGGTCCCCGGCGGTTTCAGGCTGGCCCACCGCCATTCGGCGGGACATCGCACACGCCAAGCCGCTTGGCAGCCCAGCGTTCGTACAACCCGATGGCCACATCTGCACCTGCCATCGCAGTCAGGCAACCCAAGGCGCCCGCCGTCCAGATTGTCATGCCGGCGGCGATCATCAGCATCATCGCCGACACCCCGCACACAATGCAGGCGCCGGACCGAAGTGCCAGCCTGCGCAACAATGCCCAGCCACGCGCCCCGTCCTTGTCGGCCCGCCACATCTCTCCCGATACGCCACCGACCAGAGCCAGGACGATCACTAACCAGATTGGCATTTCTGCCAGTGCTTGTTGCTCGCTTGTCATCGCCAACCCCTAAACGCAAAAACCCGGCGCAATGGCCGGGTTTGGTGGTTGGTGCGTGCCGCTCTCTGCGGTCGCACCTATCGAAGATGACTACTTTTTACAGGTCGATTCCGGTGGCAGCAACCCCGGTTTAATGCCACCCGGTGAATAAGTGGTCAATGTGGTGTGAACGTCTAGCGAATGTAAGCGAATAACTCACCACGGCATTCTGTTGTTTCGGCGGCGTCCCATCTGTCCCACCTTTTAGAATTGAGGTGGGACGCCTGAGAGCGCCTAGATTCGGGGCTTTGCCCCACCGTCCTACTTATTTATCTATTTTCTCGTGTAAAGAGAGAAATTTATAAACACGCTTGCGCGTGAAGCGCGCGTGCATTGTGTCTGCTACGCATATGCGGGCGGGTGACGTTGCAAGGTGGGACGGTGGGACAGCCCTGCAAAGACAAGGCCCGCACCTGTCCCACTACGTCTAAACATAGTGGGACAAGGCGGGCCGGTGGGACAGCAACAGCCGGACGAAAGCCTGGGGTCACGCAGCCATCCCCATCATTACGCCAAAGATCTGCAGGTGTGCCTCATGCAGGCGCTGGTAGTACGTGTCACGGCCACAACCGCAGTGCGCGTACCGCAAGCGCATATCAACGTCGAGCGTGCAGTAATGCTCCCGCACAACCGTCACCAGCTCAGGCGGAAGATGCTTGTTCACGATCAGCTCGATGTCGAGAGAACTCTCCAGCGGCGCACGAAAGGCCCGCCGTCCACGAATCAGTTGCCCATTGCTCTCCATCATCATGGCAACCATGTTCCCCCCAGCAAGCCCCCCTTTCGAATGTTCGGAGTGCAGCTCCTGCGCCCACAACCGAAGCAGCGAATCGATCTCCTTAATCACCGAAACAAGGCTCCTCTGAAGCTTCTAATTCCAAGGCAGGCGCCTTCCCCCAGTCCGCTGGCTTTTTGTAGCCCCACAACCGCTGCCGACTCTTGGTCATTGCACCGAGCCGGAAACGTCTCCAGCCCAACCGATGCAGGATTGCACCGACACGCATTTGCTCCGGCTTACCCCAATGTCCCGGGTCGAGCTTGAGAGCCTGAGTCAGCACCTCGCTGCCGGTCGTGGTCTCACCAATCTGCGACTCTTCCAACCAGGTCAAGATTGGTGTTTCCCATTCGTCCACTACGAAGCGCTCGTCCTGCTCCTCCGCGAACAATGCCGCCTCATCCAGCGTTACCCACCAGAGGTCGCCCGCGTCGTAGCAGAAAACCGCCTCGGCCCAAAGCTGGTCGCGGATCGAGCGCAACAACTCCAGATCCACTTTGGTACATGCCACCGGCCAATAACGGCGATTACCGGTCGCGTCCTTGAGGTATTCGTCCTGGTTCGTCGTACCCACGAAAACGCACTGGCGCGGCACGTCCATGGTGCGACGGCCGTAGCTCTCGCGATAAGTGTCCGTGGACGCCGAGAAAAACTGCTTGGCCTTGGTACTCTCGGCCTTGTTGAAGCTGTCCAGCTCGCCCAGCTCGACAATCCACTTGCCCCTGATCGCCTGAAAGCCGTCCTTGTCGCCCAGCGCGAACGGCGTATCCATGAACCACTCGCCGCCGAGAATGCTCATCGCCGTCGACTTACCTGCGCCCTGCGCACCCTCAAGGATCATCACCGAGTCAGCCTTGCAGCCAGGCTTCATCACTCGCGCCACGGCCGACAACATCCAGCGCTTGCCAACCTTGGACGAGTAGTCGGTGGCCTTCACACCCATGACATCGGTGAGCCAGCTTTCCAGACGAGGCACGCGATCCCATTCGAGCTTGCGCAGGTACTGCCGCACCGGATGAAACGCATGATCATGTGCGACCACACTGACCGCCTCGATCACATGGGACGCCTTGACCCGAAGGTTGTATTGCTGCGCGAGCCACTTCATCACCCGCACGTCATCGATATCCGCCCAGTCTCCCGTGCCGCCGCCATAAGGCGCCGCACGTAGCTTGACGAGCTTCGAACTGAAGGCGCTGTAGCTGATGACCCCAGCCCAACGTGGATCATTGGCCAGTATCAATTCAACGTTCTGCATGTGTGCGATCAGAGCGCCGCTATCGCTGCGAGCTAGTAGATCTTTCCAACCACCTGCTGCCGGTGGCTTGACCACAGCCAATACCTGACGGCGCACCGCCTCCAAACCCTCGGCGACATGCAGATCGTTGAAGTCGGTCCACTTCACTTCCCGCTCACTGGAGAAGATCGGCGCAACCACTTGGCCACCGACGATCAGTGCCGCGTTATTGGCCTTCTCTTCACCTGGGTTCCAGGCGTCGCCGTTTGGCTTCGTGGTCTTCCAGTCATCGTCCCTGCAAATGATCAGAGGGCAACCGGCAAACCGCTCGCGCATGGCCTTACACACGGCCAGCAGGTTACCCGCGTCGAATGCCACCGCCACGGTCAGCGAAGTCGCCATGTGCAGGCTGGCGCCGGTGGCGTAGCCCTCACATACCAGCACTGGATCACCTGGCTCAGCATCCGGCCCGATAAGGTGGAAAGCACCCTCTTTCGACATCCCGTAGGGCCAGTAGGACTTGTCCCGACCGGTATCTTCCTGTTTGCTCGGGTAAATCACCTGAAGCCCGACGATTTCGTCCCGCGCATTGCTCATGGGAACCAAGACTGCACCTGAGCGCGGCGCGTAGCGAACCCGGAAACCGACAATCTGCTTGCGGTCCAGATACTCGCTGCGACCCTTCTCCGGCATGCGCTGGAATAAGCCGCCCGCACGCTTCGCCGCCCGGCGCGCCGAATTGGCTGCCACCTCAGCAGCACGACGTTTGCCCTCCTCCTGACGGGCGCGCATAACCTCGCGTTCTTCGGGAGACATCCGACCGGCCTTAACCTTGATCTTCTGCGTTTCGCCCGAACGCCAATCGCCGAATGAGCCGAAAATAAGCGTCTCGCCTTTCTCGGTGCGATGTTCATGGGCGACATACCAGCCGTTTTTCTCTGTGCCCTTATCCTGCGCTGTCTTGCACCGAGTGAGCTTACCGAACACCAGCGGCTGCGCTGGTAAAAGACCGTAGTCCGCGAACTGCGCCAATACTTCATCGAGCATGACGAGCGCCCTTCAATTCCACGAGGGAAAGACAATCCACACAATGCGTGCAGCCAGGCTGCGCCACACGGCGCGCTTCCGGAATTGGCTCATCGCACTCTTCGCAGAACTGAAACGAGTGCGCCGCCAAGGCAGGTTTGGCGGCGACTCGACGTGCTGCGAGCGCTTGGTCGACACGCTCTAGAACCAGATCATTAGCGAAGTCTGCGATGTCAGCCATGGTCAGCACCTCGCGTCGTCTGGTTGACGTAGGTGGCGCGGTTGAACAATCCGAGCAGACCCTGAATCCCACGGAATACCTGCAGACGAATCGCCGCCAGTTCTTGGTCGGTGACGACGCCGTCACCGATGCTCTTAGCCCAGGTCTCGGCCAGATCCGCCACTTGCCGGAAATACTCCGCGATGCCGGTCGTCAATGTCTCGGGCATGTCGTTGGTGTAGGCCTCAGCCAGTTCCTGCCAAGTCGTGTCGCCGACCAGCGCATGCACCGCATCCAGAATGCGGCGATCCTTAGTCAGTTCCAGGATCTCGCCAAACTCTTGGATGTTCACGGTGTGGCTTGGATGGGTTGGGGAAAGCTTGTGCTGCAACGTCGTGGCGTTGCGGCCAGTGGTGGCTGCGATAGCAGCGGCGCCGCCTGGGTAGTCGCGTGCAGCGTGATAAAGCGCAAGATCTAGCGGCAGGACTTCCCGCTGGGCTCGATCTACAGAACTCAGAGCGATTCGGCTCATGGCATTAATCCTTGAATGTTGCCAGTGCCGCACGACAGGCAGTAGTGATACATTTGTCGTGTGGCTTGATAGGCCCAAACGCCGGCGAGGTCCCTATGACCAACACCGGCACCGTGCCGGGGCGAACAATCCGTTGTTCACCCCTGGCGCAAAAGCTGCCAGCTCTGTGGTGGAAAAGGCAGCAACACCAAAGCTTCCGAGCTCTGGAAAACGCGAGAGGAATGGGCGGTTTTGCATTTGGTTTGCCCGCCAATCCCAATCGCGGCCCGACAGCGCTGTGGTGGTGCGTGTCGGGAGGAACTGGGCGACCCTTGGGTCGCCTTTTTTCTAAGCTACTTTTTTGAAATCTATCTCTGGCGGAAAGACATCATCAAGCGAGCATTTGACTCCGAGCTGATTCAACGCAGCCGTAATTGCACGAGATTCTGCAAGTCCAGCTATACGCCGTCCGGACTCATAATTGCTAAGCCGTGTCTGCGTCCATCCAAGAGTCGAAACCAAATCCCGCTGCTTTATACCCGCCCTTTCTCGATGGTCAGCAATCCTGTTCATAACGACCTCCTATAACTGAAGCGCAGAATAAACACGATTCGTGATTTTTACAACACGCAAAGTGCGATAAATTTATTTCAATGCGTGGTAAAAAATGCAAATGAACACACTCGGCTCACGCATCAAATCACTTAGAAAAGCCAAGGGTATGAGCCAGAAAGATCTGGCCCTTGCCTGTGGCTGGGAATCACAATCTCGCATAGGTAACTATGAGAAGGACCAACGCCAGCCCAACCTTCAGGATCTAGGGAAAATTGCTACTGCCCTAAAAACGTCGCTCACACAGTTGGTCAAAGATGTCGAGGGGCCGTTACCTCACCTATCTGGTGATGCGCACGGCAACATTTACGACATCAGATATCCTCCTCGACTCAAGAGCAGCCAGAGCGAAGGATTGACATCGGCAGGACAAGCGAAAACAGGGAGTGTTCCGGTGGTTGGAACCGCACAGCTGGGCAATGAAGGATATTTTGAAGCGCTTGATTTTCCTCCAGGCCACGGCGATGGTTACTTAAGTATCCACAGCGATGACCCAGATGCCTACGGATTGAAGGTTACCGGCGACAGCATGCTTCCCAGGATCAAAAATGGTGAGTACGTGCTGATCGAACCCAACAAGAACTACTTCAGCGGCGATGAGGTCGTGGTAAGAACCACAGAAGGCCGAACGATGATCAAGGAGTTCATTTACCTGAGAGATGGGATGTACCGCTTGGATAGCGTGAATGCCGAACACCCACCAATTCATATCGCCGCGGCCGACGTAATTGAGATCCACCTGGTCGGCGGCATCCTAAAGTCATCTCGGTTTTTGCACGCGCCGTGAAAAATAATCACATACCGTGTTGACTTAAAAAACACACTGCGTGATATTTGCCTCACTCTCACACCACAGAGCGAGGCATCACCTATGCAAACCAGTGCAACCCTCCACGTCCACCCGGCGTGCGTCAGTAATAAAAAGATGATCGAGCAGCTGCAGTCCATCACCGGCTGCTTTATCATCATTCACAACAACAAACCGAAGCTTATTGCGAAGCCCCAAGCCTCTTCATTTGATCCAAATGGCGGAGGGCACGCGGCATGAGCAAATACCGAATCGACAACCGCACCCTGCAGTTGCTCAAAGCTCAGGTCAACCTTACCGAAACCTTCAATCATGTCCTACGAACCGCTCCCACGCGCGAGTGCCTTGCGTTCCGCCTCAAAGTAGAACGGGGCGCAACTGAGACCGCATTCAGTGTCGAGCTGGGGACTGAGCGTCACACGCTGACCCTTCCAAGCGACAAGAAAACTCACCTTAAGCTGGCCGACTTCATTGAAGAGATCGCTAACGGACCGTTCGATCCGAGCAATAGCAGCGATCCGGTTCATCTCCCGCATTCCAGCCGCGTATACGGCCGCTTTGAAACCCAAGACAAGCAGCGCGTGCTTGAGCTGGTGCGCACCGGCGGCGTGCTGAGCCTCGACATGGGGTTTGATCTCCCCCTGCACGTTGCCATTCACCGCACACACACGCGCCGAGGGGCGACCATCATCCTGAGCATCGGGAACAAAAGCCCCAACACCCGATGCTTCACCGTGAGCGACACCGATGCCGAGATTTACCTGATGGTTATCGAGTCCATCAACCATCTCGCGGCCGCAGCAACACCTGCCGCACATGCGGCATGAGGTGGACGACATGGAACGCACCCTCGCCCAAGCAGCCTCGCAACTAGGCCTCACACGTCCAAAGCTGATTGCACTCATGCGGGAAAAAGACCTGCTTAAGGGCAACCTGCCGGCTTACCCAAAACGGGACAAAGAGTATCTGCGGGTCAAGGACGGCACCTGGTATGACGAAAAGTACGGCTTGCAATACAGCCAGTCGACGCGGGTCAAGCAAGCCGGCATTCGTTGGCTGGCTGAAAAACTCGGCATCGACCTACCTGAAATTCCGGCAGACCGCCGTGACGTGGCCTAGGGAATACGCCCGACAGATCATCGCAATGCGGACACGAGAGGAGCGCAATGCCGCGCTCCTTGAGGTGCCCGAGAATCTGCGGGAGTTGACCAAACGCCATTGCCTGAACGCCTGGAACCATCCAGCAAGAAGCAAACGCAAGGAGGCCACACAAAGCCATGAGTAATGCAGCCCAAGCCCCACTGCGGCTACGCCCCGCTCCTGAATCCACGACCATCGAGCTGCTGTACCGCACCTTCGGCGATGTGCTGATTCCGCTGGAGGCCGTGCGCGAAAAGTATTTCCGCAACCTCAACGAGCAAAAGTTTGTGATTGAAATCAATAGCGGTCGGATCCAGCTTCCGATCACCACACTGGACCCGAGTCGGAAAGCGCCCAAGTACGCCCACATTCGACACGTTGCATCGCTCATCGATATCCGCGCCTACCAGGCCGACGAAGACATGCAGAGCCAGCAAGACGAGCCAACCGAGTAAGCCTTATCTCAAGGACTGCCACCACCAGTCCGACACTGAACCAGGAGCAAACCAAATGACTGCAATTCAAATCTGCGCACTCATCGCCCTAATCATTCTGGCCGGACTATTAGTCTGGGCCGGCTACATCATGGGCCGTACCGACGGCATGTCCGCTGGCATGAAACAAAGCGACGACATCCTGCGCGCCGAAAGCGCCAAGACCATTAGCGAGTTATGTGCCTCCCTCAAATTCATCAAGGCTGACCACGCCCACTTGGCGCAATTCAGCAAACGCCTTCAGCAAGCGTTGACGCTCGGCAATCCCGAACGCCAGACGCTGCTCGAAATCGCCGAAAAGCTCCGCATTGCCGCCGATACGTTCGCCGCCTTCCGCACGGGGAAAAAACTCGAACGCGAAACCCGCGCCCTGATCGACCAAGCGCTCGCCATGGCCGATTTACTGAAACCCGCCGAATTAACAGGCCTTGCAAAGGTTGAGGTGGTTCCTCTTCGTATTGCTCTCAGCACGGACGATGCGGAGAACGCTGCCGTTTTTTTCCAACAAGAACACCAGGCTATTGCGACCGCTGCGCAATCGAGAGGTGCAGCATGAGCTGGATCCTCACCCATACCGGCAAGCGCTTTGATTTGCTTGAGCCGGGCGCCGAAATGATCGATCCACGAGATATTGCACACTCGCTGGCTCATTTGTGCCGCTTCAACGGCCACACCCGCAAGTTTTACAGCGTGGCTCAGCACAGCTGCATCGTCGCCGACCTGGTGCCAGAAGAACACAAACTTGTGGCCTTGCTCCATGACGCTCCCGAGGCGTACTTGGGCGATATGACACGGCCACTCAAGCAGTGGATTAGTGCCTACCAACACTTCGAGGACTGCATTTGGTGGCGCGTTTGCGAGCGGTTCGACATCGCCCCAGAACTCCCGACCTGCATCCATCAGGCCGACCTGATAGCACTGGCCACCGAACGTCGCGACCTCATGCCAACCGAACCGGCTATCTGGGATTGCTTGGTCGGCATTGAACCCATGGTTGAAACCATCCGTCCGTGGTCTGCCGCAGAGGCGCGCAACACTTACCACCAGCGCCTGATGGATCAACTTGCTATCGAACATCGGAGGAAAGCGGCATGACGCACTCACAGGACAACACGCAAATGCAGGCCGCTTTGCTTCGCGATGACAGTGGGATCGACACGCCTGTAAACAACAGTCTCTGCTGCGCAGCAGCAGGCATTATTGCTTCTTCCAGCGCCACTGCAGAGGTACTTATACCCCACGAAAAGCTGCGCGAGGCAGCCACACCCATTGCAACGCTAATCGCTCAGGATCGCCCGCCCGCGCAGCCTGCAGTGGGGTATACGCACCTTTCTGGAAACGATGGATATCAGGCGACAGACACCCAAGATTTATGGACAACTGATTCTTTTGAAGACTGTGTCGCCGCTGCCTTAATTACCTGTTTTGAGACCAGAATCAAAAAAAGTAAAGGAGCGGGTCCTAACACGCTTACTAATGAGCGATTGAACCTTATCAGACGGATCGGGCCGTATATTCCGAGCAACGACAGAGTCATCATCGCGCCCAATACGACGTGCGTTGGAGATTGGGAGTTTGATGTCATCAATGACCCTATGCCTTCGATTGGATGCATTGGGTTTACGAGAACTCATCAAGCCCGGTCCGATGAATATGGCGGTTTCTTTCAAGCCACATATATTCGGAAAGTCACCAACTTACCCAAGACTTGGTATAGACGGTCAGGTGGACAGTTGTATGAAATTATAATTGCCGCATCGGAAAATGAATTTGTAGAAGGTGAGCGATCATTCTTTTGCATAACGAAAGAAGGCAAAGTGGTTGCCTGTGATCAACGCTTTGAGCTATCTGATCGATACAAAAGTAATCATTATTTCACCACTCCCGAAAAGGAGCTCAAAGATCGTGAAGCTAGGGCTTCAATCGCTCTGCAATTCATAGCCGATAGCCGACATTGCTGGACTATAGAGGCCCGCGAATCCAACTGCCTCGCCCGCCTGGGCTCAATGCCCGAGCAAATTAAATCCTTGCTGTACGCGAGATCAGTTCCACTAACCGAGACAGGACGAAAACGACCGATACTACACCTGGTAGCGGCTCATCAACGTCGTTTAAAGAATGGCATTGATATCGACATAACTGGATTTCTTAGGGGTGTTCAAACAGTCGAGGTGGGTGGAACATGTTTTACTGTAAGGCCCGCACCAGCATTAATACCAAATCTATCTGCGGCCAGCAGAAGAAAAGTGGCTATTCACGAGGAGATTGAATGAATACTTCCTTCATTCTAATGGCCCAATACAATGGCCGGGCCATTATCCCACTTGAGCAGGTCTGCAAGGATTACTTCACGCACCTGACGACCGATATGTTCCAGCGCAAGGTTATGGCAGGACAGATCAAAATCCCGATCACACGGCTGGAGTCGAGTCAGAAAAGCGCTAAAGGCATCCACATCGCTGATCTGGCAGCCTACCTTGATCTGCAACGGGAAGCTGCGGTGAAAGAGTGCAACCAGCTCAACGGGTACCGCCGAGCCAGTTAAATCACTGCTTACCCCAGGCGCCCAGCTTCACGGGCGCCTGAATTATCCTCTTTAACCACGGCCACTCGGCATAGTGGTCACCTCGCCCGCGCAGATGGGTATATCGACGCAATGAATTCCAATCACGATGCCCAGACACACTGGCCACCCGCGGAATATCCCAATCTATCTCAAACAACCGACTCACTCCGTCGTGTCGCAGATCGTGGAAGTGAAGATCTTCGATCTCTAGAAACTTGCACGCCTTCGCCCAGGCCGTGGAGATCGACGAAGAGTTGTACGGGAAAATTTCCCCACGCTCTTTTGGCATGCTCTGCAGAATTCTCCAGGCTTCTTCGGGTAGGTGGCACCAAACATCATTGCCAATTTTCTGCCCGGGGTTTTTCATATCTCTCACCAGCACCCGCTGATTCGACTCATCGACGTCCTCCCACTGAATTCGGCTTATCTCATCCTGCCGACGCGTGGAAAAAATCGCGAAGCCAATCACCTTCAGCATGTTGATCGAACTAGGCCGACGCTGCTGCATGCTGACGAAGTGCTCCAAAAGTTTATCCAGCTCGTCCTTCGTTGGACGACGATCGCGCTCCCGGCTCTTCATGTTGTAGCCGAGCTTCCTCAACACCTTCCGAGCGTCCGGCATCGCGTGAGCGTCTACCTCATACCCCCAAGCGGGACGCGCAATCGAAAGGACAGCCCCAAGGTGCGCCAAATCGTTGCCAGCCGTCTGCGGCTGGACGCCGCCGCCCTCTTTACTCATTCGCCAGAGTGCAAAATCCACCAATCGTTGACTGTTGATAGCCGAATCAACGGTCTGGCCAAACTCCGTCGCCGCGATAGCATTTAGAGTGGCTTCCTTGGTTTTACCCAACGGCCGGACTTTCTCCATTTCATCCAGGTACTGCTTGATCATGTCCTGAACGGTGACGCCCTTGCGGTTCGCCCGCTCAATCGCACCAGGCTGATCTAGCTCTGCCTCACGTCGCCGCACCCACGCTTGTGCCGCCTGTTTCCGGGCGAAGGTCTGGCTCTCTTGGTAGACTTGCACTCCATCGCGAAACAGGCGTATCTGTGCCGTGTAACTGACTGAGCCATCGGTGCGTTTTCGTGCTCTGATCGTTGCCATAATCGACTGGTACAATTCCGAAAGTGATTGGTACATTGTACCAGCGGCATCGAAAAAACGCCTGAAAACGCCTAAAAACACGCTATAAATACGTTGAGCCAAATGGTACCAAATACCCACTTCAGCCCAGTAAACTCAAGCCCTGCGCTATCTCGGCGGTTTTCCGTTGCGCCTATGATGGATTGGACTGACCGCCATTGCCGTTTCTTCCTACGCCTCCTATCGAAGAACGCCCTGCTCTACACCGAAATGGTCACCACCGGTGCGCTGCTCAACGGCGATCACGAACGCTTCCTCCGTCACAACGAAGCCGAGCACCCTCTCGCGCTGCAGTTGGGCGGTAGCGTTCCGCTGGATCTGGCCGCCTGTGCCCGCATGGCCCAGGAACACGGTTACGACGAGGTGAACCTAAACGTCGGCTGCCCAAGCGATCGGGTGCAAAACAACATGATCGGCGCGTGCCTGATGGGTCACCCGCAACTGGTGGCGGATTGTGTGAAAGCGATGCGCGATGCGGTGTCGATTCCGGTAACAGTGAAGCACCGCATCGGAATCAACGGACGTGACAGTTACGAGGAGTTGTGTGATTTCGTCGGCACAGTTCGTGATGCCGGGTGTACCAGTTTTACCGTGCATGCGCGAATTGCGATTCTGGAGGGGTTGTCGCCGAAGGAGAATCGCGACATTCCGCCATTGCGTTATGACGTGGCGGCGCAGCTGAAGGCGGATTTTCCGGAGTTGGAGATTGTGCTCAATGGCGGGATCAAGACGATGGAGGCTTGCCATGAGCATTTGCAGACGTTCGACGGTGTGATGTTGGGGCGTGAGGCTTATCACAATCCGTATTTGCTGGCGGAGGTGGATCAGCAGTTGTTTGGCAGTTCGGCGCCGGTGATCAGTCGGGCTGAGGCGTTGGCGCAGTTGCGGCCTTATATTGCCGAGCATTTGCTGGCGGGTGGGTCGATGCATCACATCACGCGGCATGTGTTGGGCTTGGGCACCGGGTTTCCAGGGGCGCGCAAGTTTCGGCAGTTGTTGTCGGTGGATATTCACAAGGCCAAGGATCCGTTGGCGTTGCTGGATCAGGCGGCGGAGTTGTTGGCGGGTCGTTGATCGACGCGTTGAATGTGCGGGCAACGAATGAGCGTTGCTCGCGGTTTTGTTGTACCGACAGGATGTCTTTTGTTTATGCCCGCGTTTAGCTGTGTTTTATTCAAGCGATTCACCCTCCTCGCTTTACTCCTTACCGTCCCTGCCACCGCCTGCGCCAGTTGCGATTTTTTGAAAGGGTGCGGTGATGGGGAAGATGGCCCTTTTGAATCAACCCAGATGTCCGGCTTTCTGGTTTTCACGACGACGATGATCACGGTCGATGGGATGTCGGACATGTCCGGACTGAAAAAACGTGTGTATTCGGTAGAGGAAATCGAAGCGGCGCGGTATTTCCTCGCCAGCGACGGCATGCTGCAGGCCGCGTATTTCACCTCGGCCTTGCAGCAATTTCGTCAGGATTTGCCCGACTCGGAATTGAATGACCTCGCCGTCGCGGCACTGATCAGCACTCAGTGATCAGCTTGCCGCTGCGGCGGTCCAGTTCACCCAGCCGAAAGCCCACGTCGCCAGTATCAGCAAGCCAAACGCGATCCGGTACCAGGCGAACGCGGCGTAGCTGTGATTGGCGATGAACTTGAGCAAACCGCGCACGGCGATCATGGCGAAGATGAATGCGGTGACAAAACCCAAGGCGAAGACCGGCAGGTCGCTTTGCTGGAACAGGTCTCGGTACTTGTAGCCGGAGTAGACCGCCGCACCAACCATCGTCGGCATGGCCAGGAAGAACGAGAACTCGGTGGCGGCTTTGCGCGAGAGGCCGAACAGCAGGCCGCCGATGATGGTCGAGCCGGAGCGCGAGGTTCCGGGAATCATCGCCAGGCATTGTACGAAACCGACCTTCAACGCGTCAGACCAGCGCATGTCGTCGACATGCTCGACGCTGATCACATGGTTACGCTGTTCGGCCCACAACATGATGATGCCGCCGACGACGAGTGCGACGGCTACGGTGATCGGGTTGAACAAGTAGTGATGAATCACGTCAGCGAATAACACGCCCAATACCACTGCTGGGAGAAAAGCGATCAACAAGTTGAGGGTGAAACGCTGAGCATTGCGCTGAGTCGGCAGGCCTTTGACGATTTCGCAGATCTTTGGCCGGAACTCCCAGACGACGGCAAGAATGGCACCCAGTTGAATAATGATATTGAACGCCATGGCGCGTTCGCCGCCGAACTCCAGGAGGTCGGCGACGATGATCTGGTGACCGGTACTGGAGATCGGCAAGAATTCGGTGAGGCCTTCAACCGCGCCTAAAATCAACACCTGGAAAAGCGTCCAGAAATCCATTAATCCTCCGTCAGAGCGCTCTTGGCGGGCGACTGGTTTATAACACTCAGGGATTGAGTATCTGAAAAAATACAAAGGCTGCGAGCTTTTGTTCTTATTGGCCGAGGAGATTACGTCTTATCAAAAGACACACTCAAGCCATGTTAATAAACGTCCGCCTACGAACTAATGTGAAAAAATTTAGGCACTTAGTAGTAAAAAGTTCATCTAGACAATAAAGTGTGATCTGGCTCACACTATGCGGGATGGCCAGACAGTGGCCAATGGACACAAATATAGCTGTCGCATTGAGTTCAAAATAGTGGCACAATTTCATATTGCCACCATCTAACGACTAGTTCACACTCCCGAAAAAATCAACTAAAAGCTTGAATTGCTTAATTATTGTTAGAAAACTCGGGAGCCACGTCTAAAATCCGCTTAAATGTTACCAATTGTCAGTCACAGATGAGAACCGGTGCTTTAACATCCAGATGTCAGCACCTAATTCGAGTCAATGCATGATGCTCTCAGGGAACTTGGCGACTAGTAGTCCGCGCCCGACAAATGACGAACCAGGTGTTCTCACTCTGGGCCGTACCCGTGGCGTGGCTGAACATTTCAGGTCGCTACTCGCCAAGCACGTGCGAACCGATATGGCACTTGAAGTCGATTCGTTCACTAGTTCATATAAGCAGAATGAACGCTCTGGTTCGTATCGCGCCATCTTCATTGTCATCGACAGCCCACAGGCCCTCGAAGATAATCTCGCGCTGGTGGAGAACCTGCGCACCGACAACTTGAAACCGATTATCTGCACGGTCATTACTGGCCGGGGCGCCTTCAACAAGATCAAATATTATCTTGCCGGGGCGGACTTCTGTATCAAGTTCAATACCTTATCCGACGACAGTGCCGAGTTGCTGGGCGAGTTCTTCAGCAGTGAAGAATGGCAGCGCGATATCAGTCTGACGCTTGATCCCACGCGCATTTGCCTGTTGGGCACCAGCCAGAAACTCGACATCTCGTTTGCCGAAATGAAGATTCTCGAAGCGTTTGCGCAAACCAGTAATCACATTCTCAGCCATGATGAAATCGCCACCATCATGGGGCTCAATACCAATTTCTACGACCCGAGGGCGCTGGAGAAATCGATCAGCCGCTTGCGTGGAAAAATCAAGGACATGTATGGTACAAACGCGATTCAGAGTATCCGCGGCTATGGCTATCGCCTGATGCGGGGCCTGATATCGACTGCCTGATCAAGGGCAGCCACCCTTTTGCATACGAACGAAGGATCGTCTGATGCAACCATATAGCTCTCGTTGTACTTCATATCTACCTATAACAAAGCACTTGAATGAGCGCGACACCATAACAATAAACTCAACAACATAGCAGCAGATCGAGTGGAACTTATCGAGGGCCATTTTCGGGCCCAGACCCTGCCTGTCGATTACTTCCAAGGAAGTCATTGCTCGCCTGCCGAATGACCTTTTAGCCAATTTTTGGTACGCAGTTAAGGAGAGAGACATGGAAACTAGTACAACCCTCCCCAGAAAATATTTTGTCGTCGTGACTCACAGTACAACGTCGCAGCGTGAACTTGAGAGCATTCTGTCCAGCGAGCGTTTCAATTCGTTTGGCACGTCTCAGGCGCAAATGTTTATTGAAGGTGCTACTTCACCCTCTTCCACTCCGATGCTGATGGAGTTCACTTACCCAAGCGGCACCCGAAAGAACGTCGCCCGCACCATTGAACACGACACCCAGCGAATACTGGCCACGCTCGAGTCCGAATGGCGCGCAGCACAATCGACGAATCCATTTCAAAGCGTTCCGGCAATGACCGGGGAAACCAGCAACTTGCCTCAAGCTATAACAGGCGATACACCTGGCACCGAAACCTGGCACCTGGACAATGATCAAGGCGCACTGGTCAAGGAAGATGTGCAGATCAGTCTTACCGGACTGGAAACCGCATTGGTCAGGAAAATGCTCCATCATGAAGAGCGCGTTGTCAGTCGAGATGACTTGATCCTCAGCATTGGCCGAGAGCCCGAACAGTATCGCGGTCTGGAAATGTGCCTGAGTCGCCTGCAAGACAAATTCAAAAGCGCCAGTAATGGTGAGCGGCTATTTCGTGCCGTAAGAAACCGCGGTTATTGCCTCATTCAGGACATCGTCGCGTAAACACTGCGACCACCGCGAACAAAACAAACAGATAACAGTGCGATTACAAAAACAACAAGAGCACTCTGTTTGAACTCACCTCCCTTGATAGATTGACACTCCCTGCCTCCACCCTTTCAACAGTAACAAATACAACATCACTTATTCACCTCCTTCTCTACGACCTTTTCTAACAAGCCAATATTTAATTATTAAAAAGTTGGCAATGTGCCATCTTGTTAGAACTCGTCAGACACCATTCTCCGACAATAACTTAGTCTATTGACTGACGACAGTTCGGCATATCGACGTTGTTACCTCAGAACACTCGTTAAAACAAAAACAATAAATCTGACTAACAACTCGGCTTTCAACTGTTGAAACCTGAATGGACGTCTTTTGGGGATATCGTATGGATCTTTCTCTCAGTATCAATCGAAGCACGGGCCTCAAGGGACTGACCTTTTGGGGCCAATGGGCGCTGGCGCAGGGATTTATTGTTGCTCTGCTGTTTGTACTGGCCGAACAGCACACCGGAACCGTCGCGTTCTATTACCGAATGTGCGCAACGCTAGCGGTACTGGCCTCAGTACCGGCCTATACGTTCAGTGGCGTTTATCGCAAACGCGACAACTACCTGACTGGACTGGGTCGGCTGTTCATGGGTTGGTCGATGACCATGGCGGCGCTGGCGTTCATCGCATTTGTCTGCAAGGCCGATGAGCTGTTTTCCCGGCAGGTGATCTTGAGCTGGGCGGTTTATGGCTTCCTTGGTCAGGCGTTGCTGTACGCGCCGCTGCATGCGTTCTCGAAGTTCTATCAGCGTTCACGCAAAAGCGAGCACAAGACCCTGATTGTGGGGACAGGTGAACTGGCATTGGGCCTGGCGAAAAAGCTCAGCCAGATCGAAAACCTGCCGCTGGTGGGATTGGTCAGCAACGGTAGCCTGCCCACTCTGGATTCTGATGCTCCACGCGTTGTCGGCGCTCAGGAACAGTTGCTGGAGCTGATCAAGGCCCACGACATCCGCCGCTTGTACATCACCCTGCCGCTGTCGGAAGCGGCGAAAATCGAAGCCATGTATGTCGACTTGCTGGGTGCCAACGTGGATGTTGTCTGGGTGCCGGACCTGAACAGTCTGACCCTGCTCAATCACTCGGTGAAAGTCGTGGACGGTCTGCCGGCGATCTACTTGAACGAGAGCCCGCTGACCAGCCGACCGACCGCTGCACTAAGCAAAAGCCTGGCGGAAAAAAGCGTGGCGCTGCTGGCCATCCTTCTGCTGAGCCCGGTGCTGCTGATCATTGCTCTGGCGGTAAAACTGAACTCGCCTGGCCCGGTGTTCTTCAAGCAGGATCGCCATGGCTGGA
Source organism: Pseudomonas sp. FW305-7 (assembly GCF_058786735.1). Lineage (NCBI taxonomy): Bacteria > Pseudomonadati > Pseudomonadota > Gammaproteobacteria > Pseudomonadales > Pseudomonadaceae > Pseudomonas > Pseudomonas sp. FW305-7. Next base: position 100,280 of record NZ_JBYSZA010000011.1, read on the forward strand.
ACGGCAAGGTGATCAAGGTCTGGAAGTTCCGCTCGATGCGTGTTCACGATGACCGCGATGTCAAACAGGCCAGCCGCAACGACTCGCGCATCACCGCCGTCGGACGCTTTATCCGCCGCACATCGCTGGACGAGTTGCCGCAACTGTTCAACGTGCTGCAGGGGCATATGGCACTGGTTGGCCCGCGTCCACACGCTGTCGCGCACAACCATTTCTACTCGGGAAAAATCCTCGCCTACATGGCGCGTCACCGGATTAAACCGGGCATTACCGGGCTGGCGCAAATCAGCGGCTGCCGGGGTGAGACCGACACCCTCGACAAGATGCAGAAGCGTGTCGAGATCGACCTGCAGTACATCAACAACTGGTCGTTGTGGCTCGACCTGAAGATCCTGGTGAAGACACCGTTTACGCTGCTGTCGAAGGATATCTACTGAGATTCAGCGCTGCGCAAGTCAAGACCGCAAGGGGACGAAAGTCCCCTTTTTTGTGCCCCGGATTTGGGGTTCTCAGTACGCCATGTAGGAGTGAGCCTGCTCGCGATGGCGGTGTGTCAGGCATGCAGATGGCGACTTGTCGGGCGCTATCGCGAGCAGGCTCACTCCTACGGGGATCGTGTCTTGGCCATGATTTTGGATTCGACACAACACCACTGTGGGAGCGGGCTTGCCCGCGATTGCGTCCGCCCAGTCAACATTGATGCTGAATGGACCGCCGTCATCGCTGGCAAGCCAGCTCCCACAGGGGATTGATGGTGGCCCAGGATTTGGCGAAAGCACAGCTCACAAAAGGAGCTGCAGATAAGCCGGAATTTTGGACCAGTCACAAACCCCCTGTGGGGGCCGACTTGCCCGCGATTGCGTCCGCCCAGTCAACATTGATGCTGAATGGACCGCCGTCATCGCTGGCAAGCCAGCTGCCACAAGGGATTGATGGTGGCCCGGGATTTGGCGACAGCACAGCTCACAAAAGGAACTGCAGATAAGCCGGGATTTTGGACCAGTCACAAAACCCCTGTGGGAGCGGGCTTGCCCGCGATTGCGTCCGCCCATTCAACATTGATGCCGAATGTGCCGCCGTCATCGCTGGCAAGCCAGCTCCCACAGGGATTGGATTTGGTACTGGGATTACTCGGTGATCTTCTCGAAGTTGCGATAGAACATGTCGTCATCCCGGCTATCCGTCATCGAATGCAGTTGATAACCGCGATTGAGCCTTGCGCCACCGTCACGGGTCAGCGGTGCCCACACGAGGTTGGCGCGGCGCATGGTCGACATGCTCATCATTTCGTCGAACGGGATGGACAGGTAGATGCCCTTGTCGAAGCTACCCTCCCCGTACTCGGCACTGCCGGCCGTGGTGATGGTCGCCCAGGCACCGAAGCGCACGCCGTTGGAGAACTCGCGAGAGATGTCCAGCGTACCGCCCCAGTCACCGGCCAGATACCTGCCGACACTGACAGCGGCGAGTGTGTCATACGGCAAATCGGTGTAACCGGTGATATGCCCGGTCACCACCGAGTAATCGCGCAAACCAAACCCCTGATCGAATTCCCGCTGGCGCACGTAGTTCAGATCCGCCCCCACCGACCAACGCTCGCCCGTCGGGCGGAACAGCACCTCGCCCCCGACCCCGGCAAACATCGACTCCAGATAACCGCCGTAAACCATGCCATACAGGTCTTTATCCAACTGCTCGGTGTGGCTGAGCTGGAACATCGGCATGGTCACTTCGGATTCGGTCAGGTACTGACGCAAATCCGTACGCACACGCGGCAAACCGCTGGGTGCGTCATAGGTGAATTTGTCGAAGTTGTTCTTCAGGTTGGCGCTGAGCATGCCACTCCACCAGGTGCTGCGATTGAAGCGGTATTCGGCATCCGCATCGGCACTGAATTGATAGAGCAAACCATCCGGGCCGCCGACGTTCTGCTTGAAGCCCAGACCGACGCCATAACTGAAATGTTGCGGCGCTTCGGTGTAGAGGGTTTTCTCGTTGTGCGGCATCGCCGGATTGACTTCGGTGGTGCGGTGCAGCGATTGCAGCGGCTCCTCGTTGTTGATCACTTCGCGGAAGGTCTGGCGCGGCACGCTGGTTTCTTCCAGCGGCAAGTCGTAGCGCTTGTTGACCACGGTGAACCAGTTGATGTCGTCGTTGACACTGTTGTCGAGAATCCGGCTCGCCCGCCCCACTGCTTTGGACGAATGAAAATAACGCTGTTGCTCGCCATACACGATCAACTCGGAATCGCGCTGGCTGATGCGCTCGACGTTGTAGCCGGCATTCTGCTGCAAACGTTGCGAGACGTTGGCCCAGTCAACCTGCTCCATCGCGGTGGTTGGCATCTTCGCCGGCAAAGGCTCAGGCGTTGGATCGTAAGTCTTCGCCGGCGCCTTGCGGCTGACGAAGTTGGTGTGGAAGGTGATGCCGAACATCGCCGTATTGCCACGTTCCCACGCCGCGCTGACGTCGACCGAATCCGCTACTTTGAACACCGCGCCGAAGTTGATCGGCGAGTCCTGCTTGATGATGTTGTCCTTCGGCTCGTGCTTGTAATCGTTGCCTTCGTATTCGAGTTTCAGGCTCAGGCGATCCCAGGGAGTCTGATAACTCACGCCACCAAACAACGAAGGCCTGCCGCGAAAGTACGAACCTGAGTTGACGTCACCGGTGCCTTCGAGCGCGGGCCGGGTATCGAAGCGATCACTGACATAGCCCAGCGGGTTATCCATGTCGCCTCGGTTGCCCAGATAACCCCAGGCAATGCCGGCGCTGAAATCGAAATTGTCGTAGCGCTTGTTGGCGACAAAAAACTCACTGGAGAACAAACCCGTACCACCGACGTCTCGGAAGCCCAGGGCGACATCGGGCAACCAATGGCTCTCCTGCCACAGCCGGACTTTGACGTCGACCGCCTTGTCCTTATAGCTTTGGCTGCCGCTGAGGGCCTCGGAGCCGTACGGCCGGTTGGTGATCGCGGTGTAACGGAAGGAACCTTCGAGCCAGTCCAGTGGCTGCAACGAAACGCTGTAGCGACTGTAGGGCTCGGTGCGGTTGGCGTTGACGCTCAACTCGCCGGCCGGGGCCATGCGCGCGGTCGGCGTCTGCAACAGACCGGTGCCACCAAAGTCATTTTGAGTAATGCGCGGCTCGGCATGGGCCAGCCCGCAGGGCAATAACAACACGGCTGCAAAACGTAACTTCAACGAACCACCTCGGCCAGCTGCGTGGCAATCAATTCGGCCAACTGCTGATTCAACTCAGGGACAGGCGGATCCAGATCATCATTTTTCACCGGCACCAGAATCTTGCTGCCGGCCACCGGAAACTGCCCGCTCTCGCGATTCCAGTGGGCAATGCCGACGCGCCGCGAGACGCCGTTGGGCTGGATCAGCCACAGGTAATCGGCCTCGGCATCGTCCAGCGGCGGGCAGCTTTCCAGATATTCACGGGCTTCCAGCAAGGGCTGATAAGGCAAATGGCAGGTTTCGGCGACAGCGCCGAGCACCTCAACTTCGTCGACGCGTTTCGGGTAGATCAGGCGATCGCCATCGTCCAGCCGAATGTTGCGGGCGAAGCCGACTTCAATCGCCACCGGGTCGAGATCGGCGATCTGCCGTCCGGTGACCGGCATTTCCCGCACTTGCTCAATCAACCGTTGCGCCAGCGCCACCCGACTCGGTCTATCGAAGAGCGCCGCCATGCGTTGCAACACGTCCAGATCAAACAACACGCCGGCCTTGAGCCGCGTCTGCTCTTCCAGCAATGACTGACGCAACAAGACACCCGCCAGCCAATAACCTTCGGCATTCGGGACAGCTTCGTTGATCACGTCGAGCAGGCGCCCACCCGCGGGCAGCTTGACCGGCCCGGGGTTGGCGACATCACCGCTGACGGTGACGGCGGCCTGGCTGATGCCGCTGATTAACAACAGGCACGCCGACAACATTCTGAACCGCTTCACGGCAGGTGCCTGCGATCAGGGGTCAGTTGCACAATCTTCACGCGCAATTGCGCGGTCAGTTGCTGCTCACTCTTGACGATGAATCCGTCACGCGGATCGACCCAATAACGATTGGTCGCACTCAGGCCGATGGCCGGGGCGTCAATCTGCTCATCGACACGCAGCACGGTGTATTCCTTATCGAGAAGTTCAAGGGTTTCCGTGGCGCGGCGGATAAAGCGACTGTTGACGATCACCCCGACTTCCTGGCCCTTGTAGAGATCGATCCAGCGCCGACTGGTAAAGCCATCGGCAACTTGATGCAAACCCGATTTGAACGGCGAGTCATCCGCCAGTCGCGTGCCGTCGAGATCGCCCTCAAGGCCCAGGCCAATGCTGCGCACGGCGAGACCATTGCGCAGGAGCAAAACCTGTTTGCCGGAGGCGACCCAGAACTGCAGGTCCTCACGCTCGCGCACCAGCGCCAGCACCCCGGAGCCGGACGGCGTGGTCAGTTTGAGCTGCGGATAATTGACCTCGGCCACCTGGGCCGGCGTCACGTCCACTTCATCCGGGCCGATCACCGCCGATTTGAGGTTGTTCAGCGACGCGCTCATCAGCGGGTTACAGCCACACAACAACAGGGCCGCCATCAGGCAGACGCCAACTTTCAACGTGTTCACAGTCGGCGACCTTATTTGCTGTTGTTACTGAATTCGCTCCAGTTCTTCGCTGCGGAAGCCCCGGTTCCGACAATCGATGCCGACGGCACCAATTGACTGATGAAGCGGTTCCAGCGCGTCACGTTGGCAGGCCCGACATACACGACGTCCTGTGGGCGTACTTCAAAGTGCGTGGCGAGTGCCATGGCGGTCGGCGATTCGGCATTCAACTGGTAGATCTTCGCCGGCTCGACATCGAGGTTTTCCACACCACGAATGACGTACACCGCGTTGCCGTTGGAGGTGGTCTGGCTCAGGCCGCCGACCGAACCGAGCACATCGGAAAGGTTCATGGTCGCGGTCTTGAAGCTCAATGCGCGCGGCTGATTGACCTCGCCCATCACATAGATGCGCTTGTTGTCGTTGTACGGCAGATACAACTGGTCGCCACCCTTGAGGTAGACGCCCTGCAACTCGGAATCCTGCTGGTTGAGCGAGTCGAGATTGAGCGGATAGACCCGCCCGTTGCGCGTCAGTGTCAGGCCCGACAGGTCAGCATTGTTGGTGTCGATACCGGCCGTGCCAAGGGCCTCGACCACGCTCAGCGGATTGGTCGAAATCGCCTGCGGGCCGGCCTTGCCGACCGCGCCGGTGACCACGACTTTCTGACTGGCGAAACGCAGCACAGCGACGTCTACCTGCGGCTCGGCGATAAACGCCGACAAGCGCTGTTCGATGTCCGCGCGCAATTGCTGGATGGTCCGGCCGGCGGCCTGGACTTCCTTGATGAACGGGTAATACAGCGTGCCATCGGAACGCACCAGACGGCCGTTGGCATCAATCTGTTGTTGCGCGCCGGACGGGGCCGTCAGTTCGGGGTGATCCCAGACCGTGATGTACAACACATCGTTATTGCCGATGCGATATTCGGCCGGGGTCGCCAACAGCTCCTTCGGCACCGACATGCGCTTTTGCGTGGCGCGAGTGGTGGAAATCAGCTTGGGGGTGATCGGGATCAGCTCGACCCGGCTGCTTTCACTGGCCCCTTGGCGGGTGATGTCACTGGTGCTCAGGTATTGGCCCGGGGAAAACATGCAACCTTGTAAAGCGAGACTTGCCAACATTAAAAGAGAAAAACTACGAGTCATAATGGCACTACGCTATTCAAGGGCGAATCTAAAAAGAAGTCACCCGACTTGCGTCGGGCGACCCTTACTGCACTAACAAAAACATCTGTTAGTTATGCGTGCCGGTTGTACCGGTGGTACCCGTCGTACCGGTGGTACCGCCGTTGGCACTGCCACCGCTGTTGGACGCCGCTACAGCACTGGCAACCATTGCAGTACTGGCTGCAGGCGCTTGAGAAGCCGCTACATTGCCACCTACATTGGTTACCGCTGTCAGCGGCGCTTCAGCTGCGGCAGCCCAGTTGCTCAACATCGTCAACAGGGCAACTGCCATCACTTTTTTCATATCAACTCCTTTCTAACATTCATCCTGTTAAAAACCGGCGTGTGTTAGAGGTGGTAGAGTTCAAGTCCGCGAAAAATGCGAACAAGATCCGTTGTTCTTTCACAGTCTTACCCAACTGATAAAAGTCGAACGGCAGGTTTATATCTACGGACTTGCAAAAGGCATTTCCAGCGTATTTTCCAGACGATATCTAACACCTGACCGAAACTAACATTCGGTATCAAAACGACATTATCCGAGATAGCCGTTTGGATGACTCGATTGCCAGCGCCAAGTGTCGGTGACCATGTCCTGCAAGTTACGCGTGGCTTTCCAGCCCAACTCTTTCGCAGCTTTGGAAGCGTCGGCCCAACTCTCGGCGATATCCCCCGAACGACGTGGCATCACCCGATAAGGCACCGGTTGTCCGCTGGCCTGTTCGAAAGCGCGCAGCACTTGCAACACGCTGTAGCCATCGCCGGTGCCAAGGTTCCAGGTATGAATGCCGCTGCGCCCGCTGATCGACTGCAAGGCCTTCAAGTGCCCGTCCGCCAGGTCGACGACGTGGATGTAGTCGCGCACACCGGTGCCATCGACTGTCGGGTAATCGTCGCCGAAGATCGACAGCTCCGGCAGGCTACCGACCGCGACCTGACTGATGTAAGGCAGCAGGTTGTTGGGGATGCCGTTGGGATCCTCGCCCATCTGGCCGCTGTGATGCGCGCCGATCGGGTTGAAGTAACGCAGCAAAGCGATGCTCCAGCGCGGCTCGGACTGACACAGGTCGCGCAGCACGTTCTCGACGATCAGCTTGGATTGACCATAGGGGTTGGTCGGGTTGCCGGTCGGGAAGTCTTCACGGATCGGCATCTGCTCAGGCTCACCGTAAACGGTGGCCGATGAGCTGAACACCAGCCGGAACACCCCCGCCGCTGCCATCGCCTGACACAGCGTGATGCTGCCGCTGACATTGGTTTCGTAATACGCCAAAGGCTGGCGCACGCTCTCGCCGACGGCCTTGAGCCCGGCGAAATGCAGCACGGCTTCGATGGCGTGCTCCTGGAAAATCCGATCCAGCAGCGCGCGGTCGCAGACGTCGCCGCGAATCATCAACGCGCTCTTGCCGCAGATGGCTTCTACCGCATGCAATGCCGCATCGCTGCTGTTGCAAAGATTATCCAGCACGACAACTTCATAACCCGCTTCAAGCAAAGCAAGTGTGGTGTGCGAGCCGATATAGCCGGCGCCACCGGTTACCAGAATCTTCATAGCGCGGTCCGTTAGTGGATAAGTAGCCGGTAGGTTGTCAAGCCTGTTGTTGTGCAGATGTGTCGCAATCCACACAAATAAGGCGACAACAACAAAAAACAAATTCAGTTCAATGACTGGCAATAAATATTTTTGCAAGTCACACTGTATCGCCCGCTACTTATTAGCACTGCAAGTGCAAACACCACTATCAACAGATACCGACTAAAAATAACCAATAACGCTCTAACCGACATCTAATAACATTGTCGCGTTTTACCGCCGTCGCCAATTGCCATTAATAACCTGACTCGGGTATTAAAGTAAGTCTTCAATACTCATTGAAACTTGCAGCCATTTGTTATGGCCCGCAACCGTTGCCTGTGTTCCATGACTGTCCAGGATACTTTTATGATTCGTAAATGTTTGTTCCCCGCTGCCGGCTATGGCACGCGTTTCTTGCCGGCCACCAAAGCCATGCCTAAAGAGATGCTGCCGATCGTCAACAAGCCGTTGATCGAATACGCCGTTGAAGAAGCGCGGGACGCCGGCCTGCAACACATGGCCATCGTCACCGGTCGCGGCAAGCGTGCGCTGGAAGACCATTTCGACATCAGCTATGAACTGGAACACCAGATTCGCGGCACCGAGAAAGAGAAGTTCCTCGCCGGCACCCGCGAGCTGATCGATACCTGCACCTTCTCCTACACCCGTCAGGTGGAAATGAAAGGCCTTGGCCACGCGATCCTCAGCGGTCGCCCCTTGATCGGCGACGAACCCTTCGCCGTGGTGCTGGCCGATGACCTGTGCCTGAACCTGGAAGGTGACGGCGTGCTCACGCAGATGATCGAGCTCTACAAGAAATTCCGCTGCTCGATCGTCGCCATCCAGGAAGTCCCGGCTGACCAGACGCACAAGTACGGCGTGATCGCCGGCGAACTGATGTCCGACGGCATCTACCGCGTCAACAACATGGTGGAAAAACCCGCCCCGCAGGATGCGCCGTCGAACCTGGCGATCATCGGTCGCTACATCTTGACCCCGGACATTTTCGACCTGATCGCCGACACCCAACCGGGCAAGGGCGGTGAAATCCAGATCACCGACGCGCTGATGAAACAGGCGCAGAACGGTTGCGTGCTGGCCTACAAGTTCAAGGGCCTGCGCTTCGACTGCGGCGACGCCGAGGGTTATCTGCAAGCGACCAATTTCTGCTACGAAAACGTCTACCTCAAGGGCCGCTGAGACGGCTCCCTTCTCCCAGCGAGGCCACCATGAACATTGCACAACATTCCGTAGAGATTGAACGCGAGGTGGATAACCTCGGGGTGATGAGTTGGTTGTCCCGCCATCAGCCGTTGCCCAGCGCCAACGAGTCCTGGCTGGGCACGATTTTGCTGGTGGAGCGGATTGGCATGTTTCCTTCGTCTGGCGACATTCGCCGGACGATGGCCGATCCCTATCCCCTGCTCGCCCATCTGAAAAAACTGTATGGCGAGCAGGCGCTGGAAATGGATGACAGTGATGGGCTGAAGGTGATTTTCGGTGACTGGCGCTTTCGCGTGCGCATCTGCTGCAACGACCCGGCGATCATCATCAACGTCGAAACCCGTTGTGATACGCGATTGATGCCGCAGAAGGTTACGGAATTGCTCGATCAAATCGACGCCTTCGAATAATGCCCCTCACCTGATCGTTCCCACGCTCTGCGTGGGAACGATCACTGCCGGGATGCGGAGCAGTTATCGTCCGCGCCCACTATCCAGCGGTAAAAATAATCAGCAATTACCTTTCCCCCCGTAGCCGGGAGCGGATGGATCTTGTCCGGGCCGATCATCGCGCCAGCATAGCGTTTGACGTCGGAACCAAAGGCGCATTGCAGATTGGCGTAACCCAGATGCTGCTCGTGGGCCCACGGCTGCAATACCTGCGCATACGCCGACATCGGGTAGGCGCTGGAGCGCGTGGTGTCCTGCCGCATGACCAGGTTGATGCTCGCGGCTGGCTGGATCTCGCGGATCATTCCCACCAGACCCTGGACGTTGTGCAGATATGCTTCGGGTTTCACCCCAAAACCCTGATCGTTGCCACCGAGCATGATCAGGTAAACGTCGGCGGGGATCTTTGAGACGGCGGCTTTCCACTGCGTCTGCCATTGCAGATCCTTGTGGTAGAAGTCAGCGGATGCCGCGCCAGACGCCGCGAGTTTGGACACCCGAATGCCGTGCTGATCATTGCTCATCCACAGGCCGAACAACGTCGGCGAGCCTTTCACCACTTCCAGTTTGAATGACCAATCCGCCGCTGGCGGTGTGCTCGGCAATGGCACTTCCTGAACGCCTGAGCCTGCGAGCGTCAATGGTTTCCAGTCTTCCGACGGCGCCCAGCGATAGCGCACCTCACTGGGTTCGCCATTGCCCCGATAAAGCAACTTCGCCTGGGTGACCGCCGTGTTGATCCGAGGTGTCGGGTTGGCATCGATCTGTAGCCAGGCGCCAGGCTGCCCTGTCACCGTGCGGCTGTCAGGACTGGCCTGGCCGAGGCCGGACACATCCCAGCCGCCACCAAAGTACTTCTCGCTGCTGCGGGTGTATTTGAAATGCGTGCCACCCAGCGCCGCGCCATGGTTGAAGCCAACGTAACCGGGCCCGGCGAAACCAACCTCCCCGGCCACGCGCTGCACCAGTTTGTTCAGATAGAAATCCTGCCCGGCGCTGTAACTGTCGCCGATTACCGAGACCGCCAACACCTTGCCGGCCTTGCCTTCACGCCACTGAGCAAAGCGCTCACGCGCATCGCCCACCTCAACCACCGACGCTGCGACGGGTTGCGCGTCATCTACTGCCAACATGCAAAATTTCCTTTAATCCGTAGTGGAGGCTCGCTCCCACAGGGATCGTGTGACTTACAGGGATGATTGGGTTGGCACCACCGGAGTGATGGGCGCCAACGGTTTCTTCTTCGCCGCGCGCTCACCGAGGAACAACACAGAGGTGAAATTGAACCGACTGAAAATCATCGACAACAGCACCGGCCCGAGCAAGCCGCACGCCACGCCACCGAATACCAGCAGGCTTTCATCCTTCACACCCAACCGCCCCAGCACGAATCGCGACGTCGCCGCAAACAACACATGAAACAGGAAAATCGCGTAGGAGTAACCACCCAGCCAGGTCAGCCACTTCGAGCGCATATCACTCGACAGCAACGCGATGCAGGACACGCAACCGACGGTCAGACCGATCAGACTACGGCGATCAACAATCAACTCACGATCAATCGCCGCCACGTACAACAGCGTCAGCGAAATCACCACGAACACCAATGGGCCGATCACCTTGAACGTCTGCTTCAACCGGTCGACGTTCTCCTGCCCGATCATCCCCGCGACAAAAAACGGCAGCAGATAAATCGCGCCATTGATGCCAAACGCATCGAGCTTGAACGGCGGCAGCAGAAACAACACCGCCGCAAACGCGAACAGCCCATACAACCGCGCCGGAGAACGCAGCAAGCCCCGCCACTCCAGCAAGCCGACGAACATGAAAATGATGAACACCGCCTGCAAGAACCAGAAGTGATTGATCGGCACCCAGAACGACAGCAACGCGTCGATCACACCGACATCCTTGTTCACCCCCGGCCCCACCGCTTGCAGCACCGAGAACGGCACGCCGACGCAAAACAGCGGCACGATCAACCGCCGCACCTTGCCGCTGAAGAATGCGGAAAAGTCATTGCCGCGAATTTTGTAGATCGAATAGATGTAGCCGGAAATAAAGGTGAACAGCGGCATGCGCACGTACACCATGGAGTCGGCGATCACCCGGAACGGCGAGCCGATATCGATCTTCAGACCACCGCCCAACGGCCCGATGACGTGATAGAGCACCAGCAGCAGGCACGCCAGGCCGCGCAGGGTTTCGATCTCCAGGGACTTTTTCTTGCTCGACATAAAGCACCTGCCTCAATTCAGAATTCTTGATTCAACCTGCACCGGTTTGTTCGCCCGCAGCATCAAACCCAAACCGACAAACAGCACCGGCACGACCATGGAAAAGTGTCGGGCGAAGGAGCCGAAGTCCGGCTCGAACAAGCCTTGCACCAGCAAGAACGCCAGCGGAATCGCGATCAGTTCCTTGGGTTTGGTCTGGATCGGCGCGCCCTTGTAGTCGGTCGAGGTGATGACTTTGAACAGCAGCAACGCGGTCATGATCATCAACGCGACGAAGATCACCTGACCCGGCCCGGAGAGCAGAATCAGTTCCACGGGGAACGACAGCCGGAAGAAGATGATCATCGAGTCCAGCGCCTGCGAGACGAAGTCACTGCCGCTGAGCCACGACACGATCAGCGATTTGGAACCCTCCTCGCCCGCCGTACGCAACTCGTTGTTGCTGGCGCGAATCGACGACACCGGAAAACCCAGCGCCACCTGGATCGACATCGCCACCGCCAGGTAGAACAGGAACAGCATCAAAAAGAACGTCGTGCGCGACACGTACTTCTTCATCACGCAGACGCCAACCCACGACAGCGAAAACAGAATCCAGTAGGGCCGGATCAGCACGCCGTAGATCACCGCCGAGAGGAAAAAGCCGCCGCGATATTTGCGCGTCAACGAGCTGAGCAAAATGCTCAACACCGCCACCGACACAATGATTTCCTTGGTCAGGTTTTCCAGGAAGAACGAGCGCACGATGCCCCACAGACACAAGGTGCCGAAGATCGCCAGCGGCATACGCCGAAAGACCACCACCGGAATCGCCGTGAGGAAAAAGTTGCAGAACATCCCGTAGGCCCAGGCGTTGGTCAGGTTGATCCCGGTGGGTCGCAGCAGGAACGCCGAACACTCGTAAGAAGAACGATCCGGCGAGAACGGGTTCCAGAAATTGCAGTTGTCGGCACGCGCATAGGACGACCACAACGTCATCGCATCCGGGCCCGGATCGCGGGGGATCAGCAGCGGCATCGCCACCGACAGAAACAGCCCGGTGAAGAGGATCAGGAACGAGACGTACGAATCGAGTTTCTTGCCGCGAAACTCGATGCACGGCAGCTTCAGGCCCATGACACAGCAGCCTTTTTCGCGCCGGTCACACGGGTCAACAGGGCAATCACGCCGAGCTGCACGATGATCGCGAAGACGTTGCCCCAGGCGGCGCCATAGATCGAATAGTGTTTGATCAGCACGTAGCTGACCGGCACTGAAACCAGCAGGCAGATCGCCGCGCTGGCGAGAGATACCCGACTGTTTTTCGAGGCGATCAAACCACCCCAGACGATGTCGCCAATCGCGCGCAGGGCGAAGGAGAAAATCAGCACGCCGAGGATCGCGTTGTCCGGGCGCGGCACGCTGGTGGCGACGTAATCGAGCACCACGTTGAAGAACAGATAAATTGCCACCGCCACCGCAGCCGAGACCACCAGCGAGCGCATGACCCATTTGTTCACGAACAGTTGCCTGACCGTGAACGCCTGTTGATCAGCCTGGAAACGCTTGGCGAGTACCGGAATGCCCACCACCGCCACCACCGCGTACGACAGCGCCTGCAACGTGTTGGCCGCCGACCACGCGTAAACGTATTGACCGAGCCTGGCGTAGGGTTCGAGGTCGGCGATCAGAAAGCGTTCGGCGTACTGACTCAGCGCGATCAGCCCGGTGCCGAAGTAGAACGGCAGCCCGGCCTTCCACACGGTGGCCGTGGCCAGTGACCCTGCTTCCCGGCCGTGATGAACGTTCACCACGATCCAGTAACCGGCGATGATCACCAGCACGTTGGCGACCACCCACAACCACAACACACTGGCGATTTCCGACACCCAACCGAGCATCATCCCGCCGACGGCCAACAACGCCCACAGGCCGGTCTTGATGAAGAACAACAGGGCGCCCGTCGTGGCTTTCTGCGCGGAGAACACGAACGAGTTGATCTCGAACGACAGGTGCTCGCTGAGCAAAACCAGCGTCACGCAGAGGATCAGCGCGGTTGTCGCATCGACCTGCTGGAACAGCGAATAAATCAGCACCGTCGCCACCGACAACAGCAATCCGACAGCGAGGTACAACAGCAACACCTTGTCGACCACCCGGCGCGAACTGCCACCGACGCTGATCAGCCGATTGATCTCCGAACTGAAACCGACACTGTAAAACTTCGAGGCGATCAACGACGCCGCGACCACCACGCCATAGAAACCCAAGGCCTCATAACCGAGGTAATGAGTGATCGCCAACACCAGCAAAAACTTCGCGCCCAAGGCTCCGCCGCGAAGCAATAGCCGAAATATCATCGAACGATCCCTTTGATGATCTCGTCCATGGCCACGGTTTTCGCCTCGATCTCGCGGCAGGTGTCGGTCAGGCGTTTGCCGAAGTTCGACAGTGCATTCGGCGCGTAGACCGTGTCGATGATGGTGTCGACATTGATATCGCCGCCATTGATCACCCAGTCCTCGACACCCATGTCCTGATAGGCGCCAAAACCCTTGCGCTCGTAGCTGATGTGATACGCCGGCACGCCGGAGAGCAGCGACTCGATGGCGCCGTGCAGACGCACGGAAATCACCAGGTCCGGTTGGTATTTGGCGATGGTCGCCTTCAACGACAGCAAGTCTTCAGTAATGCCCAGTTCGCGATAAAACGCGCCGTCATCGTTACCGCGCACCGCGCTTTGCACCGCGCAGACCACTTTGCTTTTGTTCTTCAAACGCTGCAGCAGCAATTTCAGGTTGGCGACGTAGGCGAGCTTCTTTTCCTTGCTCCACTCCGGCGGCTTGCGCAGCACCACGCAGACCGTGGCCGGCGACGCTGCGCAACGGGTGAACTTGGGTTGCTGAAGAATTTTGCCGGCCAGCGACTGCACCGCGAGATCCGGCGCGCGATAGACGTTTTCGCAAGCATCGAAGATCGCCGAGGAGCGGTTGTCGCGCACGAACACCGCGTCGGCGCTGGTGTAGTGCTCGACAATCTTGCTGCTCTCGCCATGGAACGGGCCGATGCTTTGCGGCAGGTACACCGACGGCACTTTGCTGAGGATCGCGGTTTCCAGTTGCTTGGCGTGGCCCAGCTTGAGTTTGATGTGTTCGAAGGCACTTTTCGAACGCATGTAGCCGCCGCCAACGCCGACGATCAAGTCGGTTTTCTTCAACAGATCGGCGAGCCCGGCGTAGGACTGATTGAGAAACACCGCTTGCTTGACCCGGCCCAAACCCTTGGCGGCCATCACCGGAGCGTCAAAACGCGGGTGCGGCAGATAGTTGAAGGACTCGGGATCGGAAGCCACGACGCTGATCGACGTGTCTTCACCAAAGTTGCGCTGCACCAGCGCAATCGCCAGATCGACCAGCAGACCGTCACCGGAGTTGGACGCACTGTAGCCATGCAAAATCGTTACGTTCATAAGCTGAGTTCTACTTAATAAGTGGGAGCGCAATACAGGTCGTAGGTCTGGCGGATCATCAAGGCAGCGCTGAAGCGCTCGCGGACGATGCTGCGACCTTCGTTGCCAAGGTCGAGCAAACGCGGCTTCTGGATGTTCGTCAGCACATCGGCCAGGGCCTGATGATCGCCAGAGGGGAAGACGTAGCCGGACACTTCATGGGTGACCAGTTCCGGCAGCGAAGTGCAGTTACTGGCGATCACCGGCAAGCCCATCGCCATGCCTTCCAGCGGCACCATCGCAAAGCCTTCCCAGCGACTCGGCACAATCAGCGCATCGGCTTTTTGATACAGCGCGTGCACTTCGGTCGGCGTCACCCATGGCAAATATTCGACACCAGCCATTGGCGGGCACTCGACCGCATCCTCGTTGACCGCACTGCCGACCACCGTCAGCTTGAGGTCGTTGCGCTGCACTTTGGCGTAGGCCTTGAGCAGCACATCGAAGCCTTTCTGGTAGTCGAGACGGCCGACAAACAGCAGATGAATCGGCTCGGCAGCGTTGGTTTTCGACGCGTCTTCCTTGCGATGAATGCCGTTGTAGATCAGCTTCATGCGCTTGCGCTCGATGCCAAACTTCGCGGCTTTGTCGAGCTCGTACTGGCTGACGCAAATGATCACGTCGGTGACTTTCTGCAAGACCCGCTCGATCCACGCATAAGCTTTCTGCTTGGTCGGCGAGCTTTCCATCAGGAACGAAAAGGCATGCGGGCAGTAGACGATTTTCGGCTTGCGCCACGGTCGCAACAGCACGCACACGCAACGGCCGATCACCCCGGAAAAGGTGCTGTGCAAATGCACCACATCAGGCTTTTCCTTGAGCATCACCTGGATCAGACGCCAGGCGAAACGCAGCAGCGACGGCACATTGCGCCCGGTTCGAGCGAAGGTGCGGATCTGCTGCGCCGGAATGCCGTGCAGCTCTTTTTCCTGATCCTGCGGGACCAGATAGACCAGCTCATAGCTGGCAGCGTCGTCTTCGGGTGACGTCGAAATCGTGCGGATCACCGTCGCGACGCCACCTTTGATCGTTTCAGCCACGTGCAGTATTTTTTTCACAACTCACCCACTTCAAACATGTAAGAACGATCGCTGACTCAGGACTTGTCGGAGGCGTATTCGTAGTTGTAATAGCCGTAGCCGCCATTGCCGTAATAACTGGCTGCGCGCTTCTCGACGCCGTTGAACACCGCGCCTTTCAACTCGATGCCGTTCTGCGCGAAGCGGCGAATGGTCAGTTCGATCTCTTTGGCCGGGTTCACCCCGAAGCGCGTGACGATCAGGCTGATGCCGGCTTCACGGCCGACAATCGCTGCATCGGTCACTGCCAGCAGAGGCGGCGTATCGATGATCACTACGTCGTACAGCTCGCTGAGTTCTGCCAGCAGTTCGCGGAAGTTGGCGTGCATCAGCAGCTCGGAAGGATTGGGCGGCACCTGACCACGACTGATGAAGTGCAGGTCGGCGCCTTCGACTTTATTGATCGCCTGCTCAATGGTGCAGCGCTTGACCAACAGGTCTGACAGACCATTGGCGATCGGTACATTCAGAGTTTTGTGCAAATGCCCTTTGCGCATATCGGCATCGATCAGCACCACGCGCTGACCGCTTTGCGCCATGACCGCAGCAAGGTTGGAAGACACAAACGTCTTGCCGACCTGCGGGCTCGGCCCGGAAATCATGATGCGGTTGTTGGTCGAGTCCAGGGCGGCGAAGTGCAGGCAAGTGCGCAGGCTGCGGATCGATTCGATGGACAGATCAGTCGGATTGCGCAATGCCAACAGGTACGCCGGTTTGTCGACGCCATCACGGGCGCGACCTTTTTTGCCGTCCTCTTCCTGTTGCAATGCGCTGTAAGGAATCGAGGCGTACACCGGCAAACCGAGTTGCTCGATGGCTTCCGGACCTTCCAGACCGCGACTCAGGGATTTACGCAACAACACCAGAGCCACACCGAGGAACCCGCCGAGAAAGGTCGCAATCAGCACAATCAGGGCTTTTTTCGGTTTGACCGGGCTGGTCAGGTCGACATCCGCCGTGTCGACCAGGCGCACGTTGCCGACGGCACCGGCGCGGATGATGTCCAGCTCCTGGGATTTGTTCAGCAGTTGTGTGTAGATCTGCGAGGCGACTTCGACATCGCGGGTCAGGTTAAGCAGCTCTTGCTGCGTGGCCGGCAGGTCCTCGACTTTGCCTTCCAGCGACTTCTGTTGCTGGGTCAATTCGCCGATCTGGCTCATCAATGCGCGATAGGCCGGATGTTGTCGGGTGAATTTGCGGTCCATCTCCGCCTGCTGCATTTTCAGCTCGGAAATCCGCGTTTCGAGTGCCACGGACTGACCGAGCACCGACTGGGTTTCCAGCGAGATGTTCACGGTCTTGCCGTGAGTCTGGTAGGCATTGAGCGCATCGCTGGCCTTGGCCAGATCACGTTTGACCTGCGGTAACTGGCTTTGCAGGAAGGCCAGACTCTGCGCGGCTTCCGCCGAGGTGCGGCGCACGTTTTGTTCGACGTACAGCGCAGCAATCTTGTTGAGAATCTTCACCGCCTCGGCAGCGTCGGAACTAGCCAGTGCCAGGCGAATAATCCCCGACTCCTTGCCTTGCTCGGAAATATCCAGCGCATCCTGGTAGCCCTGGATGGTCACGATCCGTGGATTGCGCACCACTTCAAAGCGAGTGCCCGGGTTGGCCGACAGCTGCGTGATCAGCCCTTCTACGCCGTCTTGCGCGAAGGCTTCACCGGTGACGCCGTCAACCAGCACGTTGTCGTTTTCATCGAACAACTGGAAGTGATGCTGCTCGCCAGCGATCAGCGTGAGTTTCTTGCCGAGCAGTTCTTTCGGCAGGTCGAGCCGGGTGATCTCCACCCTCTCGCCGCCCCACGCGTAGCTGTTCAGGCCGAAACGTGGCGGCGCCACGCTGAACTCGGTTTCGCCACGATAACGACGGGCGAGAAAACCGCCGATCAGTGGGAAGGTGTTTGGGGTGACGTCGATGTCCAGACGCAAGTCATCGACGGTTTTGCCGATCACTGCGCGGGACTTGATGATGCCGATTTCGGTCACGGACGGCGATTGCCCACCGAGCATGCTGTTGAGATCGGAAAAACCGAGCATGTCGTTCTTTTTCGGTTCGACCTGAACCAGCGCGTTTGCCAGGTATACCGGCGTGGCCAAAACGGCATAGGCAACACCGGCAGCCATGAAGGCACCGGTAAACGCACCGATCAACCATTTCTGGTCGATCAAACTGCCGAATATGCCGAGCAGATCAATACTGTCTTGATCGTTATCACGGTTGGCGATTACTGACGGTAACTGCATAAGTCTGTTCTTACCATTCACTGATCTGAAGAATATTCATCAACGTGCGAGACGTTGTGCCCATGAGCTGACAGCATCTTCAATCAATGCATGGGCATGAATAAAAGCGGCCTTGCCTTGACGATAGGGATCTTGTATTTCTCGCTCGCTCTGCCATTTGCCGAGCAAAAACACTTTGCCCCGCGCGTGAGAGGCAATCTTCAATACTTGATTAACGTGCTGTTTTTCCATGACCAGAATCAGATCTGATTCATTGACGATATCCGGCGTCAGTTGCCGCGCCTTGAAGCCTTCGGGGTTATGCCCGTGGTCTTGCAGAACCTGCCGGGCCGATGCCTCCACGCCTTCACCGACACGCGCCGAGAGGCCTGCGGAGGTCACCGAGATGTCTGCCGGCGCCAGCGCTTTGCGCAACAGAAGTTCTGCTGTCGGACTTCGGCATATATTGCCAACGCAGACGACAAGGATGTTTTTGAACAAGGTTTTCTTTCCTGTGTAATATCAAACTGCCAACATCCAGAGCGGTTTTTTAATGAACCCGCAAGATCTTCCTGCACTCGGAAATAGATTGACCCTGTTAGTAGCAGCGTATTAAGTACCACACCGCCAAAAGCACCCCAATCGGAATTAGCGGACTAAAAATAACTGTGATTTTCAGCCAATCACTTCCTGACAAAAAATAACATTCATGCACTTAGTGCCATTGTTAGTTTCGTAATTCATGTAACGAGATAACTATTCGCCGTTGTCATTCCCATCGGGAGAACAGACATGAAACCAGCCCATCTCAAACGGCTCGCCCCTGCGTTGCTGGCACTCAGTGCCCTCACTCAAGTTCACGCCAGTGAGCTCTTCCCCAACCTCCCCGCCAAGACCATCGGTGTCCAGGTGAAGATCCAGAACTTCTCCGCTGAGGACGCCGCGCACATCAAAGACGCCGGATTCAGTTTTGTGCGCTTCGGCGTGTGGAGCGACAGCCTGACTGCCAAGGCTTATCAAAAACAGGTCAGCGATGCCTTCGCCGCGGCTAAATCAGCGGGCCTGCCGGTGTTGCTGACCGTGCGTGCCATCAAGCCTTTGCCCGCCACCTCAGCCACCGATCTGGCAACCGCCGGCGAATCGTTTGCCAATGCGCTGTCGGGTCTGGAAAACTCCTACAGCACACAACTGGTGGCGATTGAGATCTGGAATGAGCCAGATCTTGAGACCTATTGGCCGACGCGTAATTTCGACACGACGTTCGTGCCTTTCATGAGCGCTGTGTGCAAGTCGCTACAGGGCTCAGCGCAATCGACGCCGCTGGTCGGCTACGGTTTCGCCCGGCCACCGACTGCCGGCTCTGCTTCAACCGTGGCGCTCAACCGCATCGTCAGCGAATACCCCAAATGCCTGAGCGCGATTTCCTATCACCCTTACGGCATGACAGCCACGCAGATCAGCAACGCGCAGGCGTTTATTCAGCAAAACTTCCATTTGCCGGGGGTCATCAGTGAATGGGGCATATCGGCGCTCAGCTCCAATGGCGGCAACGACGGCCAGGCCAGCAAAGTCGGCGCCTTCATCGCCGATGTGAAAAAGCTCGGTATCCCGCTGACATCCCTCTATGAATGGCGAAACAGCGACTCGGGGAGTAACGAGCGCGAAAAGAACTTCGGCCTGCTGACCTCTGACGGCCAACCGAAGCCCGCGAAAATAGCCGCTGCAACTCAATTGAATGCCCAGTAGTCCGCGTGCGACTGACCTGTACGCAGGTCAGTTGCTTTGAACCTGTGAGCCGTTTTGGCATCGTATTCATCGATACCGCGCCCCCACCATTCAAACAATCGTTTTCAGGTTGTTGCCGCGAGGGCTATCGATACACGTACGCGCCCTTGAGTGGCTGTCAGCGCTCGGGTAATGTCGTCAAACCCACAGGACAGAGCACACACATGACTTCCAAGCTGGAACAACTCAAACAAATGACCACCGTGGTTGCCGACACTGGCGACTTCGAAGCGATCGCCCGGGTGAAACCGGTCGACGCCACCACCAACCCTTCCCTGCTACTTAAAGCCGCGGCCATTTCTGGTTACGCCGAGCTGCTGAACGCCTGCGTCAGCGACTGCAAGGGCGATGTCGGCCTGGCCAGCGACCGTTTCGGTGTCGCCGTGGGTCAGGAAATTCTCAAAGTGATCCCGGGCCGCATCTCCACCGAAGTGGATGCGCGCCTGTCGTTCGACAAAGACGCCGTGCTCAAGCGTGCGCATCGCTTGATCGAGCTGTATGACAAGGCCGGCATTGGCCGCGACCGCGTACTGATCAAGATCGCTTCGACCTGGGAAGGCATTCGCGCTGCCGAAGTGCTGGAGAAGGAAGGCATCCAGACCAACCTGACCCTGCTGTTCTCCTTTGCGCAAGCGGCAGCCTGCGCCGATGCCGGCGTATTCCTGATCTCGCCGTTCGTGGGCCGTATCTACGACTGGTACAAGAAGGCCAACGGCAACGACTACACCGGCGCCGATGATCCGGGTGTGCAGTCGGTAACGCGCATCTTCAACTACTACAAAGCCAATGACTACAAGACCGTGGTCATGGGCGCGAGCTTCCGCAATCTCAATCAGATCGAACAACTGGCCGGCTGCGATCGCCTGACCATCAGCCCGGACCTGATCGACAAGCTGGCGGCGGACACTGGCAAGCTGGAGCGCAAACTGGCCCCGGGTCATGCCGGTGAAGCGCGCCTGAGCTTGAACGAAGCGCAGTTCCGCTGGTTGTCCAACGAAGACGCGATGGCCACCGAGAAACTGGCAGAAGGCATTCGCCAGTTTGCCCGTGACCAGGAGAAGCTTGAGGCGCTGTTGCAGGCCAAGCTGTGATCTGAGTCGCAGGAATGCAAAAAGGGCGAACCCGGTCGGGTTCGCCCTTTTTTATGCAGTGCCGGAAGATGCATTGTCTGAACTGACGCCTTCGCGGGCAAGCCCGCTCCCACAGGGTCATGTGTGGAACAGATACTCCGGGGTCACTCAATCACTGTGGGAGCTGGCTTGCCAGCGATGAGGCCGGCTCAAACACCTTCTCTCTCAACAGATCAGTGTCTTTCGAGGGCATTCACCAGATCATGGAAGGCTTCACGGTTGGAATCATTCAGCCCCATGAGGATCTTGTGCGCTTCCAGCACCTTGATCCGCACCACTTCTTCCGACTGATCCTGATCAGGCAGATCGTCCAGGCATTCCGGGCACGGCACGGGATGGTTGACGATGTTGAACACCTGCTCGAAGCCCATCGATTGCAGGAGACGGGTGATGTCATCGTGGGTGGTGACGACGGTCGGCAGCAGGCCGACCTTCTGCCGCGACAGGATCGACAGCTTGGCCAACAGGCCCAGCGTGGTGCTGTCGATGCTGCGGGTTTCGGTCAAATCGATCACGATCGCGTTGAAATTCAGCGCGGTGAAGATTTTCTCAATAGTCGCATCCAACGCCGAACACAGGGTCAGGCGAACTTCACCGACGAACTTCAGGACGAAGGTGCCATCCTGCTCGGCGAACTGGATTCTACCGGTACTCATTAAAGATTCCTGCTCAACACCAACAGGGCGATATCATCCGGCATCTCCCCTAGCGTGGCCAATCCAAACACTTGCCGCAGACCATCCAGGCTGCCGCCCGCTGACTTCACCCGCTGGGGCAAAGCCGCTTCTTTTTCTTTGAGCGTAGGTTCTGGCAATAGATCCAGAATGCCATCAGACATCAGCGTCAGGCTGAACGTCGGCGGCAGCTCAAGCACGTGATCTTCGTAAGTGGCTTCATTGAAAAGCCCCACCGGCAGACCACGTCCTTCCAGATAACGAACACTGTCAGGTGTGTACAACACGGGCAAAGGCAGATGGCCGCCGATGCTATAGGTCAACAAACCGGTCTCCTCGTCGATGACTCCACCGACCATTGTGACGTGTTTGCCCAGCTTACAACTGATCAGCCCCCGGTTGATATGACCAAGGACTTCCGAAGGCTTGAATTCCGGCAAGGTGCCGTTGCGCTTGGACTCGAACAGCAAGCGCGTGGTCATGAACTTCAGCAGCACGGTGACAAAGGCTGATGAGGCACCATGACCGGATACATCCGCCAGGTAGAACGCAACCCGGCGCTCGTCGACACGGAAATAGTCGACAAAATCACCCGAAAGGTACAACGACGGGATGATCTGGTGGGCAAACTTGAACTCGTCGATGCTCCACGGGCTTTCCGGCAGCATGTTCATCTGCACCTGGCGACCGGCGTTCTGGTCTTCCTGGAGCAGGTTCAGGCTGGCTTCGAGCTCGCGGTTGGCCTTTTCCAGCTTCTCGCGATAGCGCTGGTTTTCCAGCAGCAGGCGCGCACGATCCAGGGCCCGACGCACGGAGTGCTCGAGCACAGCCAGATCTTCGAGAGGCTTGATCAGGTAATCCGCCGCGCCCAGGCGCAGGGCCTCGACCGCGTCGTTCATCACGCCGGCACCCGAAACCACAATCACCGGAGTTTGCGGCGACAGCTCGGTGACCTGACGGATGAGTTCGAGACCGCCCATCTGCGGCATGCGCAGATCGCAGATGACCAAGTCGGGCTTGTCTTGCTCGAATACCTGAAGACCCTGTTGGCCGTTGCTGGCCTGCAGGACGCTGAAACCACTGTCTTCCAAATAGGCCGCGAGGCTCGCGCGCACTACTTCGTCATCATCGATTATCAGCAGCGTGGCACTGGTTTTTGGCATGTGGGCAAACGGCGCCAGAATTAGGTTGGCGTAGTTGGCGGGGCGACTGGCCCTGCACTGACTACTGGATTCGCTTTCTAGCCTCTCTGCTGCACCGCTTTCGAGCGTTAGCTCCGTACACGGTTGCACCAGAGGTGCCCTTCTAAGGCGCAGACGGTACTCCCATCCGCGGGGCGTTTCAAGCATGCGCCGATGGTCGCTTGACGACTTTACTTGTCAAATCACCGAGAGTTATAAGAACAGCTCAAACCGTAACCCAATGGAAGGACGAAACCATGAGTCAAACCGGTCGGGACTACAGCGAAAAGCGCGATTTCATCCGCATGCGGGTCGATGCCGATGTCGTGTTGATTCATGCAGGTGATGAGGTTTCAGCGGTGTGCATCGACCTCTCGAGCAGTGGCATGCAGGTCGAGGCGCCGCGTCAGTTCGCGGTTGGCGACCGCTTGAGCGTACGCATCGACTCCGATCATGCGGCACTCAGCGGCCTTGAGGCCGAAACCGAAGTCGTCTGGGTCAAGGCGCAGGATGACAAGACTCAGCGCCTCGGCCTGACCATTCTGCAGATGACATAAGCGCACACAAAAAAGGCGACCCGGAGGTCGCCTTCTTCATTCTATCGGTCGAAATCAAAAATCGTCTTCGACCTGACCATCCTTCACCTTGAACTCGCGGTTCTGCAAGTAGGCGTTGCGGATGAAGGTGTATTTGTCGCCGCTGATCAACTTCTCGCTCGACAGCAGGCTGGCGCGGGTGTCGACGATGTTCAGGCCGAACACCGAGTTACGCACCGGCACGTCGTTGATGTAGCGGTAAGGACCGGTGTAGCTGTCGACGTATTTCGACGGCGCATCACGCAGGGTGCTTGGGCCCATTAGCGGCAGCATCACGTATGGACCACTGCCGACGCCCCAGTAGCCGAGGGTCTGGCCGAAGTCTTCGTCGCTGCGATTGAGGCCCATTTTGGTGCCGACATCGAAGAAGCCGAGCAGACCGAACGTGGTGTTGAAGATCAAGCGTGCGGTGTCGACGCCAGCCGCAGCCGGTTTGGCCTGCAGGATGTTGTTCGCCAGGTTGGTGACATCACCGACGTTGCGGAACATGTTGTGGATGCCATCTTCGAGAAATTGCGGCGTCACAAACTCGTAGCCTTGCGCCAGCGGCTTCAGCGCGTAGGTGTCGACGAAGTCGTTGAACTCGAAGATCGGACGGTTGACGCTCTCCCAAGGGTCTTCTTCCGTTGCCGCTTGAGTGGCGAACGGCGCCAGCAACAAGCCGGCATATACACAAAGCTGAGCGAGCGAAGGGCTCCAGCGCATAGAAAAACTCCTTGGATTTGTACTGGCGCGAGCAGCTTCGCCCGGGCGTAAGGCCGCTAGTATAAGCGCAAAAGGTCTTTTGGGCAGTCTGGGAATGAAGCTACTTGTAGGACGTTTCCAGCGCCCTGTTCACAAGCCTGTCATCCAACTGTCACCGGCGCGCCCTAGCCTTATGGTTATTTCAGGGACGCTGCCATGTCACATGCCGAAACCTTGCCCCTCGCTGCACCCGGCCTGACCGCCGTATTGTTCGGTCTCAGCGGATGCCTGGTGGATTTCGGTGCTCGCGCCCGGCAACAGACCATTTCCCTGCCCGAACAGGCCGAAGCCACACCGGGCGCACTTGAGAGCCTGCACAACTTGCAGCGCCAGCAGATTCCCTGCGCCTGGATCGATGAGTTGCCCCCTGCCCTTGCACTGCCGCTGTCGGCGACTTTGCCGGCGTGGATCAAGCCTGCGCAACATTCGGCAACAATCAATCCGTGGCCCGCTCCCAACGCGTGCTGGCAGGCGCTGATGGACTTGAACGTCGGCAGCCTGGACGGTTGCGTCCTGGTCAGCGGCGAACCACGTCTGCTGCAATCGGGGCTGAATGCCGGGTTATGGACCATTGGCCTTGCGTCCTGCGGTTCGCTCTGCGGCCTGGCACCGGGCGAGTGGCAGGCATTGAGCCAGAAGGAACGCGAGCAACTGCGCGGCAAGGCGACGGTGCAGTTGTTCGGGCTCGGCGTGCACTCGGTGATCGATCATCTGGGCGAGCTGGAGACCTGTCTGGCGGACATCAGCCTGCGCCGTCTCAAAGGCGAAAAGCCCTGATCGGGATCATGCAGGTTGTACGAGAGTGGATTAATCTAAAGGTCAGCCATAGACCTTTGGCGCGCGGCTGCGGTCAATGCCAGTGCCTCTCGATAAAAGGAAAACACCATGCCCGCCCAAGAACTGCAAAAACAGCTCGATACCCTGCGCGAGCAGCTGGAGCAGAATCCGCCGCTGTCGGAAGTCGAACGTGAAGATTTGCATGCGCTGATGGCGCAGATTGAATCTGAAATCAAACTGGAGTCGGCTACTCAGGACGCCAGCATCGCCGATGGCGTGAATCTGGCAGTTGATCGCTTCGAACTCGAACACCCGGCCATTGCCGGCACCTTGCGCAACATCGTCAATGCGCTGGGCAGCATGGGGATCTGATTCCCCCGCATGCAAAAAGCCCTGCCATTTCTGGCAGGGCTTTTTCATTTCTACTGTGGCAATGCAATACCCTGTAGGAGTGAGCCTGCTCGCGATAGCTGACCGACATTCAACGTTGATGTCGACTGCTGCACCGCTATCGCGAGCAGGCTCACTCCTACATTGGTTAATTTATTGACGAACCAAGCGATGGTTCGGCAGTTGTACGCTTTCGGTGCTGCGATACGGGTTGATATCCAGCCCACCGCGACGCACATAACGCGCAAACACCGTCAATTTCTCCGGCTTCAGCAACCGCTGCAGATCAAGAAAGATCCGCTCCACGCACTGCTCATGGAAGTCCGAGTGCTGGCGGAAGCTGACGATATATTCCAGCAGACTGGCGTGATCCAGCGCCGAGCCGCGATATTCCACCACCACACTGCCCCAGTCCGGCTGACTGGTCACCGGGCAATTGGACTTGAGCAAATGGCTGTGCACGCTTTCCTCGACGATGCGCGAATCATCGCAGCGCAGCAGTTCCGGACGCGGGTGCTCGTAGTTGCTGACGCTGATATCCAGATCGTCGATGCACACGCCGGGCAGTGCCACAACACCTTCCGCCTCAACGTCTTTCAGGCTGCGAACCCGCACACCGACCGGCTTGCCGGCAGCGGCAGACAGGTCTTTGACCAGCGTCGCTTCCAACGTCGCGATATCGGCAAACGCGGTCTGGTTCAGCGAGTTCAGGTACAGCTTGAACGACTTCGATTCGATGATGTTCGGCGAATCCGCCGGTATGCTGAACTCACCGATCGCTACCACCGGCTTGCCCGACGGCAGCAGCCACGACAATTCGAAGCAGTTCCAGAAATCCACGCCTTTATACGGCAGGGTTTCGGCGGTCAGGCCCAATTCGGCCCATTTCGCGGTACGCGGAATCGGGAACAGCAGGGACGGCGTGTAGGTGGCGATGTATTCGCTGGACTTGCCCAGCGGCGAATGTTCGGCTGCGGGATGCATGGCGGAAACCTGACTGAAGAATCAGCGGATTCTACCAGCCTTTGCTCGCGCCTTTGAGTGCTTACTGACTGACTGTCAGTTTGCCGACCATGCCGGCCTGATAATGCCCGGGAATATTGCAGGCGAACTCCAGGCTGGTGGCCTTGCTGAAGGTCCAGGTCAGCTCGGCGGTTTTGCCCGGCTCGACCAGCACACTGTTGGGATCGTCATGCTTCATGCCATGGCCCATCGCAGCGTGATCCATGCCCGCCATGTCGTGGGACATTTCTTTCATGCCAGTAGGCGTGAGCATGCCGCTTTGCTGCATCTGCAACATTTCCTGCTGATGTGCGGCGTGCATCGCCGCGTCACCGAGGTTGAATTCGTGCAGCAACTGGCCTTTATTCACCAATACAAAGCGAATCGTCTCACCCGCTTTGACTTGAATCGACTTCGGATCGAACGACATGTCGTTCAGCACCACCTCGACGCTGCGTGTAGCCTTCGCGGCGGGCGCCGGCTGGCCGAAATCGTAGCTGTGCGCAGGTCCGGCCCAGACCGGTGAACTCAGCGCCAGCAAACAGGCCGCCACGGCCAAAGAGTTGCGCAAAAACATAGTCCTACTCCAACAAGATAAGGTTCAGCCTGTGGGAAACTTTAGCCGGTCTGCGCTGGCATCTGCCTGACAGGCAGATTACAACTTTGTCAGGTTGGCGGTTATCGCCTGCTCTCACGGTATAAAGCTTTCGTTATTACAACCGAACCCACCCGAGTTACCCATGAAACTGTTGATCGTCGAAGACCAAGCGAAAACCGGGCAATACCTGCGCCAAGGCCTGACCGAAGCCGGCTTCAACACCGAACTGGTGGCCGACGGCAACAGCGGGCAGCAACTGGCCTTGAGCGGCGACTACGCGCTGTTGATCCTCGACGTGATGCTGCCCGGGCGCAGTGGCTGGCAGATCCTGCACGCGGTGCGCAGCGCCGGTCTCGACACGCCAGTATTGTTTCTGACAGCCAAAGACGCTGTGGAGGACAGGGTTCACGGCCTCGAACTCGGCGCCGACGATTATCTGGTCAAGCCTTTCGCCTTCTCCGAACTGCTCGCGCGGGTGCGCAGCCTGCTGCGTCGTGGCAGCGCCACACCGCAGGAAACCAGCCTGCAACTGGCCGACCTGCGCCTGGACCTGATTCGCCGCCGGGTCGAGCGCAGCGGTCAACGCATCGACCTGACCGCCAAGGAATTCGCCTTGCTGGAAATGCTCCTGCGCCGTCAGGGCGAAGTGCTGCCAAAGTCGTTGATCGCCTCGCAGGTGTGGGACATGAATTTCGACAGCGACACCAACGTGATTGAAGTGGCGATCCGCCGTTTGCGCTTGAAGGTCGATGACGAATTCCCCAACAAACTGATCCACACCGTACGCGGCATGGGTTATGTGCTTGAAGAGCGTCCAGCCTGATGCGCCGCTTGTCCTTGAGTTCGCGTCTGGCCCTGCTGTTTGCCGCTTGCACCGCCGTGGTATCACTGTTTGCCGGGGTGTTGTTCAGCCGCGCCAGCGAGGCACACTTCATTGAGCTCGACCAGCAATTGCTGGACGGCAAACTGATCGGCCTGCGCCGCGCCTTGCAGGATGTTCAGGCCAATGAAAGTGAGGCGCGGTTGGCGGACGAACTGAGTCGCCAGGCCGATCTGTCACTGCGCATCACTGGCGGTGACGGCCAACGTTGGTACGACAGCTCGATTCATGTACCGCGCGATCTGCCGCAAACCAGAGGTTTGTCGACCATCAGCGACGCGGGCACCGATTATCGTGTGCTCAATGCTCCGCTCTACCCGGACAAAAGCGACTCGCCACAATTGACCCTGTTGCTGGACATCACCCATCACCAGCATTTCCTGCAACGCATGCAGCATTTGATCTGGCTGACCGTTGGCCTCTCTGCACTGGCTACCGCGTTACTCGGTGCCTGGGCCGCCCGCAGTGGCTTGCGTCCACTGCGGCGCATGAGTGCTGTGGCCCGTGGGATTTCTGCCCAATCGCTCAATGCCCGACTGCCGGAAGCGCAAATGCCGCCAGAGCTAACGGAACTGGCCCACAGCTTTAACGCCATGCTCGGACGACTCGACGACTCGTTTCAACGGCTGTCTGCGTTTTCTGCCGACATCGCCCATGAACTGCGCACACCGCTGTCGAACCTGCTGACCCACACTCAGGTCACCCTCACCCGCCCGCGACCGCTGGAAGACTACCGCGAAGCACTGCACAGCAACCTCGAAGAACTGCAATGGATGGCGCAACTGGTCAACGACATGCTGTATCTGGCCAAGGCTGACCACGGATTGTTGATGCCCAAGCGTGAGGCGCTGGAACTGGCGGATGAAACGAATGTGCTTTTGGAGTTTTTTGCGCCGCTGGCGGAGGACTTCGGGGTCAAGCTGACGCGCGAGGGCCATGCGCGGATCGAAGGTGATCGCAGTATGTTGCGTCGGGCGTTGTCGAATTTGCTGGATAACGCGCTGCGCTTTACCCCGGTTGAGGGCTACGTAAGTTTGCGGATCGTTGATCAACCGAGCGCTGTGCGCATTTCAGTCGAGAACAGTGGCGAGGGGATTTCTGCGGAGTTGTTGCCACGGCTGTTCGACCGGTTTTATCGGGCCGATCCGGCGCGGCAGGAAGGCAGCAGTGAGCATGCGGGGTTGGGGTTGGCGATTACTCAATCAATAGTCCGCGCCCATGGTGGGCAGATTCATTGCGAATCAGAAACTGGATTGACACGGTTTGTGATTGAGTTACCGAAGAAGGATTGAGGCTCGCCGTTCCGGCCCCATCGCGGGCAAGCCCGCTCCCACAGGTTCCGAGTCGTTTTAAAAATTCGTGCCCGACTCAAAACCCTGTGGGAGCGGGCTTGCCCGCGATAACAAATTCAAAGCTTACGAGTATCTCAGCGCATGAGCCGGCTCGATCTTCGCCGCCCGCCACGCCGGATACACCGTCGCCAGGAAGCTCAAGATGAACCCGGCAGAGCAGATCAACAGCACGTCCCCGCCCTGCAATTCGGAAGGCAAGTTGCTGACGAAATACACATCGGAACTGAAAATGTGCTGCCCGCTCACCCGCTCGACCCAGCCGACCAGTTCGCTGACGTTCAGCGCCGCGATCACACCCAGCACGCCACCAATCAAGGTGCCGACAATGCCGATCACCGTGCCCTGCACCATGAAGATCGCCATGATCTGCCGGGGCGTGGCGCCGATGGTGCGCAGGATCGCAATGTCCGCGCCTTTGTCGTTCACCACCATGATCAGCGTCGCGATGATGTTGAACGCCGCCACCGCGACGATCATCAGCAATAGCAGGCCGATCATGGTTTTTTCCATTTTCATCGCACTGAACAGGCTGCCCTGGGTGTGGGTCCAGTCGTCAGCCTTGAAATCGGCGCCGAGGCCGACGGCGATGTCCGAGGAGACTTTCGGCGCGGCGTACAGGTCTTTCACCGCCAGACGCACGCTCTGCACCTGATTCGGTTCCCAGTGCTGCATGGTCGCCGCATCGGCCACATGAATCAGACCCATCGAGCCGTCCAGTTCCGCGCCAACCTTGAACACACCCACCACGTTAAGCCGCTGCATACGCGGGGTGATGCCACCCGGTGCGGTGCTGACTTCCGGCACGATCAGGGTGATCTTGTCGCCGACATTCAAACGGAAACGGCGGGCGGTAATCTCACCGATGACAACGCCGAACTCACCGGGCTTCAAGGCATCGAGCCGGCCCTGAACAATGTGCTGGGCGACGATCGAGACTTTGCCCTCCTGAGCCGGATCGACACCGTTGATCTGGATCGGCTGCATCAAACCCTTGTAGGAAAGCATGCCTTCCATTTCGGTGAACGGCACGGCGGCGGTCACTTCGGGATTTTTCATCGCGGCGGCGGCCACGGGCTGCCAGTCATCAATCGGCTTCACGCCAACGATGGTCGCGTGCGGCACCATGCCGAGGATGCGCGAGCTCATTTCGCGCTGAAAGCCGTTCATCACCGACAACACCACAATCATCGCCAACACGCCGAGGGCGAGGCCGATCATCGAGGTCATCGAAATGAACGAAACAAAGCGATTGCGGCGCTTGGCTCGGGTATAGCGCGCGCCGATAAAGATCGATAACGGTCTGAACATTCGCTGGGGCACCGTATAAAAATAAAAGACCCGACGCCTTTTCAGGCGCCGGGTTTCAACCCGTCAGATGGGCGTGAGGCAACCTTCTTGCAGGTGCAGTACGCGATCCATCTGGCGGGCCAGGTTCATGTCGTGGGTCACTACCAGAAACGCGGTACGCATCGAGGTGCTGAGTTCCAGCATCAGATCCTGAATGCCCTGCGCGGTGTGGGAGTCGAGGTTGCCGGTCGGCTCATCGAGCATCACCAGACCCGGCTTGTTCACCAGCGCGCGGGCGATGGCGACACGCTGACGCTCGCCACCGGACAGTTCCGCCGGTTTGTGCTCAAGGCGATGGCCCAGCCCTACCCGCTCCAGCAACGCGGTAGCACGCTGACGGGCTTCCGGGATCGGCGTCTTGCCAATCAGCAACGGCATGCAGACGTTTTCCAGCGCGGTGAATTCCGGCAGCAAGTGGTGGAACTGGTAAACGAAACCCAGCGCGCGATTGCGCAGCAGACCGCGCTTTTTCTCACTCAGCGCCGACAGTTCTTCACCGTCGAGCCAGACACTGCCCTTGGTTGGCGTGTCGAGGCCGCCCAACAGGTTGAGCAAGGTACTTTTGCCCGAACCCGAGGTGCCGACAATCGCCACTCGCTCGCCCGGGTGCAACTCCAGTTGCAGACCGGCCAGCACTTGCACCGACTCCGGGCCTTCCTCATAGGATTTGCCCAGGTTGCGGCAGCTCAAAATTGCTTTTTCACTCATGCCCGACTCACTCATAACGTAGCGCCTCCGCCGGCTGGGTGCGCGCGGCACGCCAAGCGGGATACAGGGTGGCGAGGAAACTCAAGACCAACGCCGCGGCGCAGACCATTACGACATCCTGGCTCTGCACCTGCGACGGAAGATAATCAATGAAATACACGTCAGCATTAAGGAATTTGTGGCCGATCAGCCCTTCAAGGGCGGAAATCGCGGCGCTGACATTAAGCGCGGCGAAGATCCCGACCACTGCGCCAATCGCCGTGCCGACCACGCCGATGACCGTGCCCTGAACCATGAACGTGCGCATGATCGTGCCCGGTGTTGCGCCCAATGTACGCAGAATGGCGATGTCGCCTTTCTTGTCATTCACCACCATCACCAGTGTGGAAATGATGTTGAACGCCGCCACGGCAACAATCAGCAGCAACAGCAGGCCGATCATGGCTTTTTCCATGCGGATCGCCTGATACAGATTGCCGTGCGTACGCGTCCAGTCGCGGGCGTAGTAATGGTCTTCACCAAGCTGCTGGGCGATGTTCCATGCCACGCGCGGTGCCTGGAACAGATCGTCGAACTTCAGGCGAATGCCCTGCACCTGTTCAGGCTTCCAGCGATGCATTTTCGCCAGATCCTGCAGGTTGGTAACGCCCAGATAACCATCGAGCTCGCCGGCACCGACATGGAAAATGCCGACCACGGTGAAGCGTTTCATGCGCGGGAACATCCCGGCCGGGGTCACGCTGACCTCCGGCGCGACGAAGGTGATCTTGTCACCGATGCCCACGCCGAGCTTGGTCGCGGCTTTATCGCCAACCACGATGCCGAAGCTGCCCGGCGTCAAATCGTCGAGTTTGCCCTGCTTCATGAAGTTATCGATGATCGACACATTGCGCTCAAGCGCAGGGTCGATGGCGTTGAGCAACACCTTGGACACCTGACCGTTATTGGTCAGCAGCCCCTGCATCTGGGTGAACGGCGCGACGGCCGTCACCTGCGGGTTCTGCTTGACCTGGGTGGCCAGGCTTTGCCAATCGCTGATCGGCTCGGTGGATTCGATGGTCGCGTGGGGCACCATGCCCAGCACGCGGGTGCGCATCTCATGATCGAAGCCATTCATCACCGAGAGCACGACGATCATCACGACCACGCCAAGCGCGAGCCCGATCATCGAAGTCAGGGAAATGAATGACACAAAATGATTGCGACGCTTTGCACGGGTATAACGCGTGCCGATAAATACGAAGAGAGGTCTGAACATGTCGGGGCTTGTTCGGAGGGAAAAGGAACGTCCTTGTGGCGGGGGTCGATAACCAGCTTTACACTCAGACCACCGCCGCTACCATGGGTTCGCCATGTCGACATTAGATGAAGAAGATCGCCGCGAATACTACCGTATCGAGGACACGATCGCACTGGAAATTCGGCCCCTGTCCGCTCCCGAAGCCGCAGGCCAGGAAGTGTTGCAGGATGCTTCCCCGCTGTTCAACCTGCTCAGCGAACTGCACCTGAGCGAATTCGAGTCGCAGCACCTGCTGCGCCAGATCAGTGAACGCGACCGGGCCATCGCCGCGTTTCTGAAATCCCAGAACAAACGCATCGACCTGCTCAGTCAGGTGGTCGCCCTGACCGTGCTCGGCCATATCGGCGAGCCGCAACCGGTGATCATTTCCGAAGGCGGGATCGACTTTCAGTACCCGACGCCGATCGCCACGGGTGCACACCTGTCAGTGAAACTGGTGCTCATGCCGCAGGCACTGGGCCTGTTGCTGCGCGCCCGCGTCACCCATTGCGACCGCAAGGGCGAGGGTTATGACGTCGGTACCGAGTTCGAACACTTGACCGATGCCCAGCGCCAGTTGCTCGCCCGCTATATCTTGCAGAAGCAGGCCCAGGAACGACGTCTGGCCCGCGAACAGAACGAATCAGGCATTTAAATTAAGGAAGAACCGTGACCCTCATCTACGGCCACCGCGGCGCCAAGGGCGAAGCACCGGAAAATACCCTGAGCAGTTTTCAGGAATGTCTCAAGCACGGCGTGCGCCGTTGCGAACTCGATCTGCACCTGTCCAAGGACGGCGAGTTGATGGTCATTCACGACCCGACCCTCAAGCGCACCACCGACCGCCGTGGCAAAGTCGTCGAGCATACCGCCGCCGAACTGGTGACCTACGACGCACGCAAGGGCGGCCCGGGCTGGATCAAGCCGTGCCCGATTCCAACACTGGAGGAGTTGTTCGAGAAGTGTGATTTCGAGCACTGGCAGCTTGAAGTCAAAAGCGCTTCGCGTACTCGCGCGGCAACCACCGTGCTGGCCATTCGTGAAATGGCGCAGCGACATGGCCTGCTGGACAAGGTGACAATCACCTCGAGTTCGCGGGAAGTCTTGAAAGCGGCGCTGGATCTGGTGCCGGATGTGTCACGGGGACTGGTGGCCGAATACGCCTGGCTCGACCCGTTGAAGGTCGCGGCAAGCTATGGCTGCGAAATTCTCGCGCTGAACTGGACGCTGTGTACGCCGGAACGCCTGCAGAAGGCGCAGCGTCAGGGGCTGCATGTGTCAGTGTGGACCGTCAACGAGCCTGCGCTGATGCGCAGACTCGCCGACTTCGGCGTTGACAGCCTGATTACAGACTTTCCCGGTTTGGCCACTGCCACCCTCGAGAATTGCTGAAATCGGTCTCCCCGGCCGGCTCAGGCCACCGGCCGGAGCCCGTCAAAAAAGCCGGTTGAGGCCGTCGTACGCCGCTACCCGATAGGCTTCGGCCATGGTCGGGTAGTTGAACGTGGTGTTGACGAAGTATTTCAGGGTGTTCAGTTCGCCCGGCTGGCTCATGATCGCCTGACCGATGTGGACGATCTCCGACGCCTGATAACCGAAGCAGTGAACGCCCAACACTTCCAGGGTTTCACGGTGGAACAGGATCTTCAGCATGCCTTGCGGCTCGCCGGCGATCTGCGCACGCGCCATGCTCTTGAAGAACGCCTTGCCGACTTCGTACGGCACTTTGGCCTGAGTCAGTTCCTGCTCGTTCTTGCCGATCGAGCTGATCTCCGGAATGGTGTAGATGCCGGTCGGCACGTCATTCACAAAGCGCCAGCTACCGTTGTCGACGATGCTGCCAGCGGCCGAACGCCCCTGGTCGTGGGCGGCACTGGCCAGGCTCGGCCAGCCGATCACGTCGCCTGCGCCATAAATGTTCGGCACGCAGGTGCGGTAGTTCTCGTCGACTTCGATCTGACCACGGCTGTTGACCTTGACGCCGATGTTTTCCAGACCCAACTGGTCGGTGTTACCGGTACGGCCATTGCACCAGAGCAAGGCGTCAGCCTTGATCTTCTTGCCGGACTTGAGGTGCAGGATCACGCCGTTGTCCACGCCTTCGACACGATCGTAGTCTTCGTTATGGCGCACGGTGATGTTGTTGTTGCTGAAGTGGTAGCTCAACGCCTGGGAGATTTCCGAGTCGAGGAAGCTCAGCAGCTGACCGCGGTTGTCCACCAGCTCAACCAGCACACCCAGACCACTGAAGATCGAGGCATATTCGCAACCGATCACGCCGGCGCCGTAAACGATCAGTTTACGCGGGGTGTGGCCGAGACTGAGGATGGTGTCGCTATCGTAGATGCGCGGGTGGTGGAAATCGATGTCAGCCGGACGATACGGGCGCGAGCCAGTGGCGATGATGATGTGCTTGGCCACCAGTTTTTCGACCACACCGTTGGCGCAGACCACTTCGATGGTTTGCTCGTCGGCGAAGCTGCCGGTGCCGAAGAACACGTCGACGCGGTTACGGGCGTAGTAGCCGGTACGCGAAGCGACTTGTTTGGAAATGACTTTCTCGGCGCTTTTCAACACGTCCGGGAAGGAGAACCAGCGTGGCTCGCCGATCGCCCGGAACATCGGATTGGTGTTGAACTGCATGATCTGCCGCACCGAGTGACGCAGTGCCTTGGACGGGATGGTGCCGAGGTGGGTGCAGTTGCCGCCGACCTGGCGACGGCTGTCGACCATCGCGACCTTGCGCCCTGCTTTGGCGGCGTTCATTGCCGCGCCTTCTCCCGCCGGGCCGGAACCCAGCACCACCACGTCGTAGTTGTAGACAGCCATGCGTACTCCTCAGAACAGGCCGCGGTGCCAGCAGCACCGGCGGCTAAATCACGCCGAACGGCGGCGCGAAGGAACAATTGGGGGTCAATCAAGAACCCGGACACAGTCTATAGAAGCGTCAACGCCGCGCACATTAACCCTTGGTCGCGTCGTAGGCTACTTTTGCCTGCACTACAACGCCAGCTTTCGTACTGTTCTCAGTCAATTTTTGCGCCACTGAGGCGCTCGAAAGCCTTGCTGGTGCGGATGACAAAACCTGTATCGGCACGAATCACGAAGAATGCACCAATGTCATGCTTTTCGGCATAGTCCCAAGCCCTTTCAGGCCCGAGAATCAGCAACAGCGTCGATAGTCCATCGGCCATCAACGCTGAAGGATGAATCACCGTGACTGACGCCAGGTTGTGTAGGACAGGTGCGCCGCTACGCGCATCGAAGGTGTGGGAATAGCGCCGCCCGCCCTGCAGGAAATAGTGGCGGTAGTCGCCGGAGGTGGAAACGCCGTAGCCGTCGACACTAATCACGCGCTCGGCGACTTGCTGATCATCGCGAGGCTCTTCCAGAGCAATGCGCCACGGCGAGCCGTCGAGTTTCCTGCCCTTGGCTTTCAGCTCGCCCGTGGCTTCGGCGAGGTAATCGTGGATGCCCATGGCATCCAGCCTGGCGGCGATCGTGTCAACAGCGTAACCGGCGGCGATGCTATTGAAGTCGACTTCGACAGCGGCGTCCTTGCACAGCTGATCGCCGTCGATGTGCAGATGTTGATGGCCGACTTTCTGCAACACCTCTGCCAGTGCGGCAGCGCTCGGGACCTTTTCTTCGCGACCTTGTGGGCCAAAACCCCAGAGGTTCATCAGCGGCTCGACAGTGAGGTCGTAGGAACCTTCGCTTTGCTCTGACAGTTGCTCGCCCACGCGGATCAATTCGAGGATTGGCGCAGGCATGGTGTTACAGCGGCCAGCGGGCAATGCATTGAAGCGTTCGATGTCGGAGTCGCTGCGATAAGTAGACATCTGTCGGTCGACTTCGCCGAGGATGCCCTCCACTTCGCTGCGCACCTGCGCTGGCTCAGCAAGGCCTGCGTGGCGCACGTACTTGATCGAATACGTGCTACCCATGGTCGGGCCTGCGAAGCTTTCCATTGAGTCGCCATTGCCGCAGCCGGCCAATATGCCAGCCAAAATCACAAGTCCAAACCACCGTCCAGTGAACAATTATTCATCTCCCTGCAAAACCGCGACGGCCATTATGGATTAAAGGGCCCGCTCGCTCCCAACGGATGCTACGCGTTTATAAAATCCAATAATGAGTAACTGAACATGTCCACCACCACGGGCAAAGGCAAAGCGATTTTCCGCGTTGTCAGCGGCAACTTCCTCGAAATGTTCGACTTCATGGTCTACGGCTTCTATGCCACGGCCATCGCCAAGACCTTCTTCCCGGCCGACAGCGCCTTCGCTTCGCTGATGCTTTCGCTCGCGACCTTCGGCGCCGGGTTTCTGATGCGTCCGCTGGGGGCTATTTTCCTCGGTGCCTACATTGACCGGCATGGTCGCCGCCAGGGCCTGATCATCACGCTGGCCCTGATGGCTGCCGGCACGGTGCTGATTGCCTGCGTTCCGGGATACGCCACACTCGGCGTCGCCGCGCCGCTGATCGTGTTGTTCGGCCGCTTGCTGCAAGGCTTCTCCGCTGGCGTCGAGTTGGGTGGTGTGTCGGTTTATCTGGCAGAAATCGCCACACCGGGGCGCAAGGGCTTCTTCGTCAGTTGGCAATCCGCGAGCCAACAAGCGGCGGTGGTCTTTGCCGGACTGCTGGGTGTTGCTCTCAACCATTGGCTGAGCCCGGAACAAATGGGTGACTGGGGCTGGCGTGTGCCGTTTCTGATCGGTTGCATGATTGTGCCGGTCATTTTCGTGATCCGTCGCTCACTGGAAGAAACCCCGGAATTCCAGGCACGCAAGCATCGCCCTACCCTGCGGGAAATCGTCCGTTCGATCGGACAGAACTTTGGCATCGTCATCGCCGGCATGGCGCTTGTGGTGATGACCACGGTTTCCTTCTATCTGATCACCGCGTACACCCCGACCTTCGGCAAGGCCGAACTGCACTTGTCGGACTTCGATGCCTTGCTGGTGACGGTGTGTATCGGCCTGTCGAACTTCTTCTGGCTGCCGGTGATGGGCTCGGTGTCCGACAAGATCGGCCGTAAACCCCTACTGCTCGCTGCGACGATTCTGGCGATTCTGACGGCCTACCCTGCCCTGTCGTGGCTGGTGGCGAACCCGAGTTTCAGCCATTTGCTGATCGTCGAGTTGTGGCTGTCGTTCCTGTACGGCTCGTACAACGGCGCGATGGTCGTGGCGCTGACCGAGATCATGCCGGTGGAAGTGCGGACGACCGGGTTTTCGCTGGCCTACAGCCTGGCGACAGCGACGTTCGGCGGGTTTACGCCGGCAGCGTGTACTTATCTGATTCATGTACTGGATAACAAGGCTGCGCCGGGGATCTGGCTCAGTGGCGCGGCCGTGCTGGGGTTGATTGCGACGCTGGTGTTGTTCCGGGGTAACAAACATGAGCTGCGCACGGCGCAAGCGGCTGTACCTGGCGGCGCCCGATAGGACGCCATCGCTGGCAAGCCAGCTCCCGCAGGTTTCTTTGGTGTACACACCTTTGTGAACGACCTAAACCACTGTGAGAGCTGGCTTGCCAGCGATGAGGCCGCAACAGGCAACAGATATTTACCAGGCATAAAAAAACGCCCCGACCAAAGTCGGGGCGTTTTCATTTGCAGCTAAGGCTTAGCGCGGGAACGCTGGCGGGTTTACCCCGGCCATGTCTTCCATCACGCGAACAACCTGGCAGCTGTAACCGAACTCGTTGTCGTACCAGACGTACAGAACAACGCGGTTGTCCTGAACGATGGTCGCTTCAGCGTCGACCACACCAGCGTGGCGCGAGCCAACGAAGTCGGTCGAAACCACTTCCTGCGAGTTGACGAAGTCGATTTGCTTGTGCAGATCGGAGTGCAGCGCCATGTAGCGCAGGTACTCGTTCATCTCTTCACGGGTGGCGGCTTTCTCAAGGTTGAGGTTGAGAATGGCCATCGACACGTTTGGCGTCGGAACGCGGATCGCGTTACCGGTCAGCTTGCCAGCCAGTTCAGGCAGAGCCTTGGCAGCAGCAGTGGCAGCACCGGTCTCGGTGATTACCATGTTCAGCGCAGCGGAACGACCACGGCGATCGCCTTTGTGGAAGTTGTCGATCAGGTTCTGGTCGTTGGTGTACGAGTGAACGGTTTCGACGTGACCGTTGATGATGCCGAACTTGTCATTCACCGCTTTCAGCACCGGCACGATGGCGTTGGTGGTGCAGGAAGCGGCGGACACGATCTTGTCGTCAGCGGTGATTTCACCGTGGTTGATGCCGTGAACGATGTTCTTCAGCTTGCCTTTGCCAGGCGCGGTCAGAACAACGCGGTCGATACCCGGGCAGGCCAGGTGCTGACCCAGGCCATCCGCATCACGCCATACACCGGTGTTGTCCACCAGCAGCGCGTCTTTGATGCCGTACTGGGTGTAATCAACCTCGGTCGGGTTCTTCGCGTAGATCACCTGGATCAGGTTACCGTTGGCGGTGATGGTGTTGTTTTCTTCGTCGATGGTGATGGTGCCGTTGAACGAACCATGTACCGAATCGCGACGCAGCAGGCTGGCGCGCTTGGTCAGGTCGTTGTCGGCGCCTTTGCGCACGACGATGGCACGCAGACGCAGACCGTCGCCACCACCGGTTTTCTCGATCAGGATGCGCGCCAGCAGACGGCCGATACGACCGAAACCGTACAGCACAACATCAGTGCCTTTGCGGGCCGAAGCGTTTTGCTGGCCAACCACGTCAGCCATTTCTTCACGAACGAATTGCTCGGCGGTGCGGCCATTGCCTTCGCTGCGGAATTTGAACGCCAACTTGCCCAGATCCACCGAAGCCGCGCCGAGCTTGAGCTCGCTCATGGCCTTGAGCAGTGGGAATGTTTCGTGGACGGAGAGTTCGCTGTCGTCGGCAGAACGATGACGAGCAAAGCGATGAGCTTTGAGAATCGCGATGACAGACTGGTTGATCAGGCTGCGGCCATAGATCGAGCTCACCACGTTGTTATTGCGGTAGAGCTGACCGATAAGCGGAATCATCGCTTCTGCGAGTGCTTCACGGTCGATCCATTCACCAAGACACTGGTCGGGCTTCTGAGTCACGGGAACCTTCCACATGTAGGGGCAGAAAAAAGGGGCTACATTATGCCGCCCAGAACCTCTTGTAGCAATGCGCGCTTGTCGCGCAATCGGTAACAAAATTCCGTCACAAAAAATAACGCCGCTCTCCAGCCCAGTAAAACCGGGGCCTCCAGCACAGTCAATTTTTCGACAAGTGTTAGACGATGTCTGTAACCCTCCGTAACACCACTCGATTTCGGCACTACATAACCCTCAAAAAAGTGCTCTTTTTTATGGTTACCACTACATTTCGTGCAAACAGCGAAGATAGACACAGTCTGCAACTGACAGGCAGCACCGGACGCCGCTACAATTACCGACTTTGTCGCAACGCCTGGAGCTCAACCTTCCGTGCCTGTTCTGCGTCTACCGCTTCTCCCTGCCGCGGCAGGTAAACAGCATTGGGGCAACTTGCCCGGTGCCGCCCTGAGCCTGGCGATTGCCGAGGCTGCCAGCGCTGCCAAGCGCTTCACCCTGCTACTGACCGCCGACAGCCAGAGTGCCGAACGGCTGGAACAGGAGCTGAGTTTCTTCGCCCCGGATTTGCCCGTTCTGCATTTCCCCGACTGGGAAACCCTGCCGTACGACCTGTTTTCGCCGCACCAGGACATCATTTCCCAGCGCATCGCCAGCCTTTATAAACTGCCGGAGCTGGAACATGGCGTGCTGGTGGTGCCGATCACTACGGCCCTGCATCGACTGGCGCCGACCAAATTCCTGCTCGGCAGCAGTCTGGTGCTGGATGTCGGCCAGAAGCTCGACGTCGAACAGATGCGCACGCGGCTTGAAGCCAGTGGCTATCGCTACGTCGACACGGTGTACGAGCACGGCGAATTCACCGTGCGCGGGGCGCTGATCGACCTGTTCCCGATGGGCAGCAAACTGCCGTATCGCATCGACTTGTTCGACGACGAAATCGAAACCTTGCGCACGTTCGATCCGGAAAACCAGCGCTCCATCGACAAGGTCGATTCGGTCAAGCTGTTGCCGGCCCGTGAGTTCCCGCTGCAAAAAGATGCGGTCACCCGCTTCAAGGCGCGGTTCCGCGAGCGTTTCGATGTCGACTTCCGGCGCTGCCCGATCTTTCAGGACTTGAGCAGCGGCATCACGCCCGCCGGCATCGAGTACTACCTGCCGCTGTTTTTCGACGAAACCTCGACCCTGTTCGATTACCTGCCGCAGGACACGCAAGTGTTCTCGCTGCCAGGCATCGAGCAGGCGGCGGAAAACTTCTGGAACGACGTGCGCAATCGCTATGAGGAGCGCCGCGTCGATCCATCGCGCCCTCTATTGCCGCCAGCCGAATTGTTCCTGCCGGTGGAGGACTGCTTCGCCCGCCTGAAGAGCTGGCCGCGAGTGGTCGCCAGCCAGCAGGACGTGGAAACCGGCGTCGGTCGCGAACGCTTTCCGGCCCAGGCACTGCCGAATCTGGCCATCGAAGCCAAAGCCACTCAACCGCTGGCAGCGCTGTCGAACTTCCTTGATGAATTCCCCGGACGCGTGCTGTTCACCGCCGAATCGGCGGGGCGTCGCGAAGTCTTGCTGGAGCTGCTCGAACGCCTGAAGCTGCGACCAAAAACCGTCGACAGCTGGCCGGACTTCGTTGCGAGCAAGGATCGCCTGGCGATCACCATCGCGCCGCTCGATGAAGGCTTGATGCTCGACGATCCGGCGCTGGCGCTGGTCGCGGAAAGTCCGCTGTTCGGGCAACGCGTGATGCAGCGTCGCCGTCGTGAAAAGCGCGCGGATGCCAACAACGACGCGGTGATCAAGAACCTCACCGAGTTGCGTGAAGGCGCGCCGGTGGTGCATATCGACCACGGTGTCGGCCGCTACCTGGGCCTGACGATTCTGGAAATCGACAATCAGGCTGCCGAGTTCCTCACCCTCGAATACGCCGAGAACGCCAAGCTCTACGTGCCGGTGGCCAACCTGCACCTGATCGCCCGCTACACCGGTAGCGACGATTCGCTGGCCCCGCTGCACCGTCTCGGCTCGGAAACCTGGCAGAAAGCCAAGCGCAAAGCCGCTGAACAAGTGCGCGATGTCGCCGCCGAACTGCTCGACATCTATGCCCGCCGCGCCGCTCGCGAAGGCTACGCGTTTGCCGACCCGAAAGCCGATTACGCGACCTTCAGCGCCGGTTTCCCGTTCGAAGAAACGCCGGATCAGCAGTCGACCATCGAAGCCGTGCGCGAAGACATGCTCGCGCCGAAACCGATGGATCGACTGGTCTGCGGCGACGTCGGTTTCGGCAAGACCGAAGTGGCCATGCGCGCGGCGTTCATCGCTGTGCATGGTGGTCGCCAAGTGGCGATTCTGGTACCGACCACCCTCCTCGCCCAGCAGCACTACAACAGCTTCCGCGATCGTTTCGCCGACTGGCCAGTGACTGTGGAAGTGATGAGCCGCTTCAAATCCGCCAAGGAAGTGAACGCTGCGATCGCCGATCTGGCGGAAGGAAAGATCGACATCGTTATCGGCACCCACAAGCTGCTGTCCGATGACGTCAAAATCAAAAACCTCGGCCTGGTGATCATCGACGAAGAACACCGTTTCGGTGTGCGCCAGAAAGAGCAGCTCAAGGCCCTGCGCAGCGAAGTCGACATTCTCACGCTGACTGCCACGCCGATTCCGCGCACGCTGAACATGGCGGTGTCGGGCATGCGTGACCTGTCGATCATCGCCACGCCGCCGGCGCGCCGCCTGTCAGTGCGCACCTTCGTCATGGAGCAGAACAAGAGCACGGTCAAAGAAGCTTTGCTCCGTGAACTGCTGCGCGGCGGTCAGGTTTATTACCTGCACAACGATGTGAAGACCATCGAGAAATGCGCCGCCGACCTCGCCGAACTGGTCCCGGAAGCACGAATCGGCATCGGCCATGGGCAGATGCGCGAGCGCGAACTCGAGCAGGTGATGAGCGACTTCTACCACAAGCGCTTCAACGTGCTGATCGCCTCGACCATCATCGAGACCGGCATCGACGTGCCGAGCGCCAACACCATCATCATCGAGCGCGCCGACAAGTTCGGCCTGGCGCAACTGCACCAGTTGCGCGGCCGTGTCGGCCGTAGTCACCACCAGGCTTACGCTTACCTGCTGACACCGCCACGCCAGCAAATCACCTCGGACGCGGAAAAACGTCTGGAGGCGATTGCCAACACCCAGGATCTCGGTGCCGGTTTCGTCCTGGCGACCAACGACCTGGAAATCCGTGGCGCCGGCGAATTGCTCGGCGATGGCCAGAGCGGGCAGATTCAAGCCGTGGGCTTCACGCTGTACATGGAAATGCTTGAACGTGCGGTGAAGTCGATCCGCAAGGGCGAGCAACCGAACCTTGATCAACCACTCGGCGGCGGCCCGGAAGTCAACCTGCGGGTGC
The DNA here is from genome assembly GCF_058786735.1 of Pseudomonas sp. FW305-7. NCBI lineage: Bacteria > Pseudomonadati > Pseudomonadota > Gammaproteobacteria > Pseudomonadales > Pseudomonadaceae > Pseudomonas > Pseudomonas sp. FW305-7. Next base: position 143,253 of record NZ_JBYSZA010000011.1, read on the forward strand.
CGGCGCTGATTCCGGAAGACTATCTGCCGGATGTGCATGCGCGGCTGATTCTGTACAAGCGCATCGCGTCGGCCACCGACGAGGAAGGTTTGAAGGATCTGCAAGTCGAGATGATCGACCGTTTCGGCCTGCTGCCGGAGCCGACCAAGAATCTGGTGCGCATCACGGCCTTGAAGTTGCAGGCTGAACAGTTGGGCATCAAGAAGGTCGACGGCGGCCCGCAGGGTGGACGCATCGAGTTCGCCGCGCAGACGCCGGTCGACCCGATGACCCTGATCAAACTGATCCAGAGTCAGCCGAAACGCTACAAATTCGAAGGCGCCACCATGTTCAAGTTCCAGGTGCCGATGGAGCGCCCGGAAGAGCGCTTTAATACTGTAGAGGCGCTGTTCGAGCGCCTCATCCCGAAAACTGCTTGAAGGACGCCGCATGCGCCTGTTTCGCTCACTGACCCTGCTACTCACTTTCGTAGCACCGATGGCGTTTGCCGATGACCTGTATCAGGTCGAAATGATTCTGGTCCGTCAGAACGCAGTTCCGGCCATTGTCAGCCGCGCTGCGCCGGAAGACTGGGCTGCCGGCGCTCAGCGCCTGGCCGATGACAGCCAGCGCACTCCGGCGCTGAACGACGTCGCCAACAAACTCACCGCCAGCGGCGAATACAGCGTGTTGCTGCATAATGCCTGGCAACAGACCCTCGGCGAGACACCGACCAAGGTGGCCGTCAGCGATGGCAAGGAACAGTTCGGCCAGTTCCCGATCGAGGGCACCCTGGAAATGAAACTCGGGCGCTTCACCGATGTGAATGCCGACTTCTGGGTGAACCAGATCGACGCCAACGGCATGGTCACCGCCAGCGAACGCCTGAAACAGGACAGCCACACCAAAAACGGTCAACTCAACTACCTCGATAACGGTCACCTGGCCCTGCTGATCAAGATCACTTCCCTGACGGCGCCTGCGCCACGGGAAGCGCCTGAAGCCATTCCGGACTGATCGAAGTCCTTATGTCCGCGCCCCTGAGTAAACCGTTGGCACCCTCCTGGGTCAGCCGATTCAAGGAACAGAGCCTGGAGCGTGGCCGCCGCTACGCCCTGGAAAACCGGGTACGCATCGCCCAGGTCGGCGATGCAACCATCACCGCCAGTTGCGAAGGCTCTGGCGGTAACGTCTACCGTCAGACCATTCACCTGCGCGAGTCAGCCAAAGGCACTTTGCTGCTGGTCGACGCCGCCTGCACCTGCCCGGTTCGCACCAACTGCAAACATTGCGCAGCGGTATTGCTGCAAATCCAGGAAACCCTCGACTACCCCGCCGCCGCGAAAGACGCCGAACTGCTGGAAAAACTCCAGGCCGTACTGGAAAACCGCAGCCCGAAAGCGCCACCACAAGTGCTGGTGGACAACGTGCAGCCGGTGCCACGCCTGTGGCTGGCCAGTGTCGAGTTCAGCGCCTTCGAGCCGCGCAACGGCAAGATGCAGCGCTACATTCAGCATCGCGCAGCGCTGTCGTTCAGCTATCTGGACGAGTACGTCAGCGGGCAGAAGAACAGCGATATCCTGATTCGCCAGGAAACCCAGACACTGCGGATAAAACGCCATCCGGAAGTCGAACAGTCCTACCGGGAGCAGTTACGAATCCTCGGCTTCCGTATCGCCACCCGTCAGAGCAAGGCACTGCCGGAAAGTGCCGGCGAACTGTATGAGATGGTCAATGACAGCGCGTGGCTGACCTTTACCCTTAACGATTTGCCGAAGCTGCGCACCCATGGCTGGGAATTGCAGATCGATGAGGAATTCGGCTTTGATCTGACGGCGGTGGATGACTGGTACGCCACGGTCGAGCAGGCGCCGGAACGCGACTGGTTTGATCTGGAACTGGGCATCATCGTCAACGGCGAGCGCTTGAGCCTCTTGCCGATCCTGCTCAATCTGATGCGTTCGCACGCGGAAATCCTCAACCCGGAACGCCTTGCGCGCCGTCGCGATGACGAGCTGATTCTGGTCAATATTCCGCAGCGCAACAACGAGCACGGGCCGCTGCAAGTGGCGCTGCCACTCGGGCGATTGAAGCCGGTATTGGCAACTCTGGGCGAGTTCTACCTGCAGGAACCGGGTGAAACCACCCTGCGCCTGAGCAGGGCCGACGCAACGCGCCTTAACTCGCTGGAGGGCATTCCGCTGCTGTGGGAGGGCGGCGAGCAGATCCGCACATTTGCGCAACGTCTGCGCGACATCCGCGACTTCAGCACAGAAGCGCCAGAAGGCTTGAACGCGACGCTGCGCCCCTATCAGCTCGAAGGCTTGAGCTGGATGCAATCACTGCGACAACTGGAAGTCGGCGGGATTCTCGCGGACGACATGGGCCTGGGTAAAACCCTACAGACCCTGGCGCATATTCTCAGCGAGAAAAACGCCGGACGACTTGATCGGCCCTGCATGGTGGTGATGCCCACCAGCCTGATTCCGAATTGGCTCGATGAAGCGGCGCACTTCACACCGCAACTTAAAGTGGTGGCGCTGTACGGGGCCGGTCGCAAAAAACACTTCGACAATCTGGCCGACTTCGACCTGATCCTCACCACCTATGCCCTGCTGCCCAAGGACGTCGAGCGTCTGGCGCAACAGCCGCTGCACGTACTGGTGCTGGACGAAGCGCAATACATCAAGAATCCGAACAGCAAAGCGGCTCAGGCAGCACGCGAACTGAATGCCCGCCAGCGCCTGTGCCTGAGCGGTACGCCGCTGGAAAACCACCTCGGTGAATTGTGGTCGCTGTTCCACTTCCTGCTGCCAGGCTGGCTCGGTGACGTCAAAAGCTTCAACGCCGATTACCGTGTGCCCATCGAAAAGCGCGGCAGCGAAGTCAGACTTCAGCACCTCAATGGTCGGATAAAACCGTTTCTGCTGCGCCGCACCAAGGAACAGGTTGCGACTGAACTGCCGCCGAAGACGGAAATCATCCACTGGGTCGATCTCAACGAAGCCCAGCGCGATGTGTACGAAACCATGCGCCTGGCGATGGACAAGAAAGTCCGCGACGAGATCACCCGCAAAGGCGTGGCGCGCAGTCAGATCATCATTCTCGAAGCCTTGCTGAAGCTGCGTCAGGTTTGCTGTGATTTGCGCCTGGTCAACGACGCCACGCTGCCCGCCCGCGGCAGCACGTCGGGCAAGCTCGATAGCTTGATGGAAATGCTTGAGGAATTGTTCGAGGAAGGTCGGCGGATTCTGCTGTTTTCGCAGTTCACGTCGATGCTGTCACTGATCGAAAAAGAGCTGAAAAAACGCAATGTCGCCTACGCGCTGTTGACGGGCCAGACCCGTGATCGGCGCACACCGGTGAAGGAATTCCAGAGCGGCAAGCGTCAGATCTTTCTGATCAGTCTGAAGGCTGGCGGTGTCGGCCTGAACCTGACCGAAGCGGATACCGTGATTCACTACGACCCGTGGTGGAATCCGGCGACCGAGAACCAGGCCACCGATCGCGCGTATCGGATCGGCCAGGAGAAGCCGGTGTTCGTCTACAAGATGATTGCCCGGGGCACGGTGGAAGAGAAGATTCAGCATCTGCAAAGGGAAAAGTCCGACCTCGCAGCCGGCGTGCTGGACGGGCGCAAGGCTGGAGACTGGAAGCTGCAGAACGACGATATCGAAGCATTGTTTGCGCCGTTGCCGGATAAGCTCGACAAGCGCTGAGATCTGCTTTTTCAGATAAATAGCCATCGCTGGCAAGCCAGCTCCCACAGTGATTTAGGGTTGAACACTATTTTGTGAACGATACGAAACCTGTGGGAGCTGGCTTGCCAGCGATGGGGCCCTCCGATAATGGCCTCAGATTTAGGTAATCAATCCTTGGAAACAGGCAACGGCGCAAACAGCGCCTCAATGTCGCTCTGCTCCAATTTCCAGCCACCCGTCGTTCCGCCCTCAAGCACCGCTCCGGCCAACGCCGCTTTCTCCTGCTGCAACGCCTGAATTTTTTCCTCTACAGTGCCTCGTGCAATCAACTTGTAGACGAACACCGGGTTGTTTTGCCCGATTCGATACGCCCGATCAGTGGCCTGATTTTCCACCGCCGGATTCCACCAAGGGTCGAAGTGAATCACCGTGTCCGCAGCGGTCAGGTTCAAACCGGTACCTCCGGCCTTCAAACTGATCAGAAACAGCGGCACCTTGCCGCCCTGAAAATCCTTCACCGGCGTGCGTCGATCCGTGGTTTCGCCGGTCAGCAGCGAATAGCCAATGTCACGTTACTGCAATTCTTCCTCGATCAAGGCGAGCATCGAGGTGAACTGCGAAAACAACAGGATCCGGCGACCTTCGCTGAGCAGCTCTTCAAGCATTTCCATCAAGCTGACCAACTTGCCACTGCCGGAGCGCAGCGCCTTCGCCGTCAGCGGCATGTTGATCAGGCGCAAGTCGCAACAGACCTGACGCAGCTTGAGCAATGCATCAAGAATGATGATCTGACTGCGCGCCACGCCACTGCGGGCAATTTCGTCGCGCACTTTTTTGTCCATCGCCACACGAACGGTTTCATAGACGTCGCGCTGGCCGTCGCTGAGATCGACCCAATGGACAATTTCGGTTTTCGGTGGCAATTCAGTGGCGACCTGATCCTTTTTGCGGCGCAGCAAAAACGGCTTGATGCGCGCTGTCAGGTGCTGCATGCGCTGAACATTGCCGTGCTTCTCGATTGGCGTGCGGTAATCGCGATTGAAGGACTTGCTGTCGCCGAGCCAACCGGGCATGAGGAAATGAAACTGCGACCAAAGCTCGCCCAAGTGGTTTTCCAATGGCGTGCCGCTCAGGCACAAGCGCTGGCGGGCCTGCAAGTCGCGCGCGGCCTGCGCGGCTTTGCTGAGCGGGTTCTTGATGTTCTGCGCTTCGTCGAGAATCAGCACGCTCCACGTCTGCGGCTGCAAGACCTCCAGATCCCTCGGCAACAACGCGTAAGTGGTCAGTACCAAATCGTACTCAGCCAGATCAGCGAAATCCTTTTGCCGCCCCGAGCCGTGCAGCGCCAATACTTTCAACTGGGGGGTGAAACGCTCGGCCTCGTCGAGCCAGTTGGGAATAAGGCTGGTCGGCATCACCGCCAGTGCCGGGCAATCGAGGCGTCCGGCGTGTTTTTCCGTGAGCAGATGCGCCAAGGTTTGCAGCGTTTTGCCCAGACCCATGTCATCGCCCAGAATGCCGCCTACTTCAAGCTCGCGTAGGGTTTGCATCCAGTTCAGACCTTCGAGCTGATACGGGCGCAGTTGCGCGTTAAGGCCGGCCGGCGCAGCGACGTGGGTGTGACTGGCGTTCTGCAGGCGCTTGGCAAAGGTGCGCAGCCGCTCGCCACCCTGCCAATCCAGCGGTACGCCATCGAGCATACTCAAGCGCGCGGCGTCCGGGACACTCAAGCGCAGTGCATCGCCCTGATGACCGCCCAGATACAACTCGCCCAGTGTGGCCATCAGCGGTTTGACCCGACTCAGCGGCAGCGCGACCTTGGCGCCCGATGGGTCGCCAAAACCGCTGGGCTTCAGTTCGATCAGGAGTTTTTCGTCATCGCTGCGTTGTGCCAGATTGACCGGGTCAAGCAAGCGCGGCTGGGTGCGCAACAAGTGCAGAAGGATCGGTAGCAAACTATAGCGCTGGCCATTGACGACAATACCCAACTGCAAATCAAACCACTGATGGCCAGCCTCTTCCTCGACCTCGGCGTACCAATGCTCGACTGGCTGCACATTGAAATGAAAGCCGGGACTGATCTCGACTTCCCAGTTCAAGGCGCACAGCGTGGCAAGCCCTTCGTGCATAAACCCGAGCCAGGCGGAATCATCCGGCAACGTGAACATCTCGCCGGGACGATCCAGCGAACTCTTGCGGGTGGCTTTCTTGAAGCCGTGCTTTTGCAGAATCTGGCGCAGTTTCTTTTCCACCGCAGGCTGGCGTTGAATGCGCTGGGTTTCGGTACCGTTGAGGATCATTACTTCCGGGTTGCGATCCACCGTCGGCTGGCCGTTGTAGGTAAACACCAGAGCGGCGCGGTGCTCAAGAACGTATTCCCAGCGCGAGCGCTCCCGACCGCTGACGAGGGTGAGTTGCGGCTGCGGAAGTACGTCGTAGATGACTCGTTCGGTCAGTTGGTGGGGCGGCGGGATTCTCGTTGCAGCGCTCATGCGATGACTGAACTGCATGGCCTGACGCGCCGCAATGTCTGGCGCCAGAGTCAAATGACTGGCCAGTTTTTCTTCCAGCTCATTGAACAGAAGGCCAATCTGCCGCTGTTCACGATCCAGGTAATAAAGCGGCTCCAGCGCCAGCACGGTTTCCTGCGCTGCCTCGGCACTGCTCCACTGCGCGCGGAACCCGCCGTCGGCCTGCTCGGCCCAGGCGAACTGGCCTATGCGTTTCGCGCCCGGCACCAACGGTCGCAAATCCACGAAATCGAGGAAAAGCCGCGAGGTGCGCAGGAGCATTTCCAGCAGTTCGGCACCGCTGCTGCCTTCCAGCGGATAGCCGCTGTAATAGGCGTGGTGCGAGTGCATGGCAACCAGCAGCCTGGCGACGCGCAGATCCAGCTCGGACAGGTAGCCGGGCTGACGCGTGAGCATTTCCGCTAGCGAATACATCGGTTTGACTTCGCGTAACTCGCCGCTCTTAAGCTGGGAGACCTTGAAAATATCGAGCAGCCACTTGCCGCTCACTGACGTTGGCTTGAGCTTGTAAAACAGGCGCGTGCCTGCGGTTTGCGCGCCTTCTTCAGCGGGCTTGGCCGGCACGGGGATGGTCGAAAGCCAATGTTCCAGCGCCCGCCCCAACTGGATCTGTGCGTCATTTTCAGACGCCTCATGATCACTGCCCTGCAGGTGATAAAGCACCGCAGCGCAGTGCTTGCAGTCGATTGCGACAGGACAGGTGCACAGGCAACGCAAGTTGACGGAACCCCGCCGATCTTCGGACAGGTAAATGGTTTGTTCATACGCCTGATCTTCCGAGCCGACGCAGAACGCCTCGATCTTCCTGTCATCGATCGCGATGATCTCTACCCGATCACCGGCGGCATAAGCCCGAGCCTTGACCAGGGCATTGCTAGTGAATGCCCGAGCCCAGGCCAACGACTTAAGCTGTTCGATGAGAATGCTCATGGGCAGTCCCTAGCCAGCCAGCACCCGCGCCAACGTCGACTTCACCTTGCCCATTCCGTCATGCAACGCCTGCTCGATTTCGGCCATGGTGATCACTTCCGTGGTCTTGCCCGCTGCCGGATTCACCACCAGCGCCAGACACGCATAATCCAGATCCAGCTCTCGGGCCAGCGCTGCTTCCGGCATGCCGGTCATGCCGACGATGTCGCAGCCATCTCGTTCCAGACGCATGATTTCGGCGACCGTTTCCAGGCGTGGGCCCTGGGTGCAGGCATAAACGCCCTGATCGCTGTACTCGCAGCCTTCAGCAGCCACGGCGGCGATCAACTGCTGACGCAGCGGCTCGCTGTAGGGAAAGCTGAAGTCGATGTGAGTGACGTGTTCCAGATCATCGGCGAAATAGGTGTGCTCGCGACCGCTGGTGTAGTCGACGATCTGATGTGGCACGCAAAAATGCCCGGTGCCCATGGCTGAGTGAATGCCACCGACGGCATTCACCGCGATGATCGCTTCGGCGCCGGCCTGCTTCAACGCCCACAGGTTGGCGCGGTAGTTGACCTTGTGCGGCGGGAAGCGATGCGGGTGACCGTGACGGGCGAGGAACAGCACTTCCTTGCCGGCGTATTCGCCAATCTGCACTTCGGCGGAGGGTGCGCCATAAGGCGTATCTACCGCCAGCGATTGGCGAATGCTCAAGCCCTCAAGCTGAGTCAGGCCGGTGCCACCGATGATTGCGTAAACCGTCATAGCGAAAAATCCTTAATCAATCAGTTGAGCGTCTTTGAGCGCGCCGATGGCGGTGAGCCAGCGCGGATCCTGACGGTAATCGGTGCTGGCAAACGACTGGCCGCGCATCCGCGCGATACGCGCAGACGGCTTGACTTTCATGCGTTGCACGGCGCTCAGGGCCAGTTCGGCAGCGGCGCGGTCGTTGCACACCAGGCCCATATCGCAGCCGGCGCTGAGCGCCGCCTCGATGCGGCTGGCAGCATCGCCGACCACATGGGCGCCAGCCATCGACAGGTCATCACTGAAGATCACACCGTCAAACTGCAATTCGCCGCGCAGGATGTCCTGTAACCAGCGCCGGGAGAAGCCGGCTGGCTGCGAATCGACTTGCGGGTAAATGACGTGAGCCGGCATGACGGCGGCCAGTTGCTTGCTGAGTCTGGCGAACGGCACGAGGTCGTTGGCGCGGATCTCTTCGAGACTGCGCTCGTCGTTGGGGATGGCGACGTGGGAATCGGCCTCGGCCCAGCCATGACCCGGAAAGTGCTTGCCGGTGGCAGCCATTCCTGCGCTGTTCATGCCGCGAATGAACGCCCCGGCGAGCAGCGCGGCACGTTCGGGATCGCCCTCAAAGGAACGGGTGCCGACCACGGCGCTACGCTGGTAATCGAGATCCAGCACAGGTGCGAAGCTCAGATCGAGCCCGACTGCCAGCACTTCGGTGGCCATGATCCAGCCACATTGCTCGGCCAGATACTCAGCATTCGGATTGTCGGCGATGGCGCGCATGGCCGGCAGACGTACAAAGCCCTGACGCAGACGCTGCACGCGACCGCCCTCTTGATCCACCGCCAGCAGCAGATCCGGGCGAACCGCGCGGATCGCCGCGCTCAGCTCACGCACCTGGCGTGGGTGCTCGATGTTGCGGGCAAAAATGATCAGGCCACCCACTTCGGGCTGACGCAACAATTGGCGATCTTCAGCCGTCAGCCAGGTACCGGCGACGTCCACCATCAACGAGCCTTGCAGGCCAGCAGTCATAGAGATTCCTTGAAAACTAAAAACCCGATCCGCACGAAATCGCCACCGAGGGCGGCGCCCGGCAGGTCGGCGATATCGATGGAGAACGGGTTCAGAACGAGAGTCGGCATGGGCGGCTAGCTTAGCGGATACAAGCTGCCGCGCCCACCCGTGCGCGGTTAAACCTTGGCGGCTACCGGCGTTGACTTGCTGCGAGGCCGCAGTTGCGCAGTCGCCATGGCCGCATCAGTGACACCGGTTTCGGCGCGCATGCCCGCAGCGAGGAACGGCACCATCAGGCGCATGACCTGCTCAATGGAGGTGTTGACGCCGAAATCGGTCTCGGCAATCGCACGCAAGGCCTTGATGCCGGACATGCTGAACGCTGCGGCGCCGAGCATGAAATGCACGCGCCAGAACAATTCGATAGGAGGAATGCGGGGTGCCGCTTCGTTGACCAGCAGCATGTAACGGCGGAACACCTTGCCGTACATGTCTTCCAGATAACGGCGCAAGTGGCCCTGGCTCTGGCTGAACGCGAGGCCCAGCAAGCGCATGAAAATCGACAGATCGTTGCCGCTGCGTGGTTGAACCACGAGGGCCTGTTCGACGAGGATTTCCAGCAGTTCTTCCAGAGTCGGCTTGTTTTCAGGCTTGGCCTGACGGCGCTCCAGCTCTTTGTCGAGGCTGATGCAGAACGGCCCGAGAAACCGCGAAAAAACCGCCTGAATCAGCGCTTTCTTGGAGCCGAAGTGATAGTTAACCGCTGCCAGGTTGACGCCAGCCTTGCTGGTGATCAAACGCAATGAGGTTTCAGCGAAACCTTTCTCCGCGAACAACTGCTCGGCAGCATCAAGAATGCGTTCAACGGTTTCCGACTGGGCCATGGCTACTCCGCCTGACAAACACTTGTTTGAAACATACGTTTCAGCCTGTGCGTTGTCAAGCCTGCCGGTTCGTTTTGGGAATGGTCGGTCAGCTATTTAACCACACAAGGTCAACGCATTAATAAGCCGATAGGTCGACCGTCCGGCGGCGTGCAAAAAAACGAGCATTGCCAAGACCGCTTCACTGTATATAATCCCAGTCACTGTATAAAAAGACAGAGCGATGATTATGCTAAAGCTGACGCCACGCCAAGCCGAGATTCTGGCCTTCATCAAACGTTGCCTCGAAGACAACGGCTACCCGCCAACCCGCGCGGAAATCGCTCAGGAGCTGGGTTTCAAGTCGCCCAACGCGGCGGAAGAACACCTCAAGGCACTGGCCCGCAAGGGCGCCATCGAAATGACCCCTGGCGCTTCTCGCGGCATTCGCATCCCCGGCTTTGAAGCCAAGCCCGACGACTCTACCCTGCCAATCATTGGCCGGGTCGCTGCCGGTGCACCGATCCTCGCCCAGCAGCACATCGAGGAATCCTGCAACATCAATCCAGCGTTCTTCCACCCTCGCGCCGACTACCTGCTGCGCGTGCACGGCATGAGCATGAAGGACATCGGCATTTTCGACGGCGATCTGCTCGCTGTTCATACCACTCGCGAAGCACGTAATGGTCAGGTTGTCGTCGCCCGTATCGGCGATGAAGTGACCGTCAAACGCTTCAAGCGTGAAGGTAGCAAAGTCTGGCTGATTGCCGAAAACCCTGAGTTCGCCCCTATCGAAGTCGACCTGAAAGATCAGGAACTGGTGATCGAAGGCTTGAGTGTCGGCGTAATCCGCCGCTAAAGGAGGCTTTATGCAGTTCCCACACACCCCTCAGCAAACACAACTGCCTTTATTCGAAGCGTTTCTGGCGCAACCGATGGCGCCGATCCTGAAAGATGTGGTCGAACGCCCTTGGAATGCCGAACCTGAAGTATTCAGTGAGCTGTCACTGCGCGGTGCGACCGGGAACTGTTTGAACCTGCTGGCCCCGATCCTTCGTGAATTGAGCGACGATCAGGACGCACGCTGGCTGACACTGATCGCGCCGCCTGCCAGCCTGACCCAATCGTGGCTGCGCGATGCTGGCCTTAACCGCGAACGCATTTTGCTGCTGCAACCGCGAGGCATTCAAAGCGCTCAGCAACTCGCTTGCGAAGCCTTGCGCCTGGGTCGCAGCCACACAGTGGTCACTTGGCTCAACCCGTTGAACACAAGTTCACGGCAACAACTGATCAGCGCTGCACGCATGGGCGACGCTCAAAGCCTGAACATTCGATTGGGTTGATCACAAGTTAAGCGCGCTGTGTTAAGCGCAGGGCTTCTCCAAGGACAGAGAAGCCGATCTGAAGCGGTATCGACAAGAACCTGAAGCAGCCGGGAATCAATGAAGAACCCGCGGCCCCTCTTCTTTATCAAACTCACCCTCGATCATCCGGCCTGCCATCTGCACGCCGACGCTCAGCATCGCCTTGGCGATTTCCACATGCTGACCCTGCAGGAATGTCTTGGCATCCTCGGAGAAATCCAGAGTCACCAGAGAACCCTCGTCCTCAGCCCTGCGCAGTTCGATTCGGCCGTCGGGTAACTCGACAATTTCTAGAAAGGACGTTGGCATATAGGTCTGTTCTCCACGAAAGGCAGGGATTATATAGACATCATTCAGGCTTCGCTCGGGATCTTGACCAGCAGCATGTTTCAGATTGCCACCGTGTCAATCGCCCTCAGCACTCGTTCAAGCCTTCGCGGAAACGTATCGCCAGACCTTTCAAGTTCTGCCGCCAGCTCTCCAGTTCCTCTCGACTTAGCTCTTGCGGCGCCTCTTCTTCATCCAGATTGACTGCCTGAATCAACGGCTGCGTGACGTCGCCCTTTGGTTTGTGTGGCACCCGTGGTGGCTGAAACATTGCCGAGTGTGCAGCCAGCAGTTTTGCCAGCCAGGTTTCAGAGTTGCCCGCCAACTCAACCATTTCGGCCAGTTCGGGAATCGCAATCGACTCCAGCACTTCACGCGTCAGCAGCATCTCGGCCCGTGGCGCATTGGCTTGCGGCAGACGATAAAAACCCGCGATCTCATGGCAAAGACCCAGCAAGGCGCCGTACAGGTGAAACAGCGCCGATTCACGCCCGGCCTGAATCAACGCCAGAGAATTCATCGCCCGCCCCTCTTCAGCGCGAGCCAAGGCTTCGAGCGACAGGCCAGCGAAATAGATCTTCTGATTGGTACGGGTATAGAGTTCGTGAGCCATGACGGCGCTCTCCACAACGAAATAATTGCTTCACACAGGCCGGACAGTGTCATGGATCAGCCGATCCCACCGCAAGCACAAAACAAAAAGGCCGCATGAAAACCCGAAGGTTGTCATACGGCCTTTTCAGTACCTGACTAACGCTTACTCGGCCTTGGCCTTCGCACTGCGCTTGTCTTCAACCGTCCACTTGCCACCGTCGAAATACGCCTTCCAACCGGTAGGCTTGCCGTCGACTTCAGTCTGCACGTACTGCTCCTTGGTCTTGCGGCTGTAGCGGATCACTGCTGGCAAACCATCAGGATCCTTCTGCGGCGCATCGCACAGGAAGTGGTACTTCGGATCGATCTGATCCTTGTGCGGCAGAATCTCGATCACCAGTGGAGCACGGGTCTCACGGTTTTTCGGGAACTGACTGGCCGCCAGGAACAGGCCGGACGCACCGTCACGCAGGATATAGGTGTCGTTGACCTTTTCGCATTTCAGCTCAGGCATCTTCACCGGATCCATCTTCGGCGGCGCCGCATCACCACTCTTCAGCAGTTTGCGGGTGTTTTTGCACGTCGGATTGGTGCAACCGAAGAACTTGCCGAAACGGCCAGTCTTGAGCTGCATCTCGCTGCCACACTTGTCGCATTCCAGGCTCGGACCTTCGTAGCCCTTGATGCGATAGCTGCCCTCTTCGATTTCGTAGCCGGCGCAATCCGGGTTGTTACCGCAGATGTGCAGCTTGCGCTTCTCGTCGAGCAGGTAGGCGTCCATCGCCGTGCTGCAGATCGGGCAGCGATGCTTGCCACGCAGTACCAACGATTCCGACTCACCTTCGTCGTCCGCAGCGATTTCATCGCCCGGCACCAGGTTGACCGTGGCCTTGCAGCGCTCTTTCGGCGGCAGGCTGTAGCCCGAGCAACCGAGGAAAACGCCGGTCGAAGCAGTACGGATCTGCATCGGACGACCGCAAGTGGTGCACGGAATATCGGTCATGACCGGCTGGTTGGCACGCATGCCATTTTCCGGATTTTCGGCTACTTCGAGTTTCTTTTTGAAATCGCCGTAAAACTCGTCCAGCACGTTTTTCCAGTCGCGCTCGCCCTGAGCCACGTCATCGAGGTTCTCTTCCATGCCGGCGGTGAAACCGTAGTCCATGAGGTTCGAGAAGCTCTCCGACAGACGCTCGGTAACGATGTCGCCCATCTTTTCCGAGTAGAAACGGCGGTTGTGCAGGGTCACGTAGCCGCGATCCTGGATGGTCGAAATGATCGCTGCGTAGGTCGAAGGACGACCGATGCCGCGTTTCTCCATTTCCTTGACCAGGCTGGCTTCGGAGTAACGGGCCGGCGGCTTGGTAAAGTGCTGGGACGGATCAAGCTTGATCAGCTTCATCACGTCGCCCTGCGCCATGTCTGGCAGAACGTCGTCATCGCCAGGCTTGGCAATCTGCGGCATCACGCGGGTGTAACCGTCGAACTTGAGGATACGGCCTTTGGCACGCAGCTCGAAGTCACCAGCGCCGACGCTGACTGTAGTCGACAGGTATTGCGCCGGTAGCATCTGGCACGCCAGGAACTGACGCCAGATCAGCTCGTAGAGACGCTCAGCATCGCGCTCCATGCCCGCCAGCTTGCTCGGGATGGTGTTGGCGTCAGACGGACGAATCGCTTCGTGAGCCTCTTGTGCGCCTTCTTTGCTGCTGTAGACGTTCGGCGTTTCCGGCAGGTACTTCTTGCCGAATTCGTCTTCGATGTAAGCACGTGCCATCGTCACGGCATCGGCCGAGAGGTTGGTCGAGTCGGTACGCATATAAGTGATGTAGCCGGCTTCGTACAGACGCTGGGCCATCATCATGGTTTTCTTCACGCCGAAGCCCAGGCGATTGCTCGCAGCCTGTTGCAAAGTGGACGTGATGAACGGCGCCGACGGCTTGCTGCTGGTCGGTTTGTCTTCGCGCTTGACGATGCTGTAGCTGGAAGCCTTGAGCTTCTCCAGCGCGGCCATGGCCTGAGCTTCGTTCAGCGGCTTGAAGGCTTCGCCCTTTTCGCGAGCGACTTCGAAACGCACGGTCGAGCCTTTGGTGGTGCCGAGATCGGCATGCACTTCCCAGTACTCTTCCGGGTTGAAAGCACGAATTTCGCGCTCACGCTCGACCACCAGCTTCACGGCAACCGATTGCACGCGACCGGCGGACAGGCCACGGGCGATCTTCGCCCACAGCAGCGGCGAAACCATGTAACCCACAACGCGATCGAGGAAACGACGCGCCTGTTGTGCGTTGACGCGATCGATATCCAGCTCGCCCGGTTCCGAGAAGGCTTCCTGAATCGCCTTCTTGGTGATTTCGTTGAACACCACGCGCTTGTAGCGGCTGTCGTCACCACCGATGGCTTCGCGCAGGTGCCAGGCAATGGCTTCCCCCTCGCGATCCAAGTCGGTTGCGAGATAGATGGTGTCAGCATCTTTGGCGAGCCGGCGCAGCTCTTCGATGACCTTCTCTTTGCCCGGGAGGATCTCGTACTGGGCTTTCCACCCATGATCGGGATCGACACCCATACGCGAGACGAGCTGCTTGCGCGCTTTCTCTTTCGGCGAGAGCACCGGACCTTCGCCCGCAGCAGCCTTGCCGCGCTTGGCGGCTGGCTCTTTGCTGGCGCTAGCCGAACCGCTGGTGGGCAGGTCTCGGATATGGCCGATACTCGACTTCACCACGTATTGGTTACCCAGATACTTGTTGATGGTCTTGGCCTTAGCCGGGGATTCCACAATGACCAGCGATTTGCCCATGGATCAGAAAATTCCTGAATTCTAGAAGTGAAAGGCGGTTGGCGCCTGACGCGGCACCGCTATATATAGTTGATACAAGGTGAGGTCAAGCACAGGGTTCTGTGCGAACTCGCCTTATGCCCTGGAAAAAAGGCTCGGTTCGGCTTGCACCAAAGCAAAGCGTGGCACCTGCTCGCCGTCAACCTCGACCGACTCGAGAAACATGCTCAAGGGGCGAACCCAAAAGCCGTAATCGCCATACAGGGCTTGGTAAAACACCACTTCTTCTTCGGTTTCGGAATGCCGCGCAACACTGAATACGCGGTACTGCGGACCTTTGTAATGTTGGTAGAGCCCAGGTTGTATCGGCACGCTTCGGCCCTCACTCAAATTTTTTCAAAATAAAAACAAAATAAATCCACAAAAACAAAAACCGGGGCACTTGGCCCCGGCTTCCATCGACGAGACGCTTAAACGCGTTCGAAGACGGTGGAGATGCCTTGGCCGAGACCAATGCACATAGTGGCCACCCCGAAGGTGCCGCTATTCTGCTTCATCACGTTCAGCAAGGTGCCGGAAATACGGGCACCGGAGCAACCGAACGGGTGACCCAGGGCGATCGCGCCGCCGTGCAGGTTAACCTTCTCGTTCATCTTGTCGAGCACTTTCAGATCTTTCAGCACTGGCAGAGCCTGTGCAGCGAAAGCTTCGTTGAGCTCGAAGAAGTCGATATCGTTGATGCCAAGGCCCGCACGCTTCAGGGCTTTTTGTGTTGCCGGAACTGGACCATAGCCCATGATCGCCGGATCCACACCCGCCACTGCCATCGAACGGATAACTGCCATCGGCTGGATACCCAGATCCTGCGCACGCTGCGCCGACATCACGATCATGCACGAAGCACCATCGGTGATCTGCGACGAAGTACCGGCAGTCACGGTGCCGCCCTTTGGATTGAAGGCAGGCTTGAGGGCCGCCAGACTTTCCAGGGTGGTTTCCGGACGAATGGTTTCGTCGTAGTCGAACAGTTTCAGGAAACCGTTCTCGTCGTAGCCCTGCATCGGGATGATTTCGTCTTTGAACTTGCCTTCCACAGTTGCCTTGTGGGCCAGCTGGTGGGAACGCACGCCGAAAGCGTCCTGTTGTTCGCGAGTGATGCCGTGCATTTTGCCGAGCATTTCAGCGGTCAGGCCCATCATGCCCGAGGCTTTCGCCGCGTACAGCGACATGTGCGGGTTCGGATCGACACCGTGCATCATGCTCACGTGGCCCATATGCTCGACGCCGCCAACCACGAATACGTCACCGTTGCCGGTCATGATCGCTTGCGCAGCGGTGTGCAGCGCGCTCATCGACGAGCCACACAGACGGCTGACGGTCTGGCCAGCCGAAGTGTGCGGAATCTGGGTCATCAGCGACGCCATGCGCGCGATGTTCCAGCCCTGCTCCAGGGTCTGGTTGACGCAGCCCCAGATCACGTCTTCGACTTCAGCAGGATCGACCTTGCTGTTGCGTTCCAGCAATTTGCTGATCAGGTGCGCCGACATGTCTTCGGCGCGGGTGTTGCGGTGCATGCCGCCCTTGGAGCGGCCCATCGGAGTACGACCGAAGTCGACAATCACGACGTCTCTAGGATTCAAGCTCATAAGTTCACTCTCACTCTAGTTGGGGGCGCTTAACCGAAGAAGCTCTGGCCGTTTTTGGCCATTTCGCGCAGCTTCGCGGTCGGGTGGTACAGCGCGCCCAAATCAGCGTACTGGTCAGCCAGGGCAACGAACTCGGCAACACCGATCGAATCGATGTAGCGCAGCGCACCGCCACGGAATGGAGGGAAACCGATGCCGTAGACCAGACCCATGTCGGCTTCGGCGGCAGTTTCAACGATGCCGTCTTCCAGGCAACGCACGGTTTCCAGGCACAGCGGGATCATCATCCAGTTGATGATGTCTTCGTCAGTGACTTCACGCTGCTCGTAAACGATCGGCTTGAGCACTTCCAGCACCGACGGATCGGCGACCTTCTTCTGCTTGCCTTTCTTGTCGGCCTCGTAGGCATAGAAGCCCTTGCCGTTCTTCTGACCCAGGCGCTTGGCTTCGTAAAGCACGTCGATGGCCGAGCGACGGTCATCCTTCATGCGATCCGGGAAGCCTTCAGCCATCACGTCACGACCGTGGTGACCGGTGTCGATGCCGACTACGTCCATCAGGTAGGCCGGGCCCATTGGCCAGCCGAATTTTTCCATGACTTTGTCGATACGGACGAAGTCGACACCGGCGCTGACCAGTTTGGCGAAACCGCCGAAGTACGGGAACAGCACGCGGTTGACCAGGAAGCCCGGGCAGTCATTGACGACGATCGGGTTCTTGCCCATTTTCTTGGCGTAAGCAACAGTGGTGGCGACGGCCAGCTCGCTGGACTTCTCGCCACGGATCACTTCTACCAGTGGCATCATGTGCACCGGGTTGAAGAAGTGCATGCCGACGAAGTTTTCCGGACGCTTGAGGGCCTTGGCCAGCAAGCTGATGGAAATGGTCGAGGTGTTGGACGCGAGGATGGTGTCCTCTTTGACCTGGGCTTCGACTTCAGCCAGTACGGCTTGCTTGACCTTCGGGTTCTCGACCACAGCTTCGACAACCAGATCAACGTGACCGAAGTCGCCGTAGGACAGGGTCGGACGAATTCCGTTGAGCACTTCAGCCATTTTCGCAGCGGTCATGCGACCTTTATCAACGCGGCCAACCAGCAGCTTGGCGGCTTCGGCCAGACCCTGCTCGATACCGTGCTCGTTGATGTCCTTCATCAGGATCGGCGTGCCTTTTGAGGCCGACTGGTAGGCGATACCGCCACCCATGATGCCAGCACCAAGCACAGCGGCCTGCTTCACGTCTTTGGCGATTTCGTCGTAGGCCTTGGCCTTTTTCTTCAGTTCCTGATCATTCAGGAACAGGCCGATCAAGCTCTGCGCGGCAGAGGTCTTGGCCAGCTTGACGAAACCTGCAGCTTCGATTTCCAGCGCCTTGTCACGACCGAAGTTCGCGGCTTTCTGGATGGTCTTGATTGCTTCAACCGGCGCCGGGTAGTTCGGGCCAGCTTGACCGGCGACAAAACCTTTGGCGGTTTCGAAAGCCATCATCTGTTCAATGGCGTTCAGCTTGAGTTTTTCAAGTTTCGGCTGACGCTTGGCCTTGAAGTCGAACTCGCCGGAGATAGCGCGCTTGATCAGTTCCAGGGCAGCTTCCTGCAGCTTCTCAGGAGCAACCACGGCGTCGACGGCGCTGACTTTCAGGGCGTCTTCAGGGCGGTTTTCCTTGCCGGCGGCAATCCATTCGATGGCGTTGTCGACACCGATCAGACGCGGTAGACGCACGGTGCCGCCGAAGCCTGGGTAGATGCCCAGTTTGACTTCCGGCAGACCGATCTTGGCCTTGGTTGACATGACGCGATAGTCAGCCGCCAGGCACATTTCCAGACCACCACCGAGAGCAATGCCGTTGATCGCGGCTACTGTCGGAACGTTGAGGTCTTCGAAATCGCTGAAGATCTTGTTGGCTTCGAGATTGCCAGCAACCAGCTCGGCATCCGGCAGCTTGAAGTTGTCGACAAATTCGGTGATGTCGGCGCCGACGATGAACACGTCCTTGCCACTGCTGACGATCACGCCCTTGATCGAAGCATCTGCCTTGATGGTGTCTACGGCCTGACGCAGTTCGTTCAGGGTTAGACGGTTGAACTTGTTGACGGACTCACCCTTGAGGTCGAATTTCAATTCGACGATGCCACTTTCAAGAGCTTTAACCGTGATGGCTTTACCTTCGTAAATCATCAACTGATCTCCACGATATGGAAGCTGAACAGTACACGTCGGACGCAGGCGAATGGCTTGGCAGGACGCTTTTTCGTCGATGCTGACGCCAATCCACCCGGCACACCCGCCAACGCGATAGTCGGGATTCTGTAGGAGCGGTCTGTAAGACAAACGCTCAATTCATACGCCCGTTTGATTTGGGTACGTCACCTTCACGGAATTTCCGACAATTGTCAATCGCCCAAAATACGGGTTGAAATGCGACTTTGCGGTCATTTCCGTACCACGAAGACCGGCAACACGCGTCTGCATGTGAAGCCATTCATAGAATCAATAGTTAGAAAATTCGCCCTAATTCGCAACGAGCCCTGTTTAAAAGGCTACGCTGGCTGGGACTACAGAGAAAGTGCGCGTGCCGCTCGACGCGACTGGCATCAAAAAAAGTTTCCGGCCTGCCTGGCCAACCCAGCCCGATGAATCATGTCGGGCTTTTTATTGCTCGTCTGCCGGACGCGTCACACCATTGCAGTGCGAAAAGTCCGCGCGTCATGCCAGCGCTTTCAGTGTGGCGTCGATATCCTGCAGAACCGTTGCATCGCCCTTCTCGCCCCAATACAAGGCGATCATCTGTTTATCCGCCTCGACCTTGTAGACATTGTCCGGCAATTTTTCGAAATGATTGAGCAGTGCCCGATCCTCGCAGACCTCCTGCCACTGATTGACCCAGACACCCGGCGATTTTTGCCAGTAAGTCCAGCACGCCGGCTGATTGCCACGCCGCGGGCGATGGTACTGCGCGCAGGGGCTTGGCGGCTCTTGCGAGAGCCAATGCGGCCACTCCTGAGGCGCCAGTTGCATGGCCAGCCCGATGCGCCGCGCCTCCATCCGCAGGGCGATGCGCCCGCTCTGCGCGCGCGATGGACGCAACCACGCCAGCGGACTCAATACCACCAGCAGGATTGACACCACTATCCAGACCGTCATATCTGTACTCCCGAATCTTGATGAGCCCATTGCGTCACTTTGGAACCAATGCGCTTGAAACCAGCCATACTTAACAATATTGAACCCTCACGAGGAGCACCTCATGCCCTACCACCACATCCTGGTCGCCGTAGACCTGACTGAAGAGTGCGACCCTGTCATCCACCGCGCCCGAGAGCTGTCGGTGAGCAACGGCGCCAAGCTGTCGCTGGTGCATATCGTCGAGCCGATGGCCATGGCGTTCGGTGGCGACGTGCCAATGGACCTGTCACAACTGCAACAGCAACAGTTCGATCAAGCCAAAGAGCGGCTTGAGCGCTTGAAACTCAAGTACTCCGAACTCGAAGGCGCCAACTGCCACTTGACCTACGGCCAGCCACGCCAGGAAATCCATCATTTCGCCAAGGAACAGGCGTGCGATCTGATCGTGGTCGGCAGCCATGGTCGCCACGGTCTGGCATTGCTGCTCGGCTCGACCGCCAACGATGTACTGCACGGCGCACCTTGCGATGTGTTGGCGGTACACTTGGTCAAACGCTGAGATACATAACCTGTGGGAGCGAGCAGCCCGCCCCAACAATGGATCCGCATCGACCTGTAGCTCGCATCGCATATGAAAAGCCCGGCGTTCATCACTGAACGCCGGGCTTTTTCACATCAGAGACAATCAGGCATCCAGCTCGGCCCAGCGCTCCACCAACGCATCCAGCTCAGCCTGCAACTGCTCCAGCGAAGCAATCACCTTGGCCGTTTCAGCCGCTGGACGCTGGTAGAAACCGGCTTCAGCCATTTCAGCCTCAACAGCAGCGATCTGCTGTTCCTTGGCGTCGATATCGCCCGGCAACGCTTCCAGCTCGCGTTGCAGCTTGTAGCTCAACTTCTTCTTGGCAGCCGGGGCAGCGGCGGCAGGCGCTGCGACCACAGCAGGCTCAGCAGTGACCACCGCCGAATTCAGGTCAGCCTTGCCCGACTTGCTTTCGGTCACGCCCAGCAGGCGCGGCGAGCCGCCCTGACGGATCCAGTCCTGATAGCCACCGACGTATTCACGCACCTTGCCTTCACCTTCGAAGACCAGCGTACTGGTGACCACGTTGTCGAGGAATGCCCGGTCGTGACTGACCATCAGCACGGTGCCGTTGAAGGTCAGCAGCACTTCTTCGAGCAGCTCGAGGGTTTCCACGTCGAGGTCGTTGGTCGGTTCGTCGAGGACCAGCAGGTTCGCCGGTTTGCTGAACAGTTTGGCCAGCAACAGACGCGCACGCTCACCACCCGACAGCGCCTTGACCGGCGTGCGGGCGCGCTGCGGGCTGAACAGGAAGTCGCCAAGGTAGCTCAGTACGTGACGGCTCTGGCCGTCGATATCGATGAAGTCGCGACCTTCGGCAACGTTATCGATAACGGTTTTTTCCAGATCCAGTTGATGGCGCAACTGGTCGAAGTAGGCCACGTCGATCCGCGTACCCTCTTCCACTGTGCCGCTGGTCGGTTGCAGACCGCTGAGCATCAGCTTCAACAGAGTGGTCTTGCCGGTACCGTTGGCGCCGAGCAAACCGATACGGTCACCGCGCGTCAGGACCATCGAGAAATCCTTGATCAGGAACGGGCCGCCCGGGTGAGCGAAGCTCACATTCTCGAGCACCATCACCTGCTTGCCGGATTTGTCGGCAGTGTCCAGCTGAATGTTGGCCTTGCCGGTGCGCTCACGACGCTCGCTGCGCTCAACACGCAGGGCTTTCAGAGCACGGACGCGGCCTTCGTTACGGGTGCGACGGGCCTTGATGCCCTGGCGAATCCAGACTTCTTCCTGAGCCAGTTTCTTGTCGAACAACGCGTTCGCGGTTTCTTCGGCCGCCAGCGCAGCTTCTTTGTGCACGAGGAAACTGGCGTAGTCGCCGTTCCAGTCGATCAGACCGCCGCGATCCAGTTCAAGGATGCGCGTGGCAAGGTTTTGCAGGAAGGAACGGTCGTGCGTGATGAACAGCACAGCGCCCTGGAAATCTTTCAGCGCTTCTTCAAGCCAGGCAATCGCACCGATGTCCAGGTGGTTGGTCGGTTCGTCGAGCAGCAGCAGATCCGGCTCGGACACCAGCGCCTGCGCCAGCAGCACGCGACGACGCCAGCCGCCGGACAACTGGGCGAGGGTCTTGTCGGCCGGCAGTTGCAGGCGGCTCAGGGTACTTTCGACCAGGGTCTGCAAGCGCCAGCCATCACGGGCTTCGAGGTCTTGCTGAACGTGCATCAGCTTGTTGAGGTCTTCTTCAGTGACGCAGTTCTGCGCAAGGTGATGGTACTCGGCGAGCAACGCGCCCACACCATCGAGGCCTTCGGCAACCACGTCGAACACAGTCCGATCGTCGGCCACTGGCAATTCTTGCGGCAATTCGCCGATTTTCAGACCGGGGGCACGCCACACCGAGCCGTCATCGGGCTTCTGGTCGCCCTTGACCAGTTTCATCATGCTGGACTTGCCAGTGCCGTTGCGGCCGATGATGCACACCCGCTCACCACGGGCGATCTGCCAGGACACCTTGTCCAACAACGGCATCGCGCCGAATGCAAGGGACACATCGCTGAATTTGAGCAGGGTCATGAGCTTCTCCAAAAACCGGGCGCGCATTCTACCTGACTTAGGGCTTCAGCAGGCCGGCAATTTGTCTGTCGAAGCACTCTGCACAACATTTGTTGCGAACTTGTGCTGTGAGGCCCGCAAAGCTTTCGCCGCTTGCTGGCAAAAGGCTAAGCTACAGACAATTCAGTGCTGATTCAGGTCGGCACTTGTCATGATTTCTCTGCCCGGATGTCTCATGCGCAGTCGCCTTCTCAGTGTTTTGTCCTGTTTGCTACTTACCGCCGCTGCCGCTCAATCCGCCCAGGCGGTGGACCTGTCCACCCAACGCCAGTATTACGATGAAGCCAAACGCGCGCTGGCCAAGGGCGATACCGGGCCGTATTTCCGCTACAGCCAGGCCTTGGCCGATTATCCGCTGGAACCATACCTCGCTTACGACGAACTGACCGCGCGCCTGAAAACCGCGAGCAACGCCGAAATCGAGAAATTCCTCGCCGAGCACGGCGACCTGCCCCAGGCCAACTGGATGAAGCTGCGCTGGTTGCGCTGGCTCGCCGACCGTGGCGACTGGGCCACCTTCGTCAAATATTACGACCCGAAACTCAACTTCACTGAACTCGACTGCCTCAATGCGCAGTACCAGATCAGTAGCGGCCACAAGGCCGAAGGCTATGCCAATGCCGACAAACTGTGGCTGACCGGCAAATCGCAACCCGCCGCGTGTGACGCGCTATTCGGCATCTGGGCCGCCGATGGCCAGCTCACCGAACAGAAACGCTGGGAACGCACCAAGCTCGCCGCCCAGGCACGCAACTATCCACTGGCCAACAGTCTGGTCAACGGCCTGACCACCCTCGCCCCGCGCGGTCGTTTGCTGGTGGATGTGGCGCAAAAACCGGAGTTGCTCAATCAACCTTCGCGCTTCACCCCGGCCGATGAGCCGATGTCCGATGTGGTCAGCCTCGGCTTGCGCCGCCTGGCACGTCAGGATCCGGACAAGGCCATGGCATTGCTCGACGGTTACGCCAGCAGCATGCATTTCTCCCGCGATGAAAAAGTCGCGATTGCCCGGGAAATCGGTCTGACCCTCGCTCGGCGTTTCGACAGCCGCGCGCTGGACGTGATGACCAAATACGACCCGGAGTTACGCGACAACACCGTCTCGGAATGGCGTTTGCGCCTATTGCTGCGCCTCGCTCGCTGGGACGACGCATACGAACTGACCAAGCGTCTTCCGCAAGATCTGGCCACCACCAACCGCTGGCGCTACTGGCAGGCGCGTAGCCTTGAACTGGCCCAGCCGCAGAACCCGCAAGCACAAACCCTGTACAAAAATCTGGCGCGGGAACGGGACTTCTACGGTTTCCTCGCCGCTGACCGCTCGCAGTCGCCCTACTCGCTCAACAACAAGCCATTGGTGCTGAGCCAGGCGCTAATCAACAAAGTGCGCAACACGCCGGGCGTGCGCCGTGCGCTGGAATTCCATGCCCGCGGGCAGATCGTCGACGGTCGCCGCGAGTGGTATCACGTCAGCCGCCACTTCAATCGCGACGAAATGGTCGCCCAGGCCAAACTCGCCTACGACCTGAAATGGTATTTCCCGGCGATCCGCACGATCAGTCAGGCGCAATACTGGGACGATCTGGATATCCGCTTCCCGATGGCCCACCGCGAAACCCTCGTGCGTGAAGCCAAGGTACGTGGGCTGCATTCGAGCTGGGTGTTCGCGATCACCCGTCAGGAAAGTGCGTTTATGGACGACGCTCGCTCCGGCGTCGGCGCCAGTGGCCTGATGCAGTTGATGCCCGGCACCGCCAAGGAAACCGCGCGCAAGTTCAGCATTCCGCTGGCCTCGCCACAGCAGGTGCTCGATCCCGACAAGAACATCCAGCTCGGCGCCGCTTACCTGAGCCAGGTCCATAGCCAGTTCAACGGCAACCGCGTCCTCGCTTCCGCCGCCTATAACGCCGGGCCCGGTCGCGTACGCCAATGGCTGCGCGGCGCTGATCACTTGAGCTTCGACGTCTGGGTGGAAAGCATTCCCTTCGACGAAACCCGTCAGTACGTGCAGAACGTGCTGTCTTATTCTGTGATCTACGGCCAGAAGCTCAATTCACCACAGCCGCTGGTGGATTGGCACGAGCGCTACTTCGACGATCAGTGATCACGCGGCTGATGCCGAGTAACGAAAAATGCCCGTATCGCGAGATACGGGCATTTTTTATGTGCACGACCTGATCGGTTGTTTAGTGAATTACAGGATCGGTAACAGCATTCATTGAAGCGCTATTTCCATCGTTGAACTGCAAAGATGCGAGCCGCGCATACAGCGGATTGCTGACGATGAGTTCCTGATGGGTGCCAATGGCCACAAGTTTGCCCTGGTCCATCACCGCAATCCGGTCAGCGTTTTTCACCGTGGCCAGTCGATGCGCGATCACCAGCGTGGTGCGGTTCTCCATCAGGCTTGGCAGAGCTTCCTGGATCAGATGCTCGCTTTGCGCATCGAGGGCGCTGGTGGCTTCATCCAGCAGCAGGATCGGCGCGTCGACCAGCAACGCACGGGCAATCGCCAAACGTTGCCGCTGGCCGCCGGAAAGGCCGAGACCACCATCGCCGAGATGGGTCTGGTAACCGTTGGGCATTTTCTCGATGAAGTCGTGGGCATGGGCAATTCTTGCCGCTTGCTTGACCTGGTCCAGCGTTGCCCCCGGGTTGCCGTAACGAATGTTCTCTTCAACGCTGCCAAAAAACAGTGCTGGCGACTGTGACACCAAGGCGAAGTGGCGGCGCAGGTCCAACGGGTCGAGACGGGTCAGCGGTACGCCATCGATGAGGATCCGTCCTTCCAGCGGGTCATAAAAGCGCAGCAGCAAGTCATACACCGTGGACTTGCCAGCACCGGACGGCCCCACCAGCGCCAGCGTCTCTCCGGCGCGGATAGTCAGATTCAAGCCGTTGACGGCGTAGCTTTCAGGACGCGAGGGGTAGGAAAAACGCACATCCTGCAATTGCAACTCACCGCGCACGCGCGCCGGCAAGGTCACAAGGCCCGTGGTCGGCGACTGGATGATGTTCTCCGAACGCAGCAATTCAGCGATGCGCTCGGCAGCACCGGCAGCGCGTTGCAGTTCGCCGATCACTTCGCTCAAAGTACCGATCGCACTGCCAACGATCAGGCTGTAAAAGACAAACGCCGCCAGTTCGCCGCCGGTGATCCGCCCGGCGATCACGTCCATGCCACCGACCCACAACATCACCGCCACCGCGCCCAGCACCAGCACGATCACCATGGTGATCATCCATGAGCGCTGGAAAATGCGTTTGCGCGCGGTGTCGAAAGCGTCCTCCACCGTCGCCGAAAAGCGCTGTTCGTCCTGCACCTGATGGTTGTAGGCCTGCACGGTTTTGATCTGGCCGAGGGTTTCCGATACATAGCTGCCGATATCGGCAACCCGGTCCTGACTCAACCGCGACAGGTTTCGTACACGCCGACCGAAAATCAGAATCGGCGCCACCACGAACGGCAAGGCAATCACCACGATGCTGGTGAGTTTTGCGTTGGTCACGAACAGCAGGATGACGCCACCGATGACCATGAGCAGATTACGCAGGAACATCGACAGCGACGAACCGATCACCGATTGCAGCAACGTCGTGTCGGCGGTCAGCCGCGACTGGATCTCCGAACTGCGGTTGTTCTCGTAGAAGCCTGGGTGCAGATAAACCAGATGGTTGAACACCTCGCGGCGAATATCGGCCACGACGCGTTCGCCAATCCAGGACACCCAGTAAAACCGCGCAAACGTACCGACGGCCAGACCCAGCACCATCAACATGAAAATGCCGATGCTCTGATTGAGCTGGTGCGGAGACTGGGTCATGAAGCCCCGATCGACCAGCAGTTTGATCCCCTGCCCCATCGACAACGTGACGGCGGCGGTGACGATCAGCGCCAGCAGCGCACCGATGACTTGCCAGCGGTAAGGGGCCAGAAATCGACTGGTCAGACGCAGCGCGCGACGGTGCCTTGAAGAAAGCTTCGGGGTCATTCAGGTACGCATCCATGGTGATGAAAGGGCTAGCGTAAACCTTCTTTGGGGTGGAACTCTGTAAATCACAATGAGTCAGGTTAAATATGCCCCCAAAGACTAGGCCATAGTTGCTATTGGTCTAACGTCGCAGTTGAGACGAACGGTCATTTCTGTTTGAGTGGAGATGCCGCCGCCGACAGACCGCAGGGAGTTGTCACAGCCCGGTCACGTGGGGGTTTTAACCTAGGCGCACAACCTGATGAGGAGACAGGCCATGTCCTTGCAACACCGCAGCGAAGACAAGATTGAAGTGATCCGCACCAAGCCCGGCCAAACTCTGGGTTGCTCGATTATCGATAAGGACGGGCGTGAAGTACCGATCACTGAAGACATGATCCAGGACGCTTGCCGCGAACTGGAGAAGCGATTGGTCAAGCCTGCCGAACAAAAGTGATATAGCCACCGTCTTCCTGACCCGGCCCCTTTGGCCGGGTTTTTTCTGTCTGTAAATCCGGGATTTGTGGTGAAGCTATCGTTGGCAAGCCAGCTCCCACAGGATTTTCGTCGTACTTAAAATCTGCGCACTCCGCGAAACCTGTGGGAGCTGGCTTGCCAGCGATAAAGCCACCTCGGTTTTTAAACAGCAACCGCACCCAGCGCCGCCACTATCTGGCGCAATTCTGACGACTCCCCTTCAATCCGCACCTTCAGCCCTTCAATCTCGCGCCGCACCGGATACTGCTTGCGCAAGACATCGAACGCCGCACGCTGCTCGCCGACATTGCCTACAAGGCTGCGGCGGAAATCCGCGTCATCCCGGCGGGGGTCGTACACGCCACGGCACAACATCGCCAGCGCCCAGGCCGGATCGCTGTCGGCATGCAAAGTAACTTCCGACAGCCACGGTGCTGGCAAAAGATCGCTGAGCTGGATGCTCGCGGGCTGGCCGGTGAATTCGCAATACGCCTGATAGATCTGCGCCGTCCCGCGCTGTTTACCGTCAAGGCTATAGCCAGCAATGTGTGGCGTGGCCAGTACGCAGAGTTCGGCCAGTTCGACATCGACTTCGGGCTCGGCTTCCCAAACATCGAGAACGGCTTGCAAGTCTTCACGATGCAGCAGCACTTTGCGCAGTGCGGCGTTATCCACCACAGGACCGCGCGCCGCGTTGATCAGCCAGGCACCGGGCTTGAGCTGTTGCAAACGTTGCTGATCGAACAGATGCCAGGTCGCGCCTGCGCCGCTTCTGGTCAGCGGCGTGTGCAGACTGATCACATCACATTGCTCAATGATCTGCTCGAGGCTGACGTAATCGCCCCCCTCAGTGGCCTGGCGCGGTGGATCGCAGACTTTGACGTTCCAGCCCAACCCCTTGAGGACCTTGATCAGTCGCCCACCCACCTCACCGGCGCCGACGACTCCGTAAGTCCGCTGAGTCAGATCGACACCTTCGATTTCGGCGAGCGCCATCAGACTGCCCAGTACGTAATCGACCACGCCACGGGCATTGCAGCCGGGCGCGCTTGACCAGGTAATGCCGGCCTCGGCGAAGTACTCAAGATCCAGATGATCAGTACCGATGGTGCAGGTGCCGACAAAGCGAACCTTGCTGCCTTCCAGCAACGCGCGGTTGACGTTGGTCACCGAACGCACCAGCAACACGTCGGCCTGCTCCACCGTCGCACGGTTTATGGAACGGCCCGGGACACGGCGGATCTCACCGAAACCGGCAAAAAAGGCATCGAGCAGCGGGATATTTTCGTCAGCAACAATCAGCATGGCGGGCTCCTTGGGCGGATCGGCAGTTTAGGTGCAGATCGGTCGCCGAGCCAGCGGGCTTTGATTGCAAGCGCAAGAACAGCACTGCCCCTGTGGCGAGGGAGCAATCGCCTTCCAGTAGATTACAAATCCGCAACAGAGGATTTTTCCTGACCAAAGCGTCAGCGGCGTAGAATGCGGCGCCTTGCGCATCAACCTCTGTGGACGCTTTGCCTGTGAATTCTGTAACTGACCAACCTGTCGCCGTCTCCCTGACCCGCTCCGCGCGGATTCGTCTGGAGTTCAAGAACCTGCTCGCCCTGGCCTTGCCGATCATCATCGCGCAACTGGCGACCACGGCCATGGGCTTCGTCGATGCGGTGATGGCCGGGCGCGTCGGGCCAAAAGATCTGGCGGCCGTGGCTCTGGGCAACTCAATCTGGGTGCCGGTGTTTCTGCTGATGACCGGCACCCTGCTGGCAACCACGCCGAAAGTCGCCCAGCGCTTTGGCGCCGGCACCCACAGCGAGATCGGTCCGATCGTCCGTCAGGCGTTGTGGCTGGCGCTGGTGGTCGGCCTGATTGCCACGGCGATGCTGGTCGCCGCCGAGCCGGTGCTGCACCTGATGAAGGTCGATCCGGAGCTGATCGGCCCGTGCATGCAATACCTGCATGGCATCGCCAGCGGTCTGCCGGCGGTGGCGTTCTATCACGTCCTGCGCTGCACCAGTGACGGCATCGGTCGTACCCGCCCGGCGATGGTATTGGGCCTGTGCGGTCTGGCGCTGAACATACCGCTGAACTACGTCTTCATTTATGGCCACTTCGGTGTGCCGGCCATGGGCGGCGTCGGCTGCGGCTGGGCCACAGCCATCGTGATGTGGGTGATGGCGCTGGGTCTGGCCGGTTATGAGCGCTGGGCACCTGCCTACCGTTCGAGCGAAATTTTCAGCCGTTTCGACTGGCCGCAATGGGCGGTGATCAAGCGTCTGCTGGCCATCGGCCTGCCAATCGGCATCGCCGTGTTTGCCGAGTCGAGCATTTTTGCCGTGATCGCCCTGTTGATCGGCAGCCTCGGCGCCACCGTCGTGGCTGGGCACCAGATTGCGCTGAACGTCAGTTCGCTGGTGTTCATGATTCCGTACTCATTGGGCATGGCCGTGACTGTGCGCGTCGGTCAGGCACTGGGCCGTGAGGAACCGCGTGAAGCGCGTTTTGCCGCTGGTGTCGGCATGGGCACCGCGCTGGCCTACGCCTGCCTGTCGGCGAGCATGATGTTGCTGCTGCGCGAACCGATTGCGGCCATCTACACCGCTGACCCGACGGTGATTCACATCGCGGCGATGCTGATCGTGTATTCGGCGCTGTTCCAGTTTTCCGATGCGATTCAGGTCACCGCAGCTGGCGCACTGCGCGGTTATCAGGACACTCGCGTGACGATGATCCTGACTCTGTTCGCCTACTGGGGCATTGGCTTGCCGGTGGGTTATGCCCTCGGGCTGACCGACTGGCTCGGCGAGCCTCGGGGCCCGAGCGGTTTGTGGCAGGGTTTGATTGTCGGCTTGAGCTGCGCGGCGCTGATGCTGTCGATCCGCCTGACGCGCAGCGCGCGCAAGCGCATTCGGATCAGTCGTTCGATGGGCTGAATACTCATAAAAGGCACCCATAAAAAAAGACCTGCACATGCAGGTCTTTTTTTGCCCGGACTCAATCGGACTTCTTGCGAATCCAGTACAGATAAGTCCCGGCCTCTTCGTGCTGGCCGACCAGTTCATGGTCGAGAAACACGCAGAACTTGGGAATGTCGCGACGGGTCGAGGGATCGGTGGCGATCACCTTGAGCAGGCCGCCGGGCACCAGGTCACGGATGTGCTGGTGCAACATCATCACCGGCTCCGGGCAATTGAGGCCGGTGGCGTCGAGGGTGCCGTCGACCGGCGTGTCGATCATTTCACTCATGATTCACTCCTGAAACTGGCCGGCATTGTCGCGCATTGCCGGGTTTGTGGCGAGGGAGCCTGCTCCCGCTCGGCGGCGTAGCCGTCGCAAAATCTGTTGGCCCGGTGTGCCTGAAGGAACAACGGCGCCGAATTCGGGGCCGCTTCGCAGCCCAGCGGGAGCAAGCTCCCTCGCCACAAAAGCAGTTCACTTCAATCAGCGGGATTTGGCTTTCTTGGTGTCGTGCCGGCGCAGATGGCAGGTCACTTCCTCGCGATCGTGATACAGCTGTTTGCAGCCGATATCGACCTTGATCCCACGAGCCTTGAAACCATCGGCGATGCGCTCGAGCAAGCGCTTCACCTCGGCATAACGCTGCTTCATCGGCAGTTTCAGGTTGACCACCGCCTCGCGGCAATGCCCTTCGCCGATCCACTCTTCGAGCATCGCGGCGTTACGCGCCGGTTTCTCGACGATGTCGCAGACCATCCAGTCCACCGGTTGCTTGGGCTTGAAGGTGAAACCGTCAGCCATCAAGTGCTGCACGAGCCCGGTGTCCATCAGGCTTTCAGCCATCGGGCCGTTGTCGATGGCGGTTACCAGCATGCCGCGGTTGACCAGTTGCCAGGTCCAGCCGCCCGGCGCTGCACCGAGATCAACCCCGGTCATGTCGCTGTGCAGGCGATCTTCCCACTGATCACGCGGAATAAAGTGGTGCCAGGCCTCTTCCAGCTTCAGCGTCGAACGGCTCGGCGCTTCACGGGGAAACTTCAGGCGCGGAATGCCCATCGGCCACATCGCCGAGTTACCGGCATCGGCCATGCCGAGAAACACTTCACGACCACTTTTGAAGGTCAGCAACAGACGCGGCTTGCTAGCGTCATCCACCAGTTTGCCGGCAGCGGTCAGGGCCTTGCGCAGTGGGCCTTCGAATTTCTTGCAGAAGTTCGACAGTTCCTTGCCGTCATTGGTGTCGACGACTTCCAGCCACAGGCTGCCGCACACCGGGAATTCAGCCATGTTTGCGAGGATCACGCTGATGCGATCGTTCTCTGGCAAATCGATGAAGACGCCACGCGCCCATTGGCGCGGAAAGATCAGTTCGGCGAAACGCTGACCGCGCATCAGGCGCTCGGCACCGTCTTCTTCGGTGCAGACAAACTCGGCGTACGCCGAAGCGGCTTTGGCCTTGGCGTAACCGGACACGTTGAGTTGCGCGGCGAGGTCGGAAATCTCCGAACAGACTTCGCCTTCGAAGCCTGGCCGGCAATGCATGAATAGGGTGTTCATTCTTACTCCTGGGCAGCGGGCGATCATTCGGCCACTGCGCGATGCTCAAGCGTTGCGTTGCAGCAATGCCTGTCACGAAAACCGGCGCATGATAGCCGATGTCGGAACCTTGGTTCCGCTCATAGAGTCCAGTTATTAGCCAGCTACCTAAAACAGGGCTAGGTTTAAAGCTCTATTCGTCCCCTCAATCCGTAGCCGTGCGGATTCAAAGGAGTGATCGTAATGCCGTCCCTCGATAGTCTGAAGACCCTTAAAACTCTACAAATCGACGACAAGACCTACCACTATTTCAGCTTGCCTGATGCCGCCAAGACCCTTGGCAATATCGACAAGCTGCCGATGTCGCTGAAAGTCCTGCTGGAAAACCTGCTGCGCTGGGAAGATGAAAAAACCGTTACCGGCGCCGACCTCAAGGCCATCGCCGCGTGGCTCAAGGAGCGCCGCTCTGACCGGGAAATCCAGTACCGCCCTGCCCGAGTATTGATGCAGGACTTTACCGGCGTACCGGCCGTGGTCGACCTCGCCGCGATGCGCGCCGCGATGGCCAAGGCCGGCGGCGATCCGCAGCGAATCAATCCGTTGTCGCCTGTCGACCTGGTGATCGACCACTCGGTGATGGTCGACAAATTCGCCACCGCCAGCGCCTTCGAACAGAACGTTGACATCGAAATGCAGCGTAACGGCGAGCGTTACGCCTTTCTGCGCTGGGGCCAAAGTGCTTTCGACAACTTCAGCGTGGTGCCACCGGGCACCGGTATCTGCCACCAGGTCAACCTCGAATACCTCGGCCGCACGGTGTGGACCAAGGATGAAGACGGCCGTACCTACGCCTTCCCCGACACGCTGGTCGGCACCGACTCCCACACCACCATGATCAACGGTCTTGGCGTCCTCGGCTGGGGTGTCGGCGGCATCGAAGCGGAAGCGGCGATGCTCGGGCAACCGGTGTCGATGCTGATTCCGGAAGTAATCGGCTTCAAACTCACCGGCAAGCTCAAGGAAGGCATCACTGCCACTGACCTGGTGCTGACCGTCACGCAGATGCTGCGCAAGAAAGGCGTGGTCGGCAAATTCGTCGAGTTTTATGGCGACGGCCTCGCCGAACTGCCGCTGGCTGACCGCGCAACCATCGCCAACATGGCCCCGGAATACGGCGCGACGTGCGGCTTCTTCCCGGTCGATGAGGTAACGCTGGATTACCTGCGCCTGTCCGGGCGCCCGGCGCAAGTGGTGAAACTGGTCGAGGCCTACACCAAGGCTCAAGGGCTCTGGCGTCTTCCGGGCCAGGAACCGGTGTTCACCGACAGCCTGGCGCTGGACATGGGCAGCGTCGAAGCCAGTCTGGCCGGGCCGAAACGCCCGCAGGATCGGGTTTCACTGCCTAATGTCGCGCAAGCCTTCAGCGACTTCCTCGATTTGCAATTCAAACCCACCAGCAAAGAAGAAGGTCGCCTGGAAAGCGAAGGGGGCGGCGGCGTGGCGGTGGGCAACGCCGATCTGATCGGCGAAACCGAATACGAATACGAGGGCCATACCTATCGCCTGAAAAACGGCGCCGTGGTCATTGCCGCGATCACCTCTTGCACCAATACGTCCAACCCGAGCGTGATGATGGCCGCCGGGCTCCTGGCGAAAAAAGCCGTGGAGAAAGGCCTGACGCGCAAACCGTGGGTCAAGAGTTCACTGGCGCCGGGCTCGAAAGTGGTCACCGATTACTACAAGGCGGCGGGGCTGACGCAATACCTCGACCAGCTCGGGTTTTCGCTGGTCGGGTATGGCTGCACCACTTGCATCGGCAACTCCGGGCCACTGCCTGAGCCGATCGAGAAAGCCATCCAGAAAGCCGACCTTGCCGTCGCCTCGGTGCTGTCTGGCAACCGCAACTTCGAAGGTCGGGTGCATCCGCTGGTGAAAACCAACTGGCTGGCCTCGCCACCACTGGTGGTGGCCTATGCGCTGGCCGGCACTGTTCGTACCGATATCAGCAGCGAACCGCTGGGTAACGATCAACAGGGCAACCCGGTTTATCTGCGTGACATCTGGCCAAGCAACCAGGAAATCGCCGAGGCGGTGAGTCAGGTCAGCACGGCGATGTTTCACAAGGAATATGCCGAAGTGTTTGCCGGTGATGAGCAGTGGCAGGCCATCGAGGTGCCGCAAGCGGCGACTTACGTGTGGCAGGACGATTCGACTTACATCCAGCATCCGCCGTTCTTCGATGACATAGGCGGCCCGCTGCCTGAGATCAAGGATGTGAAGGGCGCGCGCGTGCTGGCCTTGCTCGGCGACTCGGTGACCACCGACCACATTTCCCCTGCCGGCAATATCAAGGCTGACAGCCCGGCCGGACGTTACCTGCGCGACAAAGGCGTGGAGCCGCGAGACTTCAACTCCTACGGCTCGCGTCGCGGCAACCACGAAGTGATGATGCGCGGCACCTTTGCCAACATTCGAATCCGTAACGAGATGCTCGGCGGTGAAGAAGGTGGCAATACGATCTACATTCCGAGCGGCGAGAAATTGCCGATCTACGACGCGGCCATGCGCTACCAGGCTTCGGGCACACCGTTGGTGGTGATTGCCGGGCAGGAATATGGCACAGGGTCCAGTCGTGACTGGGCGGCCAAAGGCACTAACCTGCTGGGCGTCAAAGCGGTGATTGCCGAGAGCTTCGAGCGCATTCACCGTTCCAACCTGGTGGGCATGGGTGTGTTGCCGTTGCAGTTCAAGCTCGATCAGAGCCGCAAGAGTCTGAATCTGACCGGCAAGGAAACCTTCGAAATTCAGGGCCTGACCGGTGTCGAACTGACGCCGAGGATGAACCTGCCCCTGGTGATCACCCGTGAGGACGGACGTCAGGAGAAAATCGAAGTGCTATGCCGCATCGACACCCTGAACGAGGTGGAGTACTTCAAGTCGGGCGGGATTCTGCATTATGTGTTGCGTCAGCTGATCGCCTCCTAGCGCTTGGATCCCCTGTGGCGAGGGGATTTATCCCCGATGGGCTGCGCAGCAGCCCTGAAAATCGACACCGCGTTCTTGCTGAAAGAGCGCGGTATTAGAAAGTGGGCCGCTTCGCGCCCTAGCGGGAGCAAGCTCCCTCGCCACAGGTAGTTCGCCCGATAGTCGATAGTACTTTTCGACAGGCGAAAAAAAACCCGCCGAAGCGGGTTTTTCCCAAGACCATTATCGACTCCCTGTCGGCAGCGATCCTTGCAATGGTCGATCATCCGTGATCCTGAAGCACTCCCTGTGCTTCAGTTGATGGGTGTAGATTACGCGCTGGATCCAATCGGCAATAGTCGACATAGCTACCATCGCGTGTAAGACATTCGCCATAGCGCCCCTTCCGAAAACCCTTAGCCATGTCAGGCGTTGAGCATGGACGCCGCGATTTTCGCGACTTTCAGCTGTCCTGAGGCCTGTTCCTGAAGGTCATCCTCCAGAAACCATGCGGCAGACAACCCGGCAAACGCCAGCACCCATTGCAGCAGGCGACGACGATCCAGGCTAGCAGCCGCAACAATAACCTCTACCTGCCGGAGAAATCGCTCGGGGTCGCCCGCCGTCGGCAGGTCCGGGTTGCAGATCAGATTGGCGTAGTCAAAACCGCGTTCGCCCCTTACTCGCTTCGGATCAATCGCCAACCAGCCGCGCGGGCCGAAATCGAGGACGTTGTCGTGGTGCATGTCACCGTGCAGCACCACCACTTCCTGCGGATCAGCGAGCAAGGCTTCGGCGGTTTGCAGGCTCAGGGCATAGGGCCCGCCATGTAGTGCGGCAGCCATTCGCAGCGAAACGAACCACGGCCCCAGCTCTACCAGCGGCGGGGGCAACGTGGCGCGCGGGGCATGCAGTCGCGCCAGCGCGGTGCACAGAATGCGGCTGGCCTCATCATCCTGGCCATTGAGCGCCATGTGCATCAGCGAACGCTGCCCCATGGCCCGCTCCATCAGCAAGCCATCCTCATGGTGCGCCAACACCCGAGCCGCGCCCTCGCCGTTCCACCAGACCATCAGCCGATTGCCATACTTTTCCTCGGCGTCGTCGGCCAGTTTCAGCATCGCCGGGGTGTCACCCAGACGCACCGGCAACAGCCGGCTGCCGGGCGTGATGATCGGTGGCCCGTCCGGCACCAGTGACCAGCGCTTGAGCCAGGGTTCGAACATTGCGCTGTCAGCCACCCTGACGCTCGCGAGCCTTGGCACTTTCGACGAGGAACTGTTCGAGCCGGCTCAACTGTTCTTCCCAGCCACGGCTGTCCATGTAATACGCCTCTTTCTGGCGGATATCGGGAATGTGCGCGAAGCCTGATTCGGACACTTTCAGCAGCGTGCCACTCTCGAAGTCTTCCAGTTCGAACCTGACCAGGGTGGTCGGCTCCTGGGAATAATCGATCTTCGGGTTGACCGCATACGGATGCCAACGGAACGAGAACAACTGCTGCGGCTCGACCCGTTCGATCAGCACATTCCACAACACATGTTCATAACCCGGATACGTGACCTGCCCTTGCGTCCATTCGCCGGCAATAAAACGCCTGCCCTCCAGCGCCACACCAAACCACTGACCAAATGCCTCGGCATCGACCAATGCACGCCAGACATGTGAACGCGGCACCTTGAGCGTGATTTTGCGTTCGAAACTATTGGGTACTGGTTTCATACGTCACCTCCTGTTCTGAACACTAGGCCTGTATGACCACATGTCCAACCTGAAGTTGTATCAAAGCGGTGCAGCAGGTCATCGCGAGGAAACATCCGGCGGCATCTTGCTTGGGTCAATTGTGCGAATTCGAGGGCAGACCTGCGGATGAAACTGTTACCTTTTCCCGCGATACAGAACCAGACAAGGATGAATCATGCAGCCATCACTCCCCGAGCGTTATCGCGGCGCCCTGCTTGGCCTGGCCTGCGGCGACGCGGTCGGCACCACGGTCGAATTCCAGCCGCGAGGCTCATTTCAGCCGTTATCGGACATGGTCGGAGGTGGCCCATTCCACTTGAAGCCCGGGCAATGGACGGACGACACTTCCATGGCGCTGTGTCTGGCGGAAAGTCTGCTGAACAAGAACGGCTTCGATGCTGCCGACCAGATGGGGCGCTACCTCAACTGGTGGAAATGGGGGTATCTGAGCTCCACCGGCGAATGCTTCGATATCGGCATGACCGTCAGTCAGGCGCTGTCGCACTACCAGCAAACCGGCGAGCCCTTTGCCGGCTCGATCGACCCGTACACCGCTGGCAACGGCTCGCTCATGCGATTGGTGCCGGTGGTGCTGTTTTACTTTCCTGATCCCCAACTGATTCAGCGTTTTGCCGCTGACAGCTCACGGACGACCCACGCCGCCCCTGAAGCCATCGAGTGCTGCCAACTTTTCGCCGAGCTGATCGGCAAGGCACTGCAGGGCGCCTCCAAGACAGAATTGCGCCATTCATCCGTGTCGGCGTTCACTCAACCGAAAGTCGCGGCGATTGCCCGTGGTGATTACCTCAGCAAATCAATCAGTGAGATCCGCGGCAGCGGCTATAGCGTGCAATCGCTGGAAGCGGCGTTGTGGTGCTTTCATCACACCGGAAACTTTGCTGAGGCCATCCTGCAAGCGGCGAATCTGGGTGAGGACGCCGACACCACCGCTGCGATCGTTGGCCAATTGGCCGGTGCTCATTACGGCGTGCGTGCCATTCCTGCCCACTGGCTGGAGAAGTTGCATGAGGGCGAAGAAATCACTGCGACCGCAGATCGTCTGCTGGAAGCCTCGCGATTACGAGCGCCGGAATAGCCGCGCTTAATCGCTACACTGTTCTGCACTTTCATCCGACACAGCGAGATTGTCCATGTCCCCACGCCTGCTTCTGGCCCTGACGCCTTTTCTGTTTACCCCCATCGCCCACGCCGCCGTCGACTGCGCGAATGCCAGCGATCAGGCAACGATTAACCAGTGCGCCGGGCAGGATTACAAGGCGGCCGACAACGAGTTGAACGCGGTGTACAAGCAAATCAAAGAGCGCTTGAAGGACAATGCCGAGGCCACAAAACTGCTGGTTGATGCGCAGCGGGCGTGGGTCGGATTTCGCGACGCCGAGTGCACGTTTTCGTCATCGGGGGTGACGGGCGGGAGTGTTTATCCGTTGGTTTACAGCAGTTGCCTGACCGGGGTGACCAAGGTGCGGGTTGAGGCGCTAAAGCAGTATTTGAAGTGTGAGGAAGGTGACATGAGTTGCCCGGTACCCGGGGCCTGAATTTTCGCTGAATTCAAAGACCTCATCGCTGGCAAGCCAGCGATGGCATCAGCCTGGACGCCGCAAATTGCCGGATAAAATCTGCGCCGTGGTAATCGCCATCCCCCCTGGCAGCTTGATAC
The DNA here is from genome assembly GCF_058786735.1 of Pseudomonas sp. FW305-7. Lineage (NCBI taxonomy): Bacteria > Pseudomonadati > Pseudomonadota > Gammaproteobacteria > Pseudomonadales > Pseudomonadaceae > Pseudomonas > Pseudomonas sp. FW305-7. The sequence goes on from NZ_JBYSZA010000011.1 coordinate 180,812, forward strand.
TCCCCGTCTGCTTCATCGTCTCGGCGTCACCAGGTCAATGTTGAACAGGTCATACAGGCATTCGGCAGTCGCCGAGTCCTGCTTCTTGTCTATGAATTTCGCCGCAGTGTAGAGCAGTGAAAAATCATCGCGGTAAGTCTGTTGATTCCACTCTGGCGCGCGGTAGTTGGTGCGTTTCAAGTGGCGACCGGGATCAGCACGTCGACCTTGTCGACGGAGTACAATCATAATAATTTATTGCAATTCGATAATTAAACATCGAGAATCAGTTATCTGAACTGACATGGCAAGGAATTTTCATGAGTACTCGCATCGATGGCGCGGCGTTGCAGCGCATGCACTGGGTTGGATTGCTGGCGGCGATTCTCGTCTGGTTTCTGGGCGTCACTGAGGTCGGCGGTAGCGCAACGCTCTGGATGTTCAAAATGGATGAAATGCTCGCGGCCCTGCTCTACGCGTTCGCTGAAGGCTCGCCGCAATTGCTTGATCCGTTTGTCGAAGGCGCGCTGCTCGATCCCGCCACTTGGCTATCGCCACTGGCCACTGCCCTGATCGTCATTTTGGACTTCCTGCCCGTTCTGCTATCGGTCTACGCGTTATGGCTGACCGGTCTGTTTTTCCTGCGCCTGTCGCGTGGTGAAACCTGGACCGATCGCAATATCAGAGTCCTGTGGCGCGTGGGTGTGCTGTGCATCGTTTCTCCGGCAACCTATCCACTCGTAGAAACCTTGCAAGGTTTGGCGCTGTCCATAGACTTGCCTGCGGGAGAGCGCATTTTCAAATTCTCGATCGGCCTGTCTTCCACTTCCGCCTACGAAATTATCAAAGGCGTTTTGCTCTGTTTGTTTTCAATTATCATGCGTGATGCAAAAGTCCTCAGCGATGAGCAAAGTCAATACATATAGAACAATATAATGACCATTATCGTCCGCCTTGACGTTGTCATGGCCACGCAAAAAATTCGCTCCAAAGAGTTAGCCGCTCTACTGGGCATCACCGAGGCTAATCTGTCATTACTGAAAAATGGCAAGGTCAAGGGGGTGAAGATGGCAACCCTGGACAAGCTCTGCGCTGCGCTCGATTGCCAGCCGGGCGATCTGCTGGAATATCAAAAAGACTGAGTCTTCGTTTCTACCCGCGATTAGTTTATTGCGGGTTCCAACCGTTTAATCCTTATTCATTCCTTATTAGCAAGGCGGCTATTGCATGTCCCGTTATTTCTTCTTCGCACTGTTTTTGCTGACGGCGTTACTCAGCGGCTGCGCCACACAAATAGACGTGGCACTCAACGCAACACCCGATCCGGATTATCAATTCGACCGCCAGGCCACTGTACTGGTGACCTCTGCAGGCGGCAGCGATGAAAACGCACTTAATGCCCGTTACTATCTTCGCGATATGGTCAACGCGCTGAAAGACAGGGGGTTTCTGGAGGTGTATACCGACGCCAGCCTGCCGAGGAACCATGCACCGATCAAAATGACAGTCAGCCTTGACGTTGGCAGTCGACAGGTGACTTACCGCTACACCGCCACTGACTACGGGCAAGTGCCAACCAGTACCTCGACGGTGTGCAAGAACATCAAGAAAAAAGAAGATCGACTGATCTGTACCAGCAAGCCAAATACCACTTATGGCCCTGTTGGAACCTCGGAGCGAACCGGTTACACCACCCTCAGCACCTTCACCGCCACTGCCCGGGATGAAGTGAGCAAGCGCGCGGTCTACCTGCTCCGGGCTTCGTCCTACAACGATGACTGCCAGGCGGCCAAAGTCGAAGCCTTTCTGGTGGAACAAGGCCTGCAGAACCTCGACTTCCACGACCGTGTGCAACGCAACTACACGGTGACGATGCCCGAGGGTTATAGCTGCAAGTAGCCCGATGGCCGCTTCCCGGCACAGGCGCAAACTGTGTCGGGAAGCGGTTGCCGGCTAAACGTGCGGATCACCCGGCGCTTTGGTCGGCGCCGCGTATTGCGGCTTGAGATGGCCATCCGGATCGAGCAACCAGGCATCCATGATCTGCCGCACGACGGGGCCGGCCACCCGACCGCCCGCTTCACCATTCTCGATCATCACCGAAATCGCGATCTTCGGATGTTCAGCCGGTGCGAAGCCGACGAACAAGGCGTTGTCGCGGTGGCGCTCAAGCGTTTTCTCGCGGTTGTAGCGCTCACCCTGCTTGATCGCGACGACCTGCGCCGTGCCGCTCTTGCCGGCGATGCGATATTGCGCCCCTGCCGCTGCCGCACGAGCAATGCCACGGGCATCGTGCATCACCATCTGCATACCATGGTTGACCTGCTCCCAGTCGCGCGGATCCTTGAGGAGGATATTTGGCATCGGGTGCTCGTCGACCGGTGCGATGCCATCGACGGTCTTGGCCAGGTGCGGACGGTTCCACACGCCTTTGTTGGCGATCAAGGCAGTGGCCTGTGCCAGTTGCAGCGGTGTCACCTGCATGTAGCCCTGACCGATGCCGAGAATCACTGTCTCGCCCGGGAACCACGCCTGTCGCCGCGTCGCACGCTTCCAGGCCTGGGATGGCATCAGGCCGGGGGATTCTTCGAACATGTCCAGCGAGACTTTTTCGCCAAGGCCGAACATGGCCATGTAGTCATGCAGCCGATCAATGCCCAGTTTGTGCGCCAGGTCGTAGAAGTACGTATCGTTGGAGCGCATGATCGCCGCGTCCATGTCTACCCAGCCATCGCCACTGTGGTTCCAGTTGCGGTACTTGTGATCGAAGTCCGGGAGTTGGTAGTAGCCCGGGTCGAACACTCGGGTCTGCGGCGTGACAACTCCGGCATCGAGCCCGGCAATGGCCACTTCCGGTTTGATCGTCGAGCCCGGTGCGTACAAGCCGCGCAGCACGCGATTGAAGAGTGGCCGGTCGATGGAGTCGCGCAGCGCCGAATATTCCTTGGAACTGATACCGGTGACAAACAGATTCGGGTCAAAACTCGGGTTGCTGACCATTGCCAGCACTTCCCCGGTGGACGGATCGAGCGCCACGACTGAACCACGACGATCACCGAGAGCAGCCTCGGCCGCTTCCTGCAGTTTGACGTCGAGACTCAGGACAATGTTTTTACCCGGCACCGGGTCAGTGTGTTTAAGCACTCGCAACACACGGCCCTGGGCATTGGTTTCCACTTCTTCGTAACCGACGTGACCGTGCAACTGCGCTTCGTAAAAACGCTCGATGCCGGTTTTACCGATGGACTGGGTACCGCGATATTCAACCGAATCGAGCGTCTTGGATTCTTTCTCGTTGATTCGGCCGACATAACCGATCGAGTGGGCAAAGTGCGCACCGAGTGGGTAATCGCGGACGAACTGCGGTTCAACATCTAGACCTGGTAGACGAAACTCATTGACCGCTAATACGGCAATCTGCTCCTCGGTCAGTTCATAGAACAGCGTCACCGGCGTGAACGGATGACGGGACTGTTTCATGGCCTTATCGAAGACTGCGCGATCTTCGGCAGGCAAGTGGAGAAGGTTGATGACCTCGTCCAGTTCCTGATTGACGTCGGTTGCGCGCTCGCGAGTGATGGTCAGATTGTAGCTGGGACGGTTATCGGCCAATAGCACGCCGTTGCGGTCGTAGATCAGTCCGCGTGTCGGCGGGATCGGCAAGACATGTACGCGATTGTTTTCAGAGATGGTCGAGTGGTAGTCGAACTCTACCACTTGCAGGATGTACAACCGCACCACCAGGGCACAGCTGATAGCGAAGACAAACAAGGCGCAGGCGATCAACCGCTTGTTGACCAGACGCGTCTCTTTTTCGTGATCCTTGATCGGGATTGGCTCAGGCATTTCTACAGCAACTCTTTGACATAAATGAGTGCCAATCCATAGGCATGACATCCGTCCGTGAAAAAACGAGCTGCACCATACCAAAAACTGCCCGGTCACTTCAGAACGTTTTTCCCCAATGGCAGCTCTGGTGACGACTGGACCCTCCGGGAATGAGGGAAAAACTTTCCTGCGGGCAAAACAAAACCCCAACTGCTTTCGCAATTGGGGTTTCGGAATTTAATCTTGACGATGACCTA
>NZ_JBYSZA010000012.1:0-175799 GCF_058786735.1 Pseudomonas sp. FW305-7
TGCCAGCGATGGCGTCCTGTCAGTCATTTAGATGCCTGCTGAACCACCGCAATCGCGGGCAAGCCCGCTCCCACAGGTTCTATGGTGGTCAGGAAATCCAAGGGGATTTGCGGATGACCTCGACGAAGTTCATCGGCTTGAACCCTGGTTCCTGATCCACCAGCACATCGGTCTTCACATTGCCGAATGTGGTCTGCGGACGATGGCGCAAGCCATCGGCAAATGCGCAGATGATGCACTCCTTGAAACCTTCCCCGCGTGGATGCGCATGCACCACCGCTTCGCGCTGCACGTTGCTGAACGCGGCGTAATCCATGCCCAGCACGTCCATCTCGACACCGGCGGTCACCAGCGCCACGGTCGGGCGCAGATGCTTCGGTACGCCCGGCGTGGTGTGCAGGGCAATCGCCAACCAGACCTGTTCGATGTCGTCATCGCTCAAGCCATACGGTTTCAGGAATGCCGCTGCAGCGTTGGCACCGTCGACTTCGAAACGCTCGTCGTCACTGCGATGACCTTCGACCAGACCGAGGTCATGGAACATCGCGCCGACGTACAGCAGCTCCGGATCGTAGGCCAGTTGCTGACGTTCGCCGCTCAGCGCACCGAACAGAAACACCCGGCGCGAGTGGTGATAGAGCAGGTCGGATTCGATGTCGCGAATGTATTCGGTGGTAGCGCGGGCGAGGGCGCTGTCGGGGATCTTGATGCCGGCGATGGTGGTGGTCATGGGAGGTTTCCTCGTCGAAAACGCCGGGTCGGCGCTGATGGAGAAAGTCTGTTCCCGAGGCTGAAAGCGGACAATCGACGCATGGCTGCGATCCTTGCCAATCGACCTGCAAATCATGCCAACTGACCGATAGGAGAGCATTGTGGTGAGGGGATTTATCCCCGATGGGTTGCGCAGCAGCCCCGGTACCTGCTGATTAGGCTTATCAGTTAAAACGCGATTACAGGATTTACGACTGCTGCGCAGCCGATCGGGGATAAATCCCCTCGCCACAGGTTCAGAGGAGTTTGCGAGAGAGATGACCAAAACCATCGCCATCGTGGTATTCCCCGGCGTGCAATCACTGGACGTCACCGGGCCCATGGATGTGTTCGCCGAGGCCAATCGTTTTCTCGCGCCCGAGGATCACTACCGGCTGGAGGTGATCGGTGTCGAACACGGATCGATGGCCTGCTCCAACGGCCTGGTGCTGAACGCCCATCGTCATTTCGGCGAAGTGGCGGACGCCTTTGACCTGTTGCTGGTCGCCGGCGGGCCGCAGTTGCCCTTCATCGATTTCGGCAAGTCCTTCGACACCTGGCTGCGCGATGCCTGCGCCCGGGCGCAGCGTTTCGGCTCGATCTGCAACGGCGCCTTCATGCTGGCGCGCGCGGGGCTGCTTGAGGGGCGCACGGTCACCACGCATTGGAACGATGCCGAGGCCTTGGCGCAGTTGTGCCCGTCCACGCAGGTCGAAGCTGATCGCTTGTACGTCGAGGATGGTGCGCTCTACACCTCGGCCGGGGTGACGGCGGGGATTGATCTGTCGCTGTATCTGCTGGCGCGTGATCACGGCGCCGAAGTGGCATTGAGCGTGGCCAAGCGGCTGGTGGTGTTCACCCAGCGTTCCGGCGGGCAGTCGCAGTTCAGTCCGTTCCTGACGCCGCACGCAGAGTCGACCTCGGCGGTGGCGATGGTGCAGTTGTATGTGCTGGCCAATCTCACTGGGGATCTGACCATCGCCGATCTGGCCAATGCGGCGAACATGAGTGCGCGCAATTTCTCCCGGGTGTTTGCCCGTGAAGCCAAGGTCACGCCGGCAGAGTTCGTCGAGCGGGCACGGGTGGACGCGGCGCGGGTGATGCTGGAAAGCACCGCGGCGCCGTTGAAGACTGTGGCGTATCAGTGCGGGTTTCGCGATGCGCAGCATATGCGCAGTGTGTTCAATCGCAGGTTGGGCGTGACGCCGCAGCAGTTTCGGCTGAATTTTGCGGTGATGCTTTGAAGGCCTTTGGTGTTCTTGAGGGCCCATCGCTGGCAAGCCAGCTCCCACAGGTTCTCTGGTGTTCTCATGATTTGTGAACGACACGAAACTCTGTGGGAGCTGGCTTGCCAGCGATGAGGCCAGTCCAGTCAATACAACTCTATTGCGCAGCCCGCGCCGGCAACAGCTTCAACGTGCTGCGCGTATTCGCCGTCACCTCTTCCTCGCTGAAATGTGCCTGCACGTACATCCCGTCGACATACGCCTCAGCCTGATCGTCATAGTGACTGTCGAACGGCACACCACTCTGTCCGACCGGGTTGATCGTCAAGCTGTGCGCCGGGTCGGCGAAGTCCACCAGACGCCGCGTCGAAGGCCCGTAAGTCACCGGCCATGGCGCCGGGCCGATCTTCGCCGAAAGGTTGTTCGGCACTTCATGACTGCCCGGCGCCGCGAACGGCCCGACGTTGAAAATCCGGTCCAGCGGCTTCTGCTGCCCCAACGGATGCCCGTGAGTCAGTGTGTGCGCCGCGCCCCATTGCCATCCGGCAACATCGTCGCCAAGGGTCAGTTTCAGATGCTTGTTGCTCGCCTGCCACGCTGTGCGCACGACATCGGCGCGGGTCTCTTTGGCTGGGGTGGCGCGGTTGTCCCACCACGGTGAATCGGCGTTCGCCGCCAGCCGTGGCAGTGCCGAATCGATCACCCGTGTCGACAACAGCGTGTCGAAAAAGTCATTGCCCAACTCATCCCGCATCGCCGCATCGGCGAGGTCGTAGAGGAACTGGTTGAACAGCGTCGCACTGACCGAATCCAGCGGGTAGTCGCCTGGCCATTGCGCCAGTTGCTCGACCAGTTTCAGTTGCGCCGGGTCGCTGACGACCTCACGCAGCACTGGCAGCAACGGCGCCAGCAGACGCGGGCCGTAAGCGGTGGTGGTACCCAGTTGCAGCTTCTGATTGGCCTCGTTGCTCCACTTCACATTCTTGTCGCTGAGCTGGCGATTGAGCTGTTGGCCCCGGTCGGCGAGGTTGTAGTAACCGGGAATCTCCATGCCGGTCGGCGAAACCGGCTGAAAGTTGGCCGAGACGATGTAACCGCGCGCCGGGTTCTCTTCCTGCGGGTTGGCGCTGAACGGGTAGTAACCTTCCTTGTCGGCCTGATTGCTGCTGCCGTCGAGAATGAAACCCGGCTTCACCCCGACCGGGCGTTTTGGCAGCAACGCCGAGGCCCACCAGCCGATATCACCCTTGGCGTTGGCGTAAACCAGATTCAGCCCCGGCGCCTGCACCTTGGCCGCAGCAGCGCGGGCCTTGGCCAGCGTGTCGGCCCGGTTGAGCTGGTAGAAACCTTCGAGGATCGGGTTCGGTGTTTCGAGGAATGCCCACCACATCGCAATCGGCGTCTTGCCGGCGGCCGTACCCAGCGCATCGTTGACGATTGGCCCGTGCGGCGACTGACGCAGGGTGATGGTCACTGGCGTCTGGCCCTTCACATTGATCTGCTGCTCGGTGACCACCATGTCGGTCCACTGGCCGCGATACCAGACCTGGTTCGGATTATCCGGATTGACCTTCTCGGCGATCAGGTCCAGATCGTCGTTCTGGAACATGGTCAGGCTCCAGCCGAAATCGAGGTTGTGCCCCAAAAACGCGAACGGCACTAGCGCCTGATGATGGCCATAGAGTTCGAAACCCGGCGCCGACAATTGCGCCTCGTACCACACCGACGGCACCGAGAAACGAATGTGCGGATCGCCGGCCAGCAGCGGTTTGCCGCTCTGGCTGCGACTGCCCGCGATGACCCAGGCATTGCTGCCTTCAAACTGCGGCAGACCGTTGTCGATCAGTGCCTGTTCGCTGAGGCGAGCGAGGGCGTTGAGGTCTTTCCAGTCGCCGGCGGCAAGCGCCGGAGTCGGATTTGCACGACTCTTCGCCAGCACGCCTTTGGGCTGCCAGTCGAGATCAAAGACGTTGAGGTAGTCGGCGCCCAGTTGATCGCGTACGTAAGTCAGCAAAGGCTCGGTGCGAAACGCCGCGGCAAAGCTGTAGGCCATGTAACCGGCGACACTGATGCTGTCTTCAGCCGTGAACGGTCGCTTGGGGATGCCCAGCACGTCGAACTCGATAGGCGACGCGTGGGTGTCCTGATATTGGTTGATGCCATCCAGATAGGCTTGCAGGCCCTTCCACGCCGGCGACTGCTTATCGAGGCTGGCGACGTAACTGGCCGCGCGTTCACGAATTCGCAGGCTGCGGAACAGTTTGTCGGTGTCGAGCAGTTTTGGCCCGAGCACTTCGGCCAGTTCGCCACGGGCGAGGCGGCGCATCGCTTCCATCTGGAACAGCCGGTCCTGGGCATGCACATAGCCGAGGGCGCGGTACAGGTCGGTTTCGTTCTCAGCACGGATGTGCGGCACGCCGCGCTCGTCATAGCGTACGGTCACCGAACCCTGCAGGTTGCGCAGTTCAACTTGGCCCTGGCGGGATGGCTGCTTGCTGTAGACATACCAGCCGGCGCCGGCGAGCAGGACAACGATGAGCAAGGCAAGAACGGTGAACACGCGCTTCATGGTGACTCCTTGTGCATGCGGGATTGCCGCCCGTCGGGCTGCAAACAATTAGCACAGACCTTCTGTGCCGTGCATCGCTGTCCTTGAAAAGTCCGGAATGCCTTACTGCGCCTCCACCGGCCACGGGCAATAGCAGCCGACCGCCAGGGTGTGTGTGGCATTCACCGGGCGATCATCCGTCAGCGCATTGAGGATCGGTTCGATAAAACTGTTACTGGAGTTACAGGTGAGGCCTTCGCTGTAGGGACCGAAGTACGCCAGTTTGCCGCTGCGATCCCAAATCGCCACGGCCGGGCTGGCGGGAATCTGCTCGGAGCCGGGCAACACCGTGATGGTTTTCAGGCTGCTCAGCGTGGCGGGCAACTGGCCGTGGCTGCCGGCTCTCTGCACGGCAAAAAACTCCACGCCTTTGCCGCTGAAGTGCTCGACCATTTCGGTCAGGTGCTGTTGATTGCCGACGTTGCACGGGCAGGCTGGGTCCCAGAAGTGGACGAGACGGATATTGCCGGGGCCAGCCAGGTTATCGGGAAGACGCAAAGGATCGCCGGAAAAAACCGCGGTGTGTTCGCTGAACGCCCGCAGGTAGCGCCCCTGAAACCAGTCATACGCGGCCCACAGCACGCCTGCACACACAAGCGCGAGCAGGCTGGCAAACAGTGCGGTGCGGTAGGGCGAACGCATGGTTTTCGATCCTCGAAGGCCGGCTAGCTTGCCATGCCTGACTCAACAGATGAATATCGCAGGCCGATAAAGTCTGTTTACCGTTCTGGAATTGCCTCATGCCTGCCACTTTCGACCCCGATCAAATCCGCGCCAGCCTCAAGCCTCTGGCCGAGTGGCAGGCGTTGTCCGAGGAGTCGAAAGCGTATCAACGGTTCTACCAGACCGACTTCCCCGAACGTGATGTCTGGCGCGGCATGGGGCGGTTTGCCGTGGACGGTTACGAATTGGTCAGCCATTGCTGGTGGCCGGAAAAGGTCAAGGGCACGCTGTTTCTACTCCACGGTTTCTACGATCACACCGGGCTCTATCGGCATGTGATCGAGTGGGCGCTGGATCAGGATTTTGCCGTGATTGCCTGCGACTTGCCGGGGCACGGTCTGTCGAGCGGGCCGCGAGCGAGCATCCGCGACTTCTCCGAATATCAGGACGCGCTGCAAGCCTTGTTCGCCGAAGCGAACTCAATTGCGCTACCGCAGCCCTGGCACTTGTGCGGGCAAAGTACCGGCGGCGCGATCGTGGTCGATCATGTGCTCAATCATGGCGAGAACAGTCCGGCGCAGGGACAGTTGATCTTGCTGTCGCCGCTGGTGCGGCCGCGGGCGTGGGGCTGGTCGCAGCTGAGTTATTACTTGCTGCGGCCGTTTGTGCGGGGCATCGCCCGACGTTTCAGCGAGAACTCCAACGATCCGGATTTCCTGCCGTTTCTGCTCGCCGATCCGTTGCAGCCCAAGCGTTTGCCGACGGCATGGGTCGGAGCCTTGTCGCGCTGGATCAACCGGGTCGAGTATGCGAAAAAAAGTCCGCGGCGGCCGCTGATCATTCAGGGGCAGGCGGACATGACGGTCGACTGGCAGCACAATTTGCAGGTGTTGAAGTGGAAGTTTGATCGGCCGCAGATCTTGCTGCTGCCCGAGGCGCGGCATCATCTGGCCAATGAGACGGTGGAGATGCGCGAGGAGTATTTCGAGTTTCTGAGCAAGCGGATCAGGGGCAGGAATCTCTAGAGGATTCACTGGCCTCATCGCTGGCAAGCCAGCTCCCACAAGGATCTTCCGTGAGTTCAGAATGTGTGAGCGCCAAGGACCCTGTGGGAGCTGGCTTGCCAGCGATGACGGCCTGTCAGGCGATAGAGATCACTGGCTAAGGTTCGACGTATTCTGTCCCACCGCCAACCCCGCCCGAATCGCCGCCAGCGCCGCCTGGTAATAAGCCTTGCCCTCGGTCGATTCGGCAAACGTCGCGAACTCTTCCAGCTCTTCATCCGACAGGTCGCGATATACATAGAGCAGCGTGTTGTTCATGTCCGCGCCAATCTGCTCCATCAAGCGCTGACGTTGCCCATTCAACATGCCCTGCGCCTGACCGCCGCCGAGCAGTCCCGGGATCATCGAACTCAAACTGTCCGCGGCCACGCCGGCAATCGCCAGACTGACTTCGGCGCCAGCCTCGCGGGCAGGCAGCGCCTGGGCGAGGTGGCCGATGATCAGCAGGCGGCTGTCGCTGGCCGGCATCTTCGGCAGGCCCTTGGCATTTTTTGCCAGTTGATCGCGGCGGGTCGCCAGTAATTCAGCGGCAACGATTTTCTTGCCCAACGGCGATTGAAAGAAAGACAGCGCCGGTTTCGGATCGGCGAGCTTCTGCCGCAATTGAGCTTCGGCGCGCTGGTCCATGGCCTGTGGCGCAAAACGCTGATTGCTGTTGTTCACCAGCGCTTGAAACACGGCGGGCGGCAGGCTGTTTTGATAGCGCTGCTGCGCGGCACTCAGGGCGTCATTGAAATGCGCACGTTGATCTGGCCAGCCGGCGACCTTGTACAGCTGATCGTGGCCGTCCGCCCAGGCGGGCAAAACACAGAACATCAACAGTGAAAAAAGCAAACGGCGCATAGGGACTCCTGTCAGCAGCGGACTATTCTCCGTGCGGTGCCGGTACTTGTCGAGAATTCGTATCCAGCCGCCGCGTGGCTCTGTCGGATTTCTTGCCGCCGACATACTATGCGCGCCATGCAAATATCCTCTGAACACCCGCTGCTGTTACGTATCGTCGACGACCTGGCCGAACACGGCTGGTCGCAGCAGAACATTTTCCTGCCCGCGGTTTTGACCCGCGAGCTGGCGGCTGAGTGCCGCAAACGTGAGGCCGAGGGTGAACTGGCGCCGGCGGCTGTTGGCCGTGGGCCGTTTTCAGAGATTCGCGAGGGGATTCGCGGCGACCATATCCAATGGATCGACCCGGGGCAGGCCGAGGCCAGCGACCGATATCTGAACCTGATGGACAGTCTGCGCGAGGCACTCAACCGGGGCTTGTTCCTCGGTCTTGAAGACTTTGAATGCCATTTCGCCCTGTACCCGCCGGGTGCGTTTTATCGCAGGCATGTCGACCGTTTTCGCGACGATGACAAGCGCATGGTTTCGGTGGTGGTCTACCTCAATGATGCCTGGCTGCCGGAGGATGGTGGCCAGTTGCGCATGTATCTGCACGGCGACCGCGTGCACGATGTGCAGCCCACCGGCGGTTGTCTGGTGGTGTTTCTCTCCGGCGAGGTGCCTCATGAAGTGCTGCCGGCGAATCGCGAGCGCTTGTCGCTGACCGGTTGGTTTCGCCGTCGTGGCAACGAGCCGTTCTGATATGAACAAGATTCTGGTCAGCCGCTGCCTGTTGGGCCACCGCGTGCGCTACGACGGCGGGGCCAGCGGGCCGTTTGATTTGCTCGAACAGTGGATTGCCGAAGGGCGTGTGGTGCCGTTGTGTCCGGAAGTCGCGGGCGGTTTGCCGACACCCCGAGCAGCGGCAGAGATTCCGGGCGGGCAGGGTAGTGAAGTGCTCGATGGCGTTGCTTCGGTGATCACTACCGAGGGCGAGGATGTCAGCGCACAGTTTCTTGATGGTGCGCGGCAGGCACTAGAGTTGGTGCGCAAGCACGGTATTCGGGTGGCGGTGCTCAAGGCCAACAGTCCATCGTGCGGCAATCTGCTGACGTATGACGGCACGTTCAGTGGAGTGAAAGTCAGCGGTGAAGGCGTGACAGCTGCACTGCTCAAACGCCATGGCGTGCAGGTTTTCAGCGAACTCGAACTGCCGCAGGCTGCAACAGCCCTGACAAAACTCGACTAGCCATTCACCACAAAACACTGTGGGAGCTGGCTTGCCAGCGATGGCATTGGGTCAGCCACCATCATTGCTGACTGACCCACCGCTATCGCTGGCAAGCCAGCTCCCACAGGTTTTTTTGTTCACTTCAGGTTTTCAGTGGTCTGCGCTTTGAACCACTTCTCGGTCAACGCCTCCAAACGCCCATCCGCTTTGATCCGCTGTATTGCGCTCGCAAGGCTGGCCTGAAACGCCGGGTTGCCCTTCTGAAACGGAATCGCCAACTCCACTGGTGCCGTCGCTTTTGGCTTCTCTTCCGTCAACGCCTGCACCAGCACCATCGGCCGTGGTTGCTCATCGTTTTTCGCCAGCAACTGCGATTCAACCTTGCCGTATGGCTCGCTGAAGTCGAAACGATCCTTGAGTTCAGGTGTCAGTGCTATGTGGTTGAGCGCTACGTCGTACTTGCCGCTTTCAACGCCCTGGAGCAGATCGCCTTCGTCGGTGACGATGAAGTCGGCGCGTACATCCAGCTCGTTGGCCAGCAGTTGCCCCAGCTCGACCTCGAACCCCGTGAGTGTGTCGCCATCCTTGAAATTGAAGGGCGGTGTATTAGCCTCAATGGCGATGCGCAACTCGCCACGGTCGTTGACGTCATCAATCAGTTCGGCGTGAGCCAATGGGCTCAAAAGGGGTAGCAGGCAGATCAGGCCAGGCAGAAAACGCATGGTCACTCCTTTGAAATCATTATCGCGGCCTGTGTTTCTGGCGCGCTTTGCTATGGTTGTCGAGTGCCTTCGACAACGAATGGTCATGAAGTTGTCATGACCGTGCGGATTTTACGGAAAAACTGGAGAAGAAAATGAAAAGCTTTATGTCACGTGCGGCGATGGCCGGTGTGCTGATGGGTGTTTCGGTGCTGGCCAGTGCGGCGACTCCGGCTCCAAAGGGTGCTGAAGTGTTCATCGTTTCTCCCGAGGACGGGGCGACTGTTTCGCAAACCTTTACCGTCAAGTTCGGCGTCAAGGACGTCTCCCTCGCACCCGCTGGCGATGTCACCAAAAACTCCGGTCACCACCATTTGCTGATCGACGTCGACAAGCTGCCGGCAGCCGGTGCGCCGATTCCCAACGATGCCAACCACATGCACTTTGGCAAGGCCCAGACCCAGGCCGACGTCAAATTGGCCCCGGGCAAACACACTCTGCAACTGGAGTTGGGCGACAGCGGCCATATGCCGTTCGATCCACCGATCGTCTCGAAGAAGATCACCGTCAACGTGGAGTAACTTTTCCACAGGCATGAAAAAGGGAGCTCGAAGGCTCCCTTTTTTTGTCGCTCAGCGTTCGATCAGAACAGCACGCGGCTACGGATAGTACCGTTGACGTGTTGCAGCTTCTCTTGCGCCAGCTCCGAGTACTCGGCGTCGACGTCGATTACCACGTAACCGACTTTCTCGTTGGTCTGCAGGAACTGACCGGAGATGTTGATGCCGTTTTCGGCGAAGACCTTGTTGATCTCGCTCATCACACCCGGAATGTTCTCGTGGATGTGCAGCAGGCGGTGCTTGCCAGGGTGAGCCGGCAGGGCTACTTCCGGGAAGTTGACCGACGAAACGGAAGTACCGTTGTCGCTGTACTTGACCAGCTTCTCTGCCACTTCCAGACCGATGTTGGCTTGCGCTTCGGCGGTCGAGCCACCGATGTGCGGGGTCAGGATCACGTTGTCGAGGCCACGCAGCGGGCTTTCGAACTCTTCGTCGTTGGAGCGTGGCTCCACCGGGAATACGTCGATGGCCGCGCCGATCAGGTGCTTGTCCTTGATCGCGTCCGCCAGGGCGTCCAGCTCGACCACGGTGCCACGCGCCGCGTTGATCAGGATGCCGCCCTTCTTGATGGCGCGGATTTCCTTCTCGCCGATCATCCACTGGGTCGCAGCGGTTTCCGGAACGTGCAGGGTGACGATGTCGGACATGCCCAGCAGCTCGTGCAGGTTGCCGACCTGCGTGGCGTTGCCCAGCGGCAGCTTGGTCACGGTGTCGTAGAAGAACACCTGCATGCCCAGACCTTCAGCCAGAACCGACAGCTGCGTACCGATCGAGCCGTAGCCGACGATGCCCAGCTTCTTGCCACGGATCTCGAAGGAGTTGGCTGCGGATTTGATCCAGCCACCACGGTGGCAGGAAGCGTTTTTCTCAGGGATGCCGCGCAGCAGCAGAATCGCTTCGGCCAGCACCAGCTCGGCAACGGAGCGAGTGTTGGAGTACGGCGCGTTGAACACGGCGATACCGCGCTCGCGGGCAGCACTCAGGTCAACCTGGTTGGTGCCGATGCAGAAACAGCCGACTGCCACCAGCTTCTTCGCGTGATCGAAGATTTCTTCGGTCAGTTGGGTGCGAGAACGAATGCCGATGAAGTGAGCGTCAGCGATCTTTTCCTTGAGCTGGGCTTCCGGCAAGGAACCTGTCAGGTATTCGATGCTGGTGTAGCCCGCCGCCTTGAGGACGTCGACAGCCGATTGGTGGACGCCTTCGAGAAGAAGGAACTTGATCTTGCTCTTATCGAGAGAAGTCTTGCTCATCTGCGTAAACCTGTATCCCGGAGAAAAATGGCAGGGAGGGGAGCAGCCTGGAGCTGACCCAAACGGCAGGAAAGCCGTTACCGCAGATCTGGCCTTGGGCACTGTCCTGCGGGGTCGGTATGCTAGCATAGCCGCCCCGCTAAACACTCATTCCTGCGACGTGAAGCGTTCTCAGGATGACCATGAATTGTTCGAGAGTTCTGTCGATGACCAATCCTGCCCTGATTGATGAACTGAAGACCCTGGTCGAGCCTGGCAAGGTCCTGACCGACGCCGACTCCCTGAACGCGTACGGCAAGGATTGGACCAAGCATTTCGCCCCGGCCCCAAGCGCCATCGTGTTCCCCAAGACCATCGAGCAGGTGCAGGCCGTTGTCCGTTGGGCCAACACGCACAAGGTCGCGCTGGTGCCATCGGGCGGGCGCACCGGGCTTTCCGCTGCTGCGGTGGCCGCGAATGGTGAAGTGGTGGTCTCGTTCGACTACATGAACCAGATTCTCGACGTGAACCTCACAGACCGCACCGCCGTGTGTCAGCCGGGTGTGGTCACCGAGCATTTGCAGAACGTCGCCGAAGAAAAAGGCCTGTATTACCCGGTCGACTTCGCTTCTGCAGGTTCCAGCCAGATTGGCGGCAACATCGGCACCAATGCCGGCGGAATCAAGGTGATTCGCTACGGTATGACCCGCAACTGGGTGGCCGGGATGAAAGTCGTCACCGGCAAGGGCGATGTGCTGGAGCTGAACAAAGACCTGATCAAGAACGCCACCGGTTATGACCTGCGGCAACTGTTCATCGGCGCTGAAGGCACCCTCGGTTTCGTCGTCGAAGCGACCATGCGTCTGGATCGTGCGCCGAAAAACCTCACCGCGATGGTCCTTGGCACTGCCGATTTCGACTCGATCATGCCGGTGCTGCACGCCTTCCAGGGCAAGCTCGACCTGACCGCGTTCGAATTCTTCTCCGACAAAGCCCTGGCCAAGGTCATGGGGCGCGGCGATGTGCCGGCGCCGTTCGAAACCGACTGCCCGTTCTATGCCTTGCTGGAATTTGAAGCGACCACCGAAGAAGTAGCCAACAGCGCACTGGAAACCTTCGAACACTGTGTCGAGCAGGGCTGGGTGCTGGACGGGGTGATGAGCCAGAGCGAAACCCAGTTGCAGAACCTGTGGAAGCTGCGCGAGTACATCTCCGAGACCATCTCGCACTGGACGCCGTACAAGAACGACATCTCGGTCACCGTTTCGAAAGTGCCGGCGTTCTTGCAGGAAATCGACGCAATCGTCGGCCAACACTACCCGGATTTCGAAATTGTCTGGTTCGGCCACATCGGCGACGGCAACCTGCACCTGAACATCCTCAAGCCGGAAAACCTGAGCAAGGACGAGTTCTTCGCCAAGTGCGCCACCGTCAACAAGTGGGTGTTCGAAACCGTCGAGAAGTACAACGGCTCGATCTCTGCCGAGCACGGCGTCGGCATGACCAAGCGCGATTACTTGACCTACAGCCGTTCCCCGGTCGAAATCGAGTACATGAAAGCGGTGAAAGCGGTGTTCGACCCGAACGGCATCATGAACCCGGGCAAGATCTTCGCGGTTTGATCTGTAATTCTTGATGAATCAATGAAGGCAGGAGTCGGTAAATGAGCTATCAGCACCAGTATGTCGACGGCACGCGCATCCACTTCCCGATCGGGAAAGTCGTGTGCATTGGCCGTAATTACGCCGAACACGCCAAGGAACTGGACAACCCGGTGCCTACCGAGCCGTTGCTGTTCATCAAGCCGGGCAGTTGCGTGGTCGAGCTGGAAGGCGGTTTCAGCATTCCGACCGAGCGCGGCTCGGTGCACTATGAAGCCGAAATCGCTGTGCTGATCGGCAAGCCGCTGTCGACCAAGCCGAGCCGTGAAGAAGTGCTCGATGCGATCTCCGGTTTCGCCCCGGCGCTGGATCTGACTTTGCGCGACAAACAGGCTGAATTGAAAGCCAAGGGCTTGCCGTGGGAAATCGCCAAGTCGTTCGACGGAGCGGCAGTGCTTGCCCCGTTCGTAGTCGGCAGCACCTTCGCCGACCTGACCAACATCGGCATCCGCCTGACCATCAACGGCGAAGTCCGTCAGGACGGCAACAGCAGCGCGATGCTCAACCCGATCGTGCCGATGATCCAGCACATGGCCGGCTGCTTCTCGCTGCAGGCCGGTGACGTGATCCTCACTGGCACGCCGGTGGGTGTTGGTCCGCTGAATGTCGGCGATGACATCGTTCTGGAACTGGTCGGTGCGAGCAGCTTCACCAGCAGCGTGCGCTAACCGCCACACCGCAAATCTCTTGTGGGCGCTAGCCTTTGTGGTGAGGGGGTTTATCCCCGATGGTCTGCGCAGCAGTTCCAGCTTTTGGGGCCGCTTCGCAGCCATCGGGGATAAATCCTCTCGCCACAAGAGTCGGTCTCATATCCAGATTTGTGATCCTTCCCGCAACGGTGCAGGGCAATCCCGCCATTTGCCGTTTTTTTCACATCTTGTACGGATAATTCCTCTCATTCTGGCGTCTTAGCCGGCTTCTTTGTGCTATTACCCATAGCCTGAAATTTCGGAACGCGTCCATCGATGTCATCTCAACCTCAGCTCAAATCGCCACGCCGCTCACGATTCGCCCTGCGCTGGTATGCCTGGCTGCTGCTGGTGATTGCCGTGGCATACGGCCTGGCGTTCGCCATGCATTGGGATGACCGCGGGGTGTTGTGGGTGCTGGAGCGCTTCGAAAGCCAGGCCGAGCAGAAAGAAAGCATCTGGCTGCCGGACTATCGGGTGGTCATCGATGCCAAGCCGCTGACGGGCATGGACAAGGACGAGGCCTCCGACCTGTCCTATAACCCGCAGACCAAGACCCTGTTTTCGGTGATGGGCAAAAATCCGTTTCTCGCCGAGCTGAATCTGCAAGGCGATGTGCTGCGCAAGATGCCGCTGGTGGGTTGGAGCAATCCTGAAGGCCTGACCGTCATGGAAAACGGCTTGATGGCGATTGTCGATGAGCGCCAGCACCTGCTCTCGATCGTCAAAGTCGATGCCGACACCCGTGAACTGAACATCGCCAATTTCCCCAAATACGACCTCGGTCCGTCGAAAGACCAGAACAAGGCCTTCGAAGCGATCACCTGGGACCCGCGCAACCACCAGTTGCTGCTGGGTGAAGAACGCCCGCCGGCACTGTTCACCTGGAAAAGCGATGGCAGCCAGACTCTGAACGGCGACAAGCAGAAACTGGCCAGTGATGAGCTGGATATCCGCAATCTCTCTGCTCTGGCAATCGACCCGCGCACTGGCCACACACTGGTGCTGTCCGCCGATTCGCACCTGCTGCTGGAACTGGACGAGAAGGGCGAGCAGGTCAGCTTCATGACGCTGCTTGGCGGTTTCAATGGCCTGAAGAACACCATCCCCCGCGCCGAAGGCGTGACCATGGACGATGCGGGCACGTTGTACATGGTCAGCGAACCCAACCTGTTCTATCGCTTCGAAAAAAAGCGATAACTGTCCTCGCGGCAATTTCAGACAAGTCTGATTGTCCTGACAGGCAAGTGGCCATTAAGCTTCAGTTCAGACGGGCGTGATATTTCATCCGCCTGTTTTGATCCCGAGCCCATCCACATGCGTCGACTTGCCCGCCCCAAACCTCTGATTGTCTTCCTGTCGGTGATTGCCCTGATCGCGTTGATTGCGATCGGTCAATACATGCGCCTGTTCGAGCGCGCCTGGTTTAACTTGCACACACTATGGCAACCGCAGAGTAGCGAGTCGATTGGGCTGGATCAGTATCGCGTGGAGATTGAGGCGCGGGTGATTGAAGGGCTGGACGACGATGTTTCGGCGCTGACCTTCGATCCGGTGCGCAAAAGCCTGTTCACCGTGACCAACAAGAATTCCGAGCTGGTCGAACTGTCGCTTGAAGGCAAGATCCTGCGGCGCATTGCCCTGATTGGTTTTGGCGATCCCGAAGCCGTCGAGTACATCAGCGCCGACACCTACGTGATCACTGATGAGCGTCAGCAGCGGCTGATCAAGATTCACTTGGAGGCAGGCACCACATTCCTCGACGCCGCGGACGCTGAGCAGATGACCCTCGGCGTGCATATGGCCAGCAACAAAGGTTTTGAAGGTCTGGCGTATGACTCGGTGGGCAAGCGCCTGTTTGTCGCGAAAGAGCGCAATCCGATGCTTATCTACGAAGTGCACGGCTTTCCGCACTTCAATCCGGAGAAGTCCTACGCGGTGCATGTGATCAACGATCCCAAGCGTGACGCCGGGATGTTTGTGCGCGATCTGTCGAGTTTGCAGTACGACGAGCGCAGCGGGCATTTGCTGGCGCTGTCGGATGAGTCGCGATTGATTCTGGAGCTGGATGTCGATGGACGTCCGTTGAGCACGATGTCCATCAGTGGCGGTCGGCAGGGTTTGAAGAAGACCGTACCGCAAGCCGAAGGCATTGCGATGGATGATGACGGGACGTTGTATCTGGTGAGTGAGCCGAACCTGTTTTACGTCTTCAAAAAACCGGTACAGCCCTAACCAACACCCCAAAACACTGTGGGAGCTGGCTTGCCAGCGATGAGGCCATCACTTTCAACATCATTGTTGACTGACAGGCCGCCATCGCTGGCAAGCCAGCTCCCACAGGTATTTCATTTGCCCACACCAATGTGGGTAGTCCGGCTTACTCAGCCTTGAGGGTTTTCACGCCTTCGCTGGTACCCAGCAACAGCAGATCCGCCGGACGCGCCGCGAACAGACCGTTGGTGACCACGCCGACAATTGCATTGATCTGCGCTTCCAGCTCGACCGGGTTGGTGATCTGCAAATTGAACACGTCGAGGATGATGTTGCCGTTGTCGGTCAGCACGCCTTCGCGGTAGGCCGGGTCGCCGCCCAGTTTCACCAGTTGGCGCGCGACGTGGCTGCGGGCCATCGGGATCACTTCGACCGGCAGCGGGAATTCGCCCAGCACCGGCACCAGTTTGCTGGCGTCGGCGATGCAGATGAAGGTCTTGGCCACGGCCGCCACGATCTTCTCGCGGGTCAGGGCCGCGCCACCGCCCTTGATCAGATTCAGGTGAGCGTCGCTTTCGTCGGCGCCGTCGACGTAGAACTCCAGGTCACTGACGGTGTTCAGCTCATACACTGGAATCCCGTGGCCCTTCAGGCGCGCGGCGGTGGCTTCGGAGCTGGCGACTGCGCCGTCGAACGCACCCTTGTGTTGCGCCAGGGCGTCGATGAAGCAGTTGGCAGTGGAGCCGGTGCCGACCCCGACGATGCTCTTGTCGTCGAGTTTCGGAAGGATGAAGTCGACGGCGGCCTGAGCCACTGCCTGTTTGAGTTGATCCTGGGTCATGCGGGCTCCGGAAGCGGGCGAGGGGAGAACGGAAAGGCCGGCATTATATCCCCATGCCCGGCGAAAACCTCCTGTGGTGAGGGGATTTAACGAAACGTCGCACCGCCCCGACCGGCGACGCAGTCGTCGTGAAACCTGAGGGTGCGGTATCACTTGATGACTGCTGTGGGAGTGTTTCGCACTCCATCGGGGATAAATCCCCTCGCCACAATGGGTTCTCGCTGGCCAAAACCACCTGTTTAGTGTGGTCGCCCGGGCAAAAGCCGGGTTAGACTCCTTGGCCCTGCCCAACCCGCTCAGTGATGCTTTCCGATGCTCGAACAGTACGTCAAAAAGATACTCACCTCGCGCGTTTATGACGTTGCCGTAGAAACCCCGCTGCAGAACGCTCGCCAGCTCTCCGAGCGGCTGGGCAATGACATCTGGCTCAAGCGCGAAGACTTGCAGCCGGTGTTCTCGTTCAAGATTCGCGGCGCCTACAACAAGTTGACCCAACTGACTGAAGAAGAGCGCGCCCGTGGCGTGGTCACCGCGTCGGCGGGCAACCATGCGCAGGGTCTGGCCTTGGCGGCGAAAGTGCTGGGCGTAAAAGCCACCATCGTCATGCCCAAGACCACCCCCGAGATCAAAGTCGAAGGCGTGCGTTCGCGCGGCGGCAAAGTGGTGCTGCACGGCGACTCGTTCCCGGAAGCTTTGGCCTACTCGCTGAAACTGGTCGATGAAAAAGGTTACGTTTACATTCACCCGTACGACGATCCGCACACCATTGCCGGGCAGGGCACCGTGGCGATGGAGATTCTGCGTCAGCACCCACAGCCACTGGATGCGATTTTCGTCCCGGTCGGTGGCGGCGGGCTGATCGCCGGCATCGCTGCGTACGTGAAATACCTGCGGCCGGACATCAAGGTCATCGGCGTCGAACCGGACGACTCCAATTGCCTGCAAGCTGCGATGGCGGCGGGCGAGCGCGTGGTACTGCCGACCGTGGGCATCTTCGCCGACGGCGTCGCCGTGGCGCAGATCGGTCAGCACACCTTCGACATCTGCAAGGATTACGTCGATGAAGTGATCACCGTCAGCACTGACGAGATCTGCGCGGCAATCAAGGATATCTACGACGATACCCGCTCGATCACCGAACCTGCCGGCGCTTTGGGCGTGGCCGGGATCAAGAAATACGTCGAGCAGCGCGGTGTCAGCGGCCAGACCTTCGTGGCCATCGACTCCGGGGCCAACGTCAACTTCGATCGTTTGCGCCACGTCGCCGAGCGCGCCGAACTGGGTGAAGGCCGCGAAGCGATCATCGCCGTGACCATCCCCGAGAAGGCCGGCAGCTTCAAGGCGTTCTGCGAGGCCATCGGCAAGCGTCAGATCACCGAATTCAACTACCGCTACAACACCGGCAGCGAAGCGCACATCTTCGTCGGCGTGCAGACCCATCCGGAAAACGATCCGCGCAGTGCACTGCTGGCGAGCCTGACCGAGCAGGGTTTCCCGGTCCTCGACCTGACCGACAACGAACTGGCCAAGTTGCACATCCGCCACATGGTCGGCGGACGCGCGGCGCAGGTGGTCGATGAGGTGGTGTTTCGCTTCGAGTTCCCGGAGCGTCCGGGCGCGCTGTTCAACTTCCTCAACAAGCTTGGCGGGCGCTGGAATATCTCGATGTTCCATTACCGCAACCATGGAGCGGCGGATGGCCGGGTGGTCGCTGGTCTGCAAGTGCCGCATGACGAGCGTCATCTGGTACCGGCGGCGCTGGAAGAAATCGGCTACCCGTATTGGGATGAGAGCGAGAACCCGGCCTATCAGTTGTTTCTTGGCTAAACGGCTACGCTGAAGGGCACGTCCCAAGGAAGACAAAGTATGGAAACCCTGACCACTCTGAAAATCCTGCATGTCGCCGCGACAGCCGTATTGCTGGTCTGTGGTGTCGGTCTTGGCTATCTGACCTGGCGCAAGCGCAGCGAAGGGGCGGCCAGCACGTTGCGTCGCCCGTGGATTTTCGTCTGGTGCCTGATGCTGCTGTGCATGTTCAGCATGCCCTTCAGCGGCTGGTGGCTGGTGCACCTGGTGGGCTGGCCGCTGGGCCAGACCTGGATTCTGTTTTCTGGCGTGATCTACACCGTGGCGACTCTCGGCACCTTGTGGTTGCTGGCGCGCCTCAACCGCGTGCGGGTCGGTCAGGCCGGTAACTGGAAATTCACCCTGATTCTGGCCATTGTCAGCGCCGTCGGGTTTCTCGCGATTGCCGGATTGATGGGCGCAAAACCGGTTTAAGCGACAAGGATTGTGATGAAAATTCTGCTGGTGGGCGGCACCGGTTTTGTCGGCCGCCACCTCCTGCGTGCGCTGTGCGCTGCGGGCCATTGCGTCATCGCCACCAGCCGCGAACCGCAAGTGTCGGTATGGCCAGGTGTCGAATGGCGTCAGCTCGACCTCGCTGTGTTGGCGGTTGATCCCACACATTTTGCTTTGCCTGACGATATCGACTTGCTGATCAATGCCGCCGGCCTGTTGAGCGTGGATGAGCAGGCGTTGAGCCTGATTCAGGATCGCGGTGCCCGGGCATTGTTCGATCTGGCCGCCCGCAAAGGCGTGCGGGTTCTGCAGATTTCAGCGCTGGGTGCGGCGGCACAATCCGATGTGCCGTTTCTGGCGAGCAAAGGCCAGGCTGACGACTACCTGCTGAAGCTGGACACCGTCGCGGTGGTGCTGCGCCCTTCGCTGGTGCTCGGCGCTGGCGGGACAAGCAGTCTCTGGCTCGCGGGGCTTTCGCCATGGCCATTGATTCCCCTGTTGGATCTCAAGGCTCGATCACAACCCGTCCATATCGATGACGTGGTGGGTGCGGTGCTGGCCCTGTTGCGGCAATGGCCCGCGCGGTCGCTGGTGTTGCCGTGTGTCGGGCCGGAGCCGATGACGCTGGCTCAGGTCATCGATTGTTTGCGCCGGGCGCAAGGTTGGATGCCGGGACGTTATGTGCAGGTTCCGCAACTATTGCTGCGCACCGGCAGTTGGCTGGGAGAGCGTTTCGGCTGGCGTGCATTGAATCGGCAAAGCGTGAAGCTGGCGCAGCGCGACAATCTCGCTGATCCCGAGGTGCTGACGTCGATTTGCGGCTATCGAGCCGCTCCGCTACACACTCGACTGCAAGATTGGCCGATCGTTGCCCAAAGTATCCAACGCGCATTGCGCCCGTTGATGCTGGTGGCAATGGCGCTGATCTGGCTGGGCACTGCTGCGGTGTGTCTGGGCCCTGGCTACCAATGGAGCCTGCGGATCATGGCCGAAACCGGCGTGCATGGCGCCTGGGCGCAGTTTGCGGTGATCGGTGGGGCCATCTTCGACGGTGTATTGGGTGTCGCCATGCTGTTCAACCGTTGGCGCCGGCAAGCGTTTCGCCTGCAATTGGGGTTGATGCTCGCCTACACCGTTTACATAACCCTGGTGTTGCCCCACTACTGGTTTGATCCTTACGCGGCCGTCGGCAAAAATCTGGTGCTGATGGTGGCTACTTTATGGCTTCTCTGGACTGAACCTCGCCGATGAGCGCTTATCTGCTGCTGAAAACCCTGCATATTCTGTCGTCGACGATTCTCTTCGGGCTGGGTGCCGGCTCGGCTTATTACGCGCTCAGGGCATGGCGTTCCGGCAAGGTCGAAGTGATCGCCGTGACCTTCAAGCATCTGGTGTTTGCCGATTGGGCTTTCACCACCACGACAGCGGTGTTTCAGCCGTTGAGTGGCCTGGGCTTGATGCACATGGCCGGTTGGCCGCTGCAGCAGACCTGGCTGATGTGGAGCATTGGCCTGTATATCCTGGCCGGAATTTGCTGGTTGCCGGTGGTCTGGTTGCAGATTCGCGTGCACAGGATGGCCGATCAGGCACTGCTGCAAGGGACGCCGATGCCTGTAAAGGCCTCGACCTACATGCGCTGGTGGTTTGCCTTGGGGTGGCCGGCATTTCTGGCGTTTATGGCGATTTTCTACCTGATGGTGGCAAAACCCGCGTGAAGCGATGCCCACAGCGATGTGCAAAACGCTGTGGGCAAGCGGATATCAGTCGCGCAGGCTGATTACCGGCCAGCCACGTTTCTCGGCTTCGGCGCGCAGATTCGGGTCCGGGTCGACAGCCACCGGGTTCGTCACTTGCTCCAGCAGCGGCAAATCATTCATCGAATCGCTATAGAAATAGCTGTCGTCGAGCGAATAGCCGGTCTCCTCCAGCCAGCGATTCAGGCGCGTCACCTTGCCCTCACGGAAGCATGGAATGTCGGTGCTGCGCCCGCTGTAGCGGCCATCAACCATCTCGCACTCGGTGGCGATCAGGGTTTCGACGCCCAAACGAACGGCAATCGGCGCGGTGACGAAGCGGTTGGTCGCCGTGATGATCACCAGTTTGTCGCCGGCATCGCGGTGCTTTTTCAGCAGTTCCAGTGCCTTGGGCAGCACGATTGGCTCGATGCAGTCACGCATGTAATCGTTATGCCACTGCTCGAGCACGGCCATTTCGGTTCGGCCGAGGATCTCCAGGCAGAAGTTCAGGTAGGCTGCGTTATCCAGTTTGCCGGCCAGGTAATCCTGATAGAACTCGTCGTTGCGCGCCTTGTAGGCGATCGGGTCGAGGAAGCCGCGTTCACACAGATAGTCGCCCCAGGCGTGATCGCTGTCGCCGCCCAGAAGGGTGTTGTCCAAATCGAATAGAGCCAGGCGCATTGCAGTTACCCGCTGAAAAGTCAGTAAAAAGGCGACAAGAATACGGTCTTTTCACAAGAGTGCACATAAGGTAGGAACCTTCGTTGCCGCCTTATCAAGCTTTGTGGAACAATGCGGCGACATGCGTTTGCGAGGTTGTTGCCGTGATCGACCCCGATGGTTTCCGTCCCAATGTCGGGATCATTCTGACGAATGACGCCGGCCAGGTGCTATGGGCTCGCCGTATCAATCAAGATGCCTGGCAGTTTCCACAGGGGGGAATCAACCCCGAGGAGACGCCGGAGGACGCCTTGTACCGCGAGCTGAACGAAGAAGTTGGCCTGGAACGTGAAGATGTTGAAATACTCGCCTGTACTCGGGGCTGGTTGCGCTATCGTTTGCCGCAACGTCTGGTGCGTACCCACAGCCAACCGCTGTGCATCGGCCAGAAACAGAAATGGTTTCTCCTGCGCCTGATCTCCAACGAGCAGCGGGTGCGGATGGATTTGACCGGTAAACCGGAGTTCGATGGCTGGCGCTGGGTCAGCTATTGGTATCCGTTGGGCCAGGTGGTGACATTCAAGCGCGAGGTGTATCGCCGCGCCCTCAAAGAGCTTGCCCCGCGCCTTTTAGCGCGCGACTGACGACGGAGTTCGACCCCGAGCCATGCTCAATACGCTGCGCAAGATCGTCCAGGAAGTTAACTCCGCCAAGGATCTCAAGGCGGCGTTGGGGATTATTGTGTTGCGCGTCAAAGAGGCCATGGGCAGCCAGGTCTGCTCGGTCTACCTGCTTGATCCCGAGACCAATCGCTTCGTCCTGATGGCCACCGAGGGCTTGAACAAGCGCTCGATCGGCAAGGTCAGCATGGCACCCAACGAAGGTCTGGTCGGTCTGGTCGGCACGCGTGAAGAACCCCTGAACCTCGAAAACGCCGCGGATCACCCGCGCTATCGCTACTTCGCCGAAACCGGCGAGGAGCGTTACGCCTCGTTCCTCGGTGCACCGATCATTCACCACCGCCGCGTCGTCGGCGTGTTGGTCATCCAGCAAAAAGAACGTCGCCAGTTCGATGAAGGTGAAGAAGCCTTCCTCGTGACCATGAGCGCGCAGCTTGCCGGCGTTATCGCCCATGCCGAGGCCACCGGTTCGATCCGTGGCCTGGGCCGTCAGGGCAAGGGTATCCAGGAAGCCAAGTTCGTCGGCGTGCCGGGTTCGCCGGGTGCGGCGGTCGGTACTGCAGTTGTCATGCTGCCGCCCGCTGATCTGGACGTGGTGCCGGACAAGACCATCACCGACATCGACGCTGAGCTGGCGCTGTTCAAGACCGCCATCGAAGGCGTGCGCGCCGACATGCGTGCCTTGTCCGCCAAGCTTGCGACCCAGTTGCGCCCGGAAGAGCGAGCGCTGTTCGACGTCTACCTGATGATGCTCGACGATGCCTCGCTGGGCAGCGAAATCACCACTGTGATCAAGACTGGCCAGTGGGCGCAGGGCGCGCTGCGTCAGGTGGTCACCGAACACGTCAACCGTTTCGAATTGATGGACGACGCCTACCTGCGTGAGCGCGCCTCGGACGTCAAGGATCTCGGCCGCCGCCTGCTCGCTTACTTGCAGGAAGAACGTCAGCAGAACCTGGTCTACCCGGAAAAAACCATTCTGGTCAGCGAAGAGCTGACGCCGGCAATGCTCGGCGAGGTGCCGGAAGGCACGCTGGTCGGTCTGGTGTCGGTACTTGGTTCGGGTAACTCCCACGTCGCGATCCTCGCCCGGGCCATGGGCATTCCGACGGTGATGGGGCTGGTTGACCTGCCGTACGCCAAGGTCGACGGCATCGAAATGATCGTCGACGGTACGCGCGGCGAGGTCTACACCAACCCGAGCGAAGTGCTGCGCAAGCAGTTCGCCGAAGTCGTCGAAGAAGAGAAACAACTGGCGTTGGGCCTCGACACCCTGCGCGACCTGCCGTGCGTGACCCTCGATGGCCACCGCATGCCGCTGTGGGTCAACACCGGTTTGCTGGCCGATGTGGCGCGGGCGCAGAAGCGTGGCGCGGAAGGTGTCGGCCTGTACCGCACCGAAGTGCCATTCATGATCAACCAGCGCTTCCCGAGCGAGAAGGAACAACTGGCGATCTATCGTGAACAGCTCGCCGCGTTCCACCCGCAACCGGTAACCATGCGTAGCCTCGACATCGGTGGTGACAAGTCGCTGTCGTACTTCCCGATCAAGGAAGACAACCCGTTCCTCGGCTGGCGCGGCATTCGCGTCACCCTCGACCACCCGGAAATCTTCCTGGTGCAGACCCGCGCAATGCTCAAGGCCAGCGAAGGCCTGAACAACCTGCGGATTCTGCTGCCGATGATCTCCGGCACTCATGAACTCGAAGAAGCCTTGCACCTGATTCACCGGGCCTGGGGTGAAGTGCGCGACGAAGGCACCGACGTGCCGATGCCGCCGATTGGCGTGATGATCGAGATTCCGGCGGCCGTGTACCAGACCAAGGAACTGGCGCGGATGGTCGACTTCCTGTCCGTCGGTTCCAACGACTTGACCCAGTATTTGCTGGCAGTCGACCGCAACAACCCGCGTGTGGCCGACCTCTACGACTACCTGCACCCGGCGGTGCTGCAAGCCCTGCAAACCGTGGTGCGTGATGCCCATGCCGAAGGCAAACCGGTGAGTATCTGCGGCGAGATGGCCGGTGATCCGGCGGCGGCAGTGCTGTTGATGGCGATGGGCTTCGACAGCCTGTCGATGAACGCCACCAACTTGCCGAAGGTGAAGTGGATGTTGCGTCAGGTCAATCTGAGCAAAGCCAAGGATTTGTTGGCGGAGCTGATGACAATCGATAACCCGCAAGTTATCCACAGCTCGTTGCAACTGGCGCTGAAGAATCTTGGGTTGTCGAAGATCAATCCGCCGGCGGTCAACAAAGCTCTCTAAAAGGCTGCTGGCCCCATCGCTGGCAAGCCAGCTCCCACAAGGATCTTCACCGTTCACCGAACGTGTGAACACCCGAAAAACCTGTGGGAGCTGGCTTGCCAGCGATGGCGGCCTACCCTGCAACGCTAAACCAAAACCTCTACCTCACCCAGATGCCCGCCATACGGCCCGAAACTCCGCTCTACCATCCGCCGCGTCCCGTCCGCCTGCACAATCAGCGCCGTACTCGCCCGCGTCCCGTAACTCTGGCTGGCAATAAACACACTCGACAACAATGACTCCGTCGCCAGACCCACCCCGGTATCCGGCAACTCGGCAAACGGCGCGGTCTGCGCATCGCCCAGCAGCTCCAGCAACCGCCCAGGCTGCGGATCCTCCAGCACCGCGCTCAACGCTGCCTTGGCCTTGAGCAACTTCGGCCACGGCGTATCCAGCCCGGCATTCGACAGACCGTAAACACCGGGCTCCAGCATCACCGGCTCGGACATCCGCGCATTGAAGTGCCACAGCTCATGGCTGTTGCCGAGCAGCAGATTGAACCCGGCATATTCCGGCGCACGTCCGACCACATCGTTCAAATAATCATCAATCGACGCATCACCCCTCAGAAACCGCGCCACCAACTCGCCCCGTGACTTGCGGGCCGGCGGCTGATGCGGATCGCGAATATTGGTCAGTGCGGCAAAGCGGCCACTGGCGCCAATCCCCAGCCAGGTCCCGCCAGCCTCCAGATCACGCCCGGCATGCACCTGCGGCGCCTCCGGCCATTGCGCCAGCGGCAGGCTTGGCCGGGCATAGAATTCGTCACGGTTGGCCGCGACGATCAGCGGCTGGGCATGGCCCGGGCGCCAGGCGAAAACAATTAGGCACATAAGGTGGTCCTTGTGTGTTTTTTGCTCACTCTACGCATCCAGCGTCCGTGCATCCATCGCAAGTGGAGCAGGAGGCCATGCATCCGTTACCATGCCGCTCCGGTTTTGGCGATGCGCCTTGGGAGACGGTCATGGAATTTCTGCTCTATCTGGCGCTGGGCGCCTGTGCGGGCGTACTGGCCGGGCTGTTCGGAGTGGGTGGCGGGATCATCATTGTCCCGGTGCTGGTGTTCAGTTTCACCCTGCAAGGCTTTGACCAGTCGATCCTGACGCATCTGGCGGTGGGTACGTCGCTGGCAACGATCATTTTCACCTCGGTCAACGCTGTGCGTGAACATCATCGGCGTGGTGCGGTGCGCTGGCCGATCTTCATGTGGATGGCGGTGGGCATTTTGCTCGGTGCCGGTTTCGGTGCGCTGACCGCTGAAGCGATCTCGGGGCCAAACCTGCAAAAAATCATCGGTGTGTTCGCCCTGGTGATTTCCGTGCAACTGGCGCTGGATATCAAACCCAAGGCCAGCCGAACCGTGCCGGGCAAACTCGGTCTGACCGTGGCCGGCAGTGTGATTGGTTGGGCCTCGGCGATATTTGGCGTCGGTGGCGGTTCCCTGACCGTGCCGTTTTTGACCTGGCGCAGTGTGCCGATGCAGCAAGCCGTGGCGACTTCATCAGCCTGTGGCCTGCCGATCGCTCTGGTCAGTGCATTAAGTTTCATGATTCTGGGCTGGCATGATCCGTTGCTGCCAGCCCATAGTCTCGGTTTTGTTTATTTGCCGGCGTTGTTGGGCATCGCCCTGACCAGCATGGTCTTCGCCCGCATCGGCGCGCGTTTGGCACATCGATTGTCGCCGCGCTTGCTGAAACGGCTGTTCGCCGCTTTGCTGTTCAGCGTGGGTTTGAGCTTTCTGCTTTAACCGCGCCGCAATCCTGACTTAATCCTGAGGTGGCAGCGTCGCCCGGGAATTTTGGTTTCAACTCTAACGAGGAGTCGCAATGCTGCCTTACCCGCAGATCGACCCGGTGGCCCTGGCCATCGGTCCGCTGAAAATCCACTGGTACGGTCTGATGTACCTGATCGGCATCGGCGGTGCGTGGCTGCTGGCGTCGCGCCGGCTCAACCGCTTCGACCCGACCTGGTCCAAGGAGAAGCTCTCCGATCTGATCTTCTGGCTGTCGATGGGCGTGATTGTCGGCGGGCGTCTGGGCTATGTGCTGTTCTACGACCTGAGCGCTTACCTGGCCAACCCGACGCTGATTTTCGAAGTGTGGAAGGGCGGCATGTCGTTCCACGGCGGCTTTATCGGGGTGATGCTCGCGGCCCTTTGGTTCGGCAAGCGTAACGGCAAGTCGTTCTTCCAGTTGATGGACTTCGTCGCGCCTATGGTGCCGATCGGTCTGGGTGCCGGGCGTATCGGCAACTTCATCAACGCCGAGTTGTGGGGCAAGGCCACCGACGTGCCGTGGGCCATGGTCTTCCCGCCGTTCAGCGATCCTGCGCAACTGCCGCGTCACCCCTCGCAGCTGTATCAGTTCGCCCTCGAAGGCGTGGCGCTGTTCCTGATCCTGTGGATTTTCTCGCGTAAACCGCGCCCAACCATGGCCGTTTCCGGCATGTTCGCGCTTTTTTACGGCATCTTCCGTTTCATCGTCGAGTTCGTCCGCGTCCCGGATGCGCAACTGGGCTATCTGGCCTGGAACTGGCTGACCATGGGCCAGGTGCTCTGCGTGCCGATGATCATCGGCGGGCTGTTCCTGATCTGGCTGGCCTATCGTCGCGCGCCGGCAGCACCGCTCGCACCGACGGCTTAAACTACGAACCCCGGCGCGCGACGCCGGGGCTCCAAGGACACAGGTAACTCATGAAGCAATATCTCGAACTGGTCTCGCACGTCATTCAGAACGGCACCAAACAGGCCAACCGCACCGGCATCAACACCATCAGTTTCCCGGGGGCGATGCTGCGTTTCGATCTGCAGGAAGGTTTCCCGGCGATCACCACCCGCAAGATGGCCTTCAAATCGGCCATCGGCGAGATGTGCGGCTTTCTGCGTGGCGTCAACAATGCCGCTGAATTCCGTGCACTGGGCTGCAAGGTATGGGACCAGAACGCCAACGAAAACGCACAATGGCTGGCCAACCCGTTCCGTCAGGGCGACGACGACCTCGGCGAGATCTACGGCGTGCAATGGCGCAAATGGCCGGCGTACAAGCAGATCCCGCTGAGCAACACGGCCGCCATCGAACAAACCTTGAACAACGGCTACAAGCAGATTGCCCAAGGCGAAGAAGACGGCCAGGCCTACGTGGTGCTGTACAAAGCCATCGACCAGGTGCGCCAGTGCGTCGACACGATCATCAAGGACCCGGGCAGCCGCCGCATTCTGTTCCACGGCTGGAACTGCGCCCAGCTGGATGAAATGGCCCTGCCGCCGTGCCACCTGCTGTACCAGTTCCACCCGAATGTCGAGACAAAAGAGATTTCCCTGACCCTCTACATCCGTTCCAACGACCTGGGCCTGGGCACGCCGTTCAACCTCACCGAAGGCGCCGCGCTGCTGAGCCTGATCGGTCGCCTGACCGGCTACACGCCGCGCTGGTTCACCTATTTCATCGGTGATGCGCACGTCTACGAGAACCACCTCGACATGCTCAACGAACAGCTCAAGCGCGAGCCGTTCGCCATGCCGAAGCTGAAAATCTCCGACCGCGTACCGGAGTTTGCCAAGACGGGTGTGTATCAGCCGGAGTGGCTGGAGCTGGTTGAGCCGAGCGATTTCTCGCTGGAAGGCTACGAGCACCATGCGCCGATGACAGCGCCGATGGCGGTCTGAAGGCTTGCCAATAAACCTGTGGGAGCTGGCTTGCCAGCGATGACGGCGGCACATTCAACATTGATGTGTCTGTAAAACCGCTATCGCTGGCAAGCCAGCTCCCACAGGGATACTCGGTGTTCTTAATGGCCGTGGCTGCGGCCCACGTGGGAGTGTTCGATTTCCGTCGCAACAACCCCGCCACTCACTTCCAGCCGCTGCAAAATCCCGCATTGCTCCGCCCCCGGCCCTTCGCCACAGCGTTGGCGCAGGTCGAGCAGTTGTGTCTGCAACGCTAGCAACCCATCAATCCGCGCTTTCACATGCTGGATATGCTCGTCGATCAGGGTATTAACGCTCTCACACTGATCCTGCGGGCTGTCACGCATGGCTAGCAGGCTACGGATCTCTTCGAGCGTCATGTCGAGGGTGCGGCAGTTGCGGATGAAGGTCAGGCGTTCGGCGTGGGCCTGGGTGTAGACGCGGTAGTTGCCGTCGCTGCGGGCCGGTTCCGGCAGGAGGTTTTCGCGCTCGTAATAGCGGATGGTTTCCACGGCGCAGTCGGTGAGTTTGGCCAGTTCTCCGATCTTCATGACGGCAATCTCCAAAAGGGTGCTTGACCCTATAGTGGCTACAGGGTCTTTACTTGGCAACAGGCACCTTCATGGACGCGACCAATGAGCGATTCCCAGCACACCCACAAGCCCGGCGACGGGCACGTTCACAGTCATAAATTGCAGCCTGTGCATAAGCATTCCCATGGCGGCGATGCTTGCTGCGGGTCGAAAGTCGCAGCACCGGCACCGGTTCATGCGCACGAGGACTCCTGCTGCTCGTCGGAAGCCGCCGCGCCTGCGCTGGTGCAACTGAGCGAAAAGACCAGCGCCGATGCGCGGTTGAGCAGTTTCCGCATCGAGGCGATGGACTGTCCGACCGAGCAGACGCTGATCCAGAACAAGCTCGGCAAACTGGCCGGCGTTGAGCAGTTGGAATTCAACCTGATCAACCGTGTGCTCGGCGTGACTCACACGCTGCCGGGCACCGAGCCCATCACCGAGGCGATCAAATCCCTCGGCATGCACGCCGAGCCGTTGGAAGCGGGCGTCGAAGCGCCGGCACCTGCGGCAGTGAAAAAACACTGGTGGCCACTGGCACTGTCCGGTGTCGGTGCACTGGCTGCCGAAGTCATCCACTTCACCAACGCCGCGCCGACCTGGGTGGTGGCGATCATTGCGCTGGTGTCGATCCTCAGCGGTGGCCTGACCACCTATAAAAAGGGCTGGATCGCCCTGAAGAACCTTAATCTCAACATCAATGCGCTGATGAGCATCGCGGTGACCGGTGCCATCCTCATCGGTCAGTGGCCGGAAGCGGCGATGGTGATGTTCCTGTTCACCGTGGCCGAGTTGATCGAAGCGCGCTCGCTGGACCGTGCGCGCAATGCAATCGGTGGCCTGATGCAGATGACGCCCGAGCAGGCGACCGTGCAGCAGGCTGACGGTGTTTGGCTTGAGCAGGATGTGAAAATCGTCGAACTGGGTGCCATTGTGCGGGTAAAACCCGGTGAGCGCATTGCGCTGGATGGCGAAGTGGTCAGCGGCAGCTCGACCATCGACCAGGCGCCGATTACCGGTGAAAGCCTGCCGGTGGAGAAAACCGTCGGCGATAAAGTCTTCGCCGGCACCATTAACCAGGCCGGTTCGCTGGAATACTCCGTGACTGCGGCGGCGAACAATTCGACCCTGGCGCGGATCATCCACGCCGTCGAACAGGCTCAAGGCGCGCGCGCCCCGACCCAACGCTTCGTCGATCAATTCTCGAAAATCTACACCCCGGTGGTGTTCGTCCTGGCGCTGGCCATGGCGATCATTCCGCCGTTGTTCATGGGCGCGGTGTGGTTCGACTGGATCTACCGCGCGCTGGTGCTGCTGGTGGTGGCTTGCCCGTGTGCGCTGGTGATTTCCACCCCGGTGACCATCGTCAGCGGCCTCGCGGCGGCGGCGCGCAAAGGCATTCTGGTCAAGGGCGGTGTGTACCTGGAGGGCGGTTTCAAGCTCGACTATCTGGCGCTGGATAAAACCGGGACGATCACCCACGGCAAACCGGTGCAGACCGATTACCTGTCACTCGATCCGACTGCCGATGCTACGGCACCGGCAATTGCTGCTGCGTTGGCCGGGCGTTCCGATCACCCGGTGTCGATGGCTATCGCCAATGCGGCTGTGGATAAAAACTTCGCGGTGCTGAGTGTGGATAACTTCGAAGCGCTGGCCGGGCGTGGTGTCAAAGGTGAAATTGGCGGTCAGACCTACCACTTGGGCAACCACCGTCTGGTGGAAGAGCTGGGTCTGTGCTCGCCGCAACTGGAAGAAAAGCTGTTCGCGCTGGAGAAGCAGGGCAAGTCGGTGGTGCTGCTGCTCGACAGCTCCGGCCCGTTGGCGCTGTTTGCTGTGGCCGACACGGTCAAGGAAACCAGCCGCGAAGCGATCCGCCAGTTGCACGCACTGGGTGTGAAAACCCTGATGCTCACCGGCGACAACGTGCATACCGCGCAGGCCATCGCGGCGCAGGTCGGCATCGATCAGGCCAAGGGCGACTTGCTGCCGACCGACAAGCTGCAAGCCATCGAAGCGCTTTATGCACAGGGTCATCGCGTCGGCATGGTCGGCGACGGCATCAACGACGCCCCGGCACTGGCCCGCGCCGAGATCGGTTTTGCCATGGCCGCAGCGGGCACCGACACTGCGATCGAAACCGCCGATGTCGCCCTGATGGACGACGATCTGCGCAAGATCCCGGCGTTCATCAGCCTGTCGCGCAACACCGCAAGCATCCTGAAACAGAACATCGCATTGGCACTGGTGATCAAAGCTATCTTTCTTGGGGTAACCTTCGCCGGACTCGCCACCATGTGGATGGCTGTGTTCGCCGACATGGGCGTGAGCCTGTTGGTGGTGTTCAACGGTTTGCGCCTGCTGCGCAAGTAAACGATGAGGGATGGTTGTGCTGAGTGCCGAGCTAAAGGCGTTTTACATGGTGGCCCGCCTGGGCAGCATCACCCTGGCGGCGAAAAAGCTCGGCCTCAGCCAACCGACCGTGACCACGCAGATCCGCAATCTGGAAAGTCAGTATTCGGTGGAACTGTTCTACCGTGGCGGTCGACGCTTGAGTGTCAGCGACGAAGGCGCGCGGTTGCTGCCGATGGTCAAGGCGCTGTTGCAGCAGGAGGCCGATATCGAGTTCTTCCTGCGCAACAGCGGTCAGGTGCAAGGCACGCTACGCATCGCCGCCACCGCGCCGTATTACATTCTTGATCTGGTGAAGACCTTCCGCGAGCGCCTGCCGCAGGTGGAAGTGTCGGTGGAAATCGGCAACTCGCAGCAAGTGCTGGAAGCGCTGGAGGATTATCGGGTGGATGTGGCTGCTTCGTCGCAATTGCTCGAGGATGCGCGTCTGATTCGTCGGGTGCTGGGCACAGATCCGCTGGTGCTGGCGGTGCATCGCAATCATCCGCTGGCGACGCAGGAGCATGTGGCATTGAGCGCACTGGCCGGGCATACCTTGCTGATGCGTGAGACCGGCTCGACCACGCGGCGATTGACTGAAGAGTTACTGGCCAGCGCGGGCGTGAGTTTTGGGCCGTTGCTGGAGATCGGCAGCCGTGAATCGATTCGTGAGGCGGTGCTGCGCAATATTGGCATCAGCATCATTGCCCGGCAGGAAGTGCCGCATGACCCGCAGTTGCGCGTGCTGACGATCGAGAATGCGCCGCAGATTCCGGAGTACCTGTATTGCCTCAAGGAGCGCAAGGGCGCGCGGTTGCCGGCGGCGTTTCTCGGCTTGGCCCAAGAGATGTCCCCGGCGTAATGATCGTTCCCACGCTCCGCGTGGGAACGCAGCCCGGGACGCTCTGCGTCCCAACAGCCGAACGCGGAGCGTCCGATGAGGCATTCCCACGCAGAGCGTGGGAACGATCTCTGGTGAACCAAAATCCCCGAATACCGCTATCGGCCGTTTTTGCCTTACTGCCACATGACCGACGCATTACAACTCTAGGATTGGCCCCATCTGCTTGATGAGGTCTGTCCCATGAATCCTGCAATCGCAACTGCCCTGACCAACCCCGGTGCGCCGATGAAAGTGCGCGGCGTGCAGAAGCGCTTTGGCGCTTTTACTGCGCTGGATAACGTCTCCCTCGACGTCGCGGCCGGTGAGCTGGTCTGTCTGCTCGGCCCCTCGGGTTGCGGTAAAACCACGCTGCTGCGCTGCATCGCCGGTCTGGAAAAGCAGGACAGCGGCGAGTTGTATCTCGGTGATCGCGACGTTTCGCACCTCGCACCGCAGGCCCGCGACTACGGGATTTTGTTCCAGTCCTACGCGCTGTTTCCCAATCTGACCGTCGAAGCGAACATTGCCTACGGCCTGGCCGGCAGCGGTCGCGACGAAGTGCGCCGTCGCGTCGGGCAGATGCTGGAACTGGTCGGCCTCACCGGCAGTGAGAAAAAATACCCCGGCCAATTGTCCGGCGGCCAACAGCAACGCGTCGCGCTGGCTCGCGCTCTGGCCCCAGCACCTTCGTTATTGTTGCTCGACGAACCGATGTCCGCCCTCGACGCCCGCGTCCGCGAGCACCTGTGCACCGAGCTGCGCCAACTGCAGCGCAACCTCGGTATCACCACCCTGATGGTCACCCACAATCAGGACGAAGCCATGCTGATGGCCGACCGCATTGCCGTGATGAACAACGGCCGCGTCGAGCAGTACGCCACCCCGCAGGAAATCTATAATCGCCCGGCCACGCCGTTCGTGGCCGAGTTTGTCGGCCAGGGCAACTGGCTGCCGTTCCAGCGCAGCAGCGACAGCCACGCGCGGGTTGGCGGAATGAATGTGCGTCTGGCCGACGGCAGCGTGAGCGGCGCCTCGGGGCGACTGTTCTGCCGCCCGGAAGCGATCAACGTCAATCCGCTGGTGCATGAAGAAAACCTGTTCCCGGCCAAAGTCCGTGAGATCACCTTCCTCGGCAATCGCTGCCGCATGAGCTTCGAACTCGATCAACTGCCGGGCCACGCGCTGCTCGCTGAACTGGCGCCGGAAGCCATGCCACGCCTCGGCGCGCAGCAGATCATGGTCGCCTTGCCGCCGCGCAGCCTGCAGGTATTTGCCTGATGAACAGCAACCTCGCGCTGCCGCTACCGCACAAGCAGGTGCGACAGTCCTCGAAAGCCGAGATTGGCGACCGAATCTTTGTAGTCGGCGGCAAAGTCCTCTTGCTGCTTTTGCTCGGTGTCGCGGTGCTGTTGCCGCTGCTGGCGATCTTCTGGCGTGGCTTCAGTAGCGAGGCCGGGCAGGGCGGTGGCTGGCTCGCCGCCAAGGAGCTGGTGACCAGCGAGAATTTCCACTGGTTGCTCGGTAACAGCCTGAAAGTTTCCCTCAGCGTGGCGGCCATCGTCGTACCGCTGGCCTACCTGTTTGCCTACGCTTTGCAACGCACGCTGATTCCGGCCAAGGGCATCTGGCGCGGGATTTCCCTGCTGCCGTTGATGGCGCCGTCGATGTTGCCGGGTATTGCGCTGGTCTATCTGTTCGGCAACCAGGGCATGTTGCGCGGGCTGCTCTCGGACAACATCTACGGGTTCTGGGGCATTGTGCTGGGCGAGGTGATTTACACCTTTCCGCATGCGCTGATGATTTTGCTCTCGGCACTGTCGCTGGCGGATGCACGGTTGTTTGATGCGGCATCGAGCATGGGCGCCAGCCCTGCCAAGGCATTTCGCAGTATCACTTGGCCGGCAACGCGTCAGGCGGTGTTCGCCGCGTTCTGTCTGGTGTTCACCCTGACCATCACCGATTTCGGCGTGCCGGTGGTGGTGGGTGGCGACTACCAAGTGCTGGCGCTGGAAGCCTACAAAGCCGTGGTCGGTCAGCAGCAGTTCGGTCGCGGGGCGTTGATCGGCATGGTGCTGTTGCTGCCCGCGCTGTTCAGCTTTGGTGTCGATGCCTGGCTGCGCCGCCGTCACGGCGACTCCATGAGCGGCCGTGCCCAAGTATTCAAACCGGCACCGTCGAAATTGCGCGATGGCTGCTATCTAGCGATTGTCTTGTTGATCAGCGCCGCGTTGATTCTGGTATTCGGCATGGCAGTGTTCTCGTCGCTGGTGAAGTTCTGGCCATACAACCTGTCGTTGTCGCTCAACCACTACCAGTTCAACGAAACCGCCGGCGGTGGCTGGCTGGCCTACAGCAACAGCTTAAAGATGGCGCTGGGCACGGCGCTGATCGGCAGCGTATTGATCTTCACTGGCGCGTATCTGATGGAAAAGACCCGCACACAACGTGGCCTCAACCTGACTCTGCGCATGCTCAGTTTCATCCCGATGGCGGTGCCGGGGCTGGTGCTCGGCTTGGGTTACGTCTTCTTCTTCAACCTCACCGGCAACCCGCTGCACGTGCTGTACGGGACGATGACGCTGCTGATCGTCTGCACCATTGCTCACTATTTGACCACCGCACAAATGACCGCGACCACCGCGCTGCGCCAACTCGATGCCGAGTTCGAAGCCGCCGCGCTCTCGCTGAAGGCGCCGCTGTATCGGCACTACCTGCGCGTGACCGTGCCGATTTGCCTGCCGGCGCTGCTCGACATCGTGCGCTACCTGTTTGTCTCGGCGATGACCACCGTGTCGGCGGCGATCTTCCTCTACAGCCCCGACACCATCCTCGCAGCGGTGGCGGTGCTGAATATGGACGATGCCGGCAACGTCGGCGGCGCGGCGGCGATGTCGACCCTGATTCTGTTCACCTCGGCGGGCGTGTCCTTGCTGCTGGCGTGGGCTTCGCGCGGCTTGCTGCGCCGTTCCCAGGCCTGGCGGCAAACCGCGCCCGGTCACTGATTTTCCAGACCCCTCAACTCAAAAGACAGGAAAACGATCATGTTCAAGCCTATGGCCCTGGCCGCTGCTGTGCTCGCGACTTTCAGCCTGAATGCCTTCGCGGCAAAAACCGAGTTGACGGTGTACACCGCCCTCGAAGCCGAGCAACTGAAGTCCTACAAAGAGGCTTTCGAGAAGGCCAACCCGGACGTCGAAATCAAATGGGTACGCGATTCCACCGGGATCATCACCGCCAAACTGCTGGCCGAAAAGGCCCGTCCGCAGGCTGATGCGGTGTGGGGCCTCGCGGCTTCCAGCCTGGCGATCCTCGATCAGCAGGGCATGCTGCAAAGCTACGCGCCGAAGGATCTGGGCAAGATCGGCGCGAACTACCGGGACGCCGCCAACCCGCCCGCCTGGGTCGGCATGGACGTCTGGGCCGCAACCATTTGCTTCAACACCGTCGAAGCCGAAAAGCAGGGCCTGAGCAAACCGGTGAGCTGGCAGGATCTGACCAAGCCTGAGTACAAAGGCAAGATCGTCATGCCCAACCCGGCGTCGTCCGGCACCGGTTTCCTCGACGTCAGCGCCTGGCTGCAAACTTTCGGCGAGAAGCAGGGCTGGGCCTACATGGACGGCCTGCACCAGAACATCGGCCAGTACGTTCACTCCGGTTCCAAGCCTTGCAAACTGGCGGCGGCGGGGGAATTCCCTATCGGCATTTCCTTTGAATACCCGGCCGTACAGTTGAAGCGCCAGGGCGCGCCGCTGGACATCATCCTGCCGAAGGAAGGCCTGGGCTGGGAGATCGAAGCGACCGCCGTGATCAAAGGCACGCCGCATGAAGAAGCCGCGAAGAAACTCGCGGACTTCTCCGCCAGCGCCGAGGCGATGGACCTGTACAAGGAGAACTTCGCCGTCCTCGCGCAACCGGGCATCGCCAAGCCGCAGACCGAACTGCCGGCCGATTACGAGCAGCGTTTGATCAAGAACGACTTTGCCTGGGCCTCGAAGAATCGCGACGAGATCCTCACCGAGTGGCGCAAGCGCTATGACGGCAAGTCCGAGAAAGTCGCCGCCAAGTAAGATTTTTTCGACTGACAGGGCCTCATCGCTGGCAAGCCAGCTCCCACACTGGACCGCGTCCGTCTGGACAACTCGGTCAACTGTGGGAGCTGGCTTGCCAGCGATAGCGGTCTCGCATTCAGAGCATCTCTAAATGACACACCACAAAGACCTGCTCATCGTAGGCGCCGGCATTCTCGGCCTGTCCCACGCCTACGCCGCCGCCAAACGCGGCCTCAAAGTCGCCGTTTTCGAACGCACTGCCACGCCCCTCGGCGCCTCGGTGCGCAACTTCGGTCAGGCGCTGGTCACTGGTCAGCCGCCAGGCCAAATGCTCGAACTGGCCAAGGCCAGCCGCGAGATCTGGGGCGACTGGGCAAAACTCGCCGGCCTGCAAATCAAGCGCAACGGCTCGTACCTGTTCGCCCGCACTGAAGCCGAAGAGCATCTGCTCGAAGCCTTCTGCGCCGGTCGCGCCGTCGAGCACGGTTACAACGTCGACCTACTGCGCGGCGCGGCACTGCGCGATTTGTACAACGGCCAGTTCAGCCATCACCGCGCCGCTCTGCACGGCATGGACGATCAACAGTTGTACTCGCGCGAAGCGATTCCGGCGCTGATCGACTACCTGCGCCGCGACCTCGGCGTCGAATTCCACTTCTCCACACTGGTGCGCGATGTCGAGCCGGGGCACCTGCAAAGCACTGTCGGCCGTTTCAGCGCCAAGCAGATCATTGTCTGCTCCGGCCACGACTATCAGACCTTGCTGGCCGAGCCGATTGCCACGCTCGATCCGCAGATCTGCCGCCTGCAAATGCTCCGCGCAAAACCGCAGATCGAGCTGAATCTGCAACACGCCTTGCTCACCGGCCTGAGCTGCGTGCACTACGGCGCCTTTGCCGACCTGCCGGAAGCGGCGGCGCTGCAGGCGCAGATCCTTCGGGAGCAACCGCACCTGCATGAAAACGGTATCCACCTGCTGATCAGCCCGACGCCGTACGGCGAGTTGATCATCGGCGACTCGCACCATTACGGCAGCGATCCATCGCCATTCAATGCCGAGCACGTGGACGACTGGATGATCGAACTGGCCGAGCAGACGCTGGGCTGCAAGGTGCAAGTGGTCGAGCGCTGGCAGGGCGTCTATGGTTCACGGGGGCCTGGGCCGTTTTCGTTTTTGCGCCCGGCTCCGGGGTTAAGTGTGGCGCTGATGCACACGGGCGTCGGCATGAGCGTCGGCCCGGCGATGGCCGAGTGCAACGTGGCGCAGTTGCTGGAGGAGGTTTGATGGCAGATCACGCGCAAGTCGTTGACCGGGTGTTTGCGCTGTATGAATGCTTCGGCAGCAGCGATTACATCGGTGAGCCGGTATCACAGATCGAGCACATGTCTCAGGCAGCGCAGTTGGCGATGGCTGAAGGCTTTGATGATGAAGTGGTGCTCGCCGCGTTCTTCCACGACATCGGCCATTTGTGTGCCGAAGGTGCACAGAGCATGGGCGGCTATGGGGTGGTCAGCCATGAACGGTTGGGCGCGGATTATTTGCGTGAGGCCGGCTTCAGCGAGCGGTTGGCACGGTTGGTGGAATATCACGTGCAGGCCAAGCGGTATCTGACCTTACGCGAGCCGGGGTATTTCGAGCGTTTGAGTGAGGCGAGTCGGCGGACGCTGGAATATCAGGGCGGGGTGATGACGGGGGCTGAGGCGGATGTGTTTGAGCGCGATCCGCTGTGTGCGGTCAGTCTGCGGATGCGGCAGTGGGATGAGCTGGCCAAGGAAACGGCGGTGCCGGTGATGGATCTTGGGGTTTTGAAGGACAAAGCGGCGCGACTTTTGGCTGCTTGAGGCGTTAGACCGAGGTGCGGCTATCGCTGGCAAGCCAGCTCCCACAGGGATCGATGGTGTTCACACAATATGTGTTCCACCTCGGACACTGTGGGAGCTGGCTTGCCAGCGAAGGGGCCAGGTCAGGCGCTAGAGCTCTTTGGCCAAAGATTCAATCTGCTCCTGCCGCTCTGCCTGATTCAATTTCGCCTGCGGATTGAGCGAGGACCATTGCGGATGCGCCCGCGCCTTGCTCAGCGCCTCGGGCAACTTGCCCTCACGCCAGGTCTTGTCCTGCGGCGTCGCCACCTGAACCGCGTCCATCGCCGCATGCCCACGCTGATCCAGCGCCAGCAACAACTGCCGCTGGCGCAACGCCAATAACCGCAGCACCCCGTCATCCACCGTCAATTCCCGCTGGCCTTTGATCTTGCCGAGCAAGCGACTGCCATAACTGCGCGCCGTTTGCAGCGCACCGCCAGCAATCGCGCCAGCCAACGCCGCTGCGCCGAGAGTAATTCCGCCGACCAGCAAATCGACGCCAGCCCCCGCCGCCGCGCCTGCGGCGATGCCGCCACCGACCCGCACACCGAGTTGCTTGAGGGTTTCCGGATTGAACAGGTCATCGCCCCAACGCCCATCCAGCAGAGGCAAATCACTCGCCGCCGCATCCTGCGGGCGAAACGCATAGAGCTTGAGCAGCGCTTCGACGCATTTCTGTTCGCGCTGACGCACGGCTT
This sequence comes from Pseudomonas sp. FW305-7, assembly GCF_058786735.1. Classification (NCBI taxonomy): domain Bacteria; kingdom Pseudomonadati; phylum Pseudomonadota; class Gammaproteobacteria; order Pseudomonadales; family Pseudomonadaceae; genus Pseudomonas; species Pseudomonas sp. FW305-7. The sequence continues at coordinate 38,146 of NZ_JBYSZA010000012.1, forward strand.
TGCGCAATTCGCTGATGGCTTGCTGTTCCTGCTCGGCTTCACTGACCACACTGCGTCGACACGCGGCGCAGTCGATCAGCAATTCGGCGATCAGGCGCGCCGCACTTTGCTGGCGGGCGAGGCGCTGGGCTTGCTGATCAGCGATCAACCGTTCCAGTTGCGGTCGCGCCGTTTCCAGCAATAACGCCAGACTCTCGTACAGCCGCCGCTCGCCATCCTCCGGCGGCGCGACGCTGTCGAAACGCACCAATGCATGCAATCCGAGCCGCGCCAACGCCTCACGCCAATCCGGCTCGCGATGATTGGCGCTGCTGACGAAATTCAGCACCGGCAGCAGCGGTTTACCGCAACTGGCGAGCACTTCCAGTTCATCGCGATACTTGGCCAACACCGGCTCGCGGGCGTCGATGACATACAAACCGGCGTCGGAGGCGAGCAGTTGCCGCAGCACCTTGGCTTCCTGTTCGAAACGCTGACGCGCCTCGCTGCCGTCGAGAAACCGCGCCAGCCGCGCCGGGCCGTCGAGGCGTTCGCCGGGGCGTTCCAGGCGTTCGAGAAAATCCAGCAGGGCGATGGCGTCTTCCAGCCCCGGCGTGTCGTAGAGGTCGAGCAACGGTTCGCCGTCCACCGACAACCGCGCGCCTTCGACATGGCGGGTGGTGCTTGGGCGATGGGAGACCTCGCCGAAGCCGACATCACGAGTCAGCGTACGCAACAGTGAGGTTTTGCCGACGTTGGTGTGGCCGACCACCGCGAGTTTCAGCGGCGCTTTCCAGGTATCAGTCATGACCCGTCTCCAGCCAGTTCAGCGGTGCGCAATCGGCGAAGGGCAACTCCAGTTGTTGCAGCGCAATGTGCCAGTCACCGAGGCGCTCGGCGTCCAGCGCTTCGCCGGGTGGCGCTTGCAGCAGCCAGACCCGGGTTTCGCCCGCACTGCGTGCCAGTTCGGCGATCAAGGCGAGGCTGCCGCGATCCGGCGAACGTCGTGGATCACAGGCGATGGCCAGACGTGCCGGGGGGAAGCGGCTCAGTTGTTCGAGGAGTTTGTTGCGCGATTCGCGGCTGTCGAGGATGCCGGCGTTGCTGACGCTTTTCGGCAGGGCGGGCGGCCATGGGCGTTGCTCATCGAGTTCGATGGCGACCAGCAGCGCGCCTTCGCTGGCGAGTTCACCCACGCCGCTTTCGACGCGATGCATCTGCGCAGGCTCCGGGTCGTTGACGCCGAGGCGTTCGCTGGTGGGCATCAGGCGTTCGCGCAGTTGCGCGTAGCCGGGCAGGTTCAAGTCCAGACGCAGTGCGGCTTTGCCGGCATTCCAGCGCCACAGGCAAAACAGCGCGAGCAACAACCGCGGGACGACGCCGTAGACCACCAGCACGCCAACCAGCCATGTCGCCCAGGCCTGGCGGGCGCTTTCGATGTCGAGTGCGCTGTCGCCGCTGGCGCGGATCATCTCCACGGTCGGCACATTGAAACCGAGCAGCGACGGCAGATAGCCGAGTGCCTGAGTGACGTGGATAAAGGTGTTGGCACTGAGAATCGTGGTTTCCCAGACAAAGCCGTAGCGCCGGGTCGCCATCAGCGTCAGCAACAGAATCAGTGCGCTGAGCATCGCCAATAACCACAAGCCGTTGACCAATGCACCCAGCGCCCAGCGATTGAGCTTCTGGCGCTGAAGCATCAGCAGCAGCGCTGGCGCCAGTTGCGCGGCTTTGGCGTCGCGGGCGAACTTTTCGCTGAGCCACAACCACAGGCGGCCCAAAGTGGCACCGTGTTCGCCGGCAAAAATCAGCCCCAGCGCCCAGCTCAGCAACAGAATCAGATTCAGCCCGAGCAGGCTGCCCAAGGCCCAGAACACGTTGACCGGGGTTTGTCCCAGCGCGGCGAAGGCCAGCCCGGCACCGCTCAATACGGCGAAAATCATCAGCAACATCAGCGCCAGACGCGCGCCTTGCAGCCAGTGTTTGAGTGCAGATGTCAGCCCGTCACGCTCAGCCAGCCACAGCGCACGGCGCTGAATCCGGCTCGGCAGATCGCCGCCGGCCGCGCGGGCCAGGCGATTGGCTTCCAGATCATCCAGGGGACCTGCGTGTTCTTCGCGCAGGCGCACGGTTTCGGTCAACCAGAGGTTTTGCAGTGGAGTCAGTTGTGTCACGCGGCATCCCGTCGCTCAATTGAGCCGTGAGCATAACCGCTGTGGCGCTTATCGGGTCAAGCGAGGCTCTGGTATCCTCGCCGGCATGACTAAATCACTCCCCCTCAGCCTGATCGCAGCCCTCGGTGAAAACCGTGTGATCGGCGTCGACAACAGCATGCCCTGGCACCTGCCGGGGGACTTCAAATACTTCAAGGCGACGACCTTGGGCAAGCCGATCATCATGGGTCGCAAGACCTGGGATTCCCTCGGTCGTCCGCTGCCGGGACGCTTGAACATCGTGGTCAGCCGTCAGCAAGACCTGGTGTTCGAAGGTGCGGAGGTTTATCCGTCGCTGGAGGCTGCCGTGGTTCGCGCCGAAGAGTGGGCGAAAGAGCAGGGCGTCGATGAGCTGATGCTGATTGGCGGGGCGCAGTTGTATGCGCAAGGGCTGGCCGATGCGGATCGCTTGTATCTGACCCGTGTGGCGCTGAGCCCGGAGGGCGATGCATGGTTTCCGGAGTTCGATTTGAACCAGTGGAAACTGGTGTCGAACGTGCCGAATCCGGCGGAAGGCGATAAGCCGGCGTACAACTTTGAAGTCTGGGAAAAGGCTTAAAAGCATCGCTGGCAAGCCAGCTCCCACAGGGATCGATGGTGTTCACACAATATGTGTTTCACCTCGAACACTGTGGGAGCTGGCTTGCCAGCGATAGGGCCAGATCAGGCCAAGAAGACCTTAAGCCTGAGCAAGCTCCGCATGCTCATCGGCATCCAGCAACTCTTTATCGGTCTGCTGCATCACCTGACTGGTAATCGCACCAGCAGTAATCGAACCACTCACGTTCAACGCCGTACGACCCATATCAATCAGCGGCTCAACCGAAATCAGCAACGCCACCAGTGACACCGGCAAGCCCATCGCCGGCAGCACGATCAGCGCGGCGAACGTCGCACCGCCACCCACGCCGGCCACACCGGCCGAACTCAGGGTCACAATCGCCACCAGCGTCGCGATCCACAGCGGATCCAGCGGGTTGATGCCCACCGTTGGCGCAACCATCACCGCCAACATCGCCGGGTACAGGCCCGCGCAACCGTTCTGGCCGATGGTCGCACCGAATGAAGCGGCAAAGCTTGCAACGGATTGTGGAATCCCCAGGCGGCGAGTCTGCGCCTCAATGCTCAGCGGAATGCTGGCGGCGCTGGAACGGCTGGTGAACGCGAACGTCAGCACCGGCCAGATCTTGCGGAAGAAACGCAGCGGGTTGATCCCGGCCGCCGACACCAGCAAACCGTGAACCACGAACATCAGGCCCAGACCGAGGTACGAGACCACGACGAAGCTGCCGAGCTTGATGATGTCCTGCAGGTTGGAACCGGCGACCACTTTGGTCATCAGCGCCAGCACGCCGTACGGGGTCAGCTTCATGACCAGACGCACCAGACGCATCACCCAGGCTTGCAGGGTGTCGATGGCGTTGATCACTTTCTGACCTTTCTCGACGTCGTCCTTGAGCAGTTGCAGCGCGGCAACACCCAGGAATGCAGCGAAGATCACCACGCTGATGATCGAGGTCGGCTTGGCCCGCGCCAGGTCGGCGAACGGATTCTGCGGGATAAACGACAGCAGCAATTGCGGCACATTCAGGTCGGCAACCTTGCCGGCGTAGTCGGTCTGGATGGTTTGCAGACGGGCCATTTCCTGGGTGCCGGCGACCAGACCTTCAGCGGTGAGGCCGAACAGATTGGTCAGGCCGATACCGATCAGCGCCGCAATCGCCGTGGTGAACAGCAGCGTGCCGATGGTCAGGAAGCTGATCTTGCCCAACGACGAAGCGTTGTGCAGGCGCGCCACGGCGCTGAGGATCGAGGCGAACACCAGCGGGATGACGATCATTTGCAGCAACTGCACGTAACCGTTGCCAACCAGATCGAACCAGCCGATCGAGGCTTTCAGCACCGGGTTGCCGGCACCGTAGATCGTGTGCAGCGCAACACCGAACGCAACACCCAATCCCAGCGCGAGCAGGACTTTTTTCGCCAGGCTCCAGGTGGTGTGGCGGGTTTGCGCCAGACCGAAGAGCAGGGCGAGGAACACCAGCAGGTTGAGAATCAACGGTAGATTCATGAGATCTCCAGGTAAGACTGTGCCAACAGCCTTCCGGGGCTGCTGCGAACCGGCAAGCCTAACAGTTTGATTTGCAATGATTTAATACCGAAATTGAAGGTCTTCCGTCGTTTTTGGAATAAGCGCGTGTCGCTCTCGGCAATGCATTTGGCGCAATGGGGACGTGAGCGGTCGCTGACAGACGAGGACTGTCACACATATTTGTTAGCGTCGATGTCTTTAGCTCAGGGAGAAAGCATCGATGAAGTTCGCACCGAAATTTCTGGCTGTCGCACTGACTGTAGGTTTGGGCCTGGCCGGTCAGGCTTTCGCCACCGACCTCAAACACTGGCCGGCGGATCAGGCCAAGGCACTGGACGCGATGATCGCCGCCAACGCCAACAAGGGTAACTACGCAGTGTTCGACATGGACAACACCAGTTACCGCTACGACCTCGAAGAGTCCTTGCTGCCATTCATGGAAAACAAGGGCCTGATCACCCGCGACAAGCTCGATCCCTCCCTGAAGCTGATGCCGTTCAAGGACACCGCCGACCACAAGGAAAGCCTGTTCAGTTACTACTATCGCCTCTGCGAAGTCGACGACATGGTCTGCTACCCGTGGGTGGCGCAGGTGTTCTCCGGCTTCACCCTCAAGGAGCTTAAGGGCTACGTCGATGAGTTGATGGCCTCGGGCAAGCCGGTGCCGGCGACTTATTACGAAGGCGATGTGGTGAAGAACCTCGACGTTCAACCACCGAAAATCTTCACCGGCCAGGTTGAGCTGTACAACAAGCTGATGGAGAACGGCATCGAGGTCTACGTGATGACTGCGGCCTCGGAAGAACTGGTGCGCATGGTCGCGGCCGATCCGAAGTATGGCTACAACGTCAAACCGCAGAACGTCATCGGCGTGACCACGTTGCTGAAGAACCGCGAAACCGGCGAGCTGACCACTGCGCGCAAGCAGATTACCGCCGGCAAATATGACGAGAAGGCCAACCTTGGCCTCGAACTGACGCCATACCTGTGGACGCCAGCAACGTGGATGGCCGGCAAGCACGCGGCCATCCTTACCTACATCGACGAATGGAAAAAACCGGTACTGGTGGGTGGCGATACCCCGACCAGCGACGGTTACATGCTGTTCCACGATGTTGACGTGGCCAAGGGCGGCATTCACTTGTGGGTCAACCGCAAGGACAAATACATGACCCAGTTGAACGGCATGATGGCCAAGCACGCGGCGGCGCAGGCCAAAGAAGGGTTGCCGGTGACGGCGGACAAGAACTGGGTGATCGTCAAGCCTGAAGAGATTCAGTAAGACCGAGTCGCTCCAATCGCTGGCAAGCCAGCTCCCACAGTGTCCAAGGTGAAACACAAATGGTGAGAACACCATAAATCCCTGTGGGAGCTGGCTTGCCAGCGATGGGGCCCTCGTGTTCATCCATTGATTCGATCAGGCGAAAAAATGCCCCGCACGTTGGCGGGGCATTTTTCGTTACTGCGATTCGACGCTTACAGCCCGTCGAGCATCGCCTTGTTACGCACGGCACCCTTGTCGGCGCTGGTCGCCAGCAGGGCGTAGGCCTTGAGGGCGGTGGTCACTTTGCGAGGACGAACCTCGACCGGTTTCCAGCCTTTCTTGTCCTGCTCGACCCGGCGTGCAGCCAGTTCTTCGTCGCTGACCAACAGGTTGATCGAACGGTTCGGGATGTCGATCAGCACTTTATCGCCGTCCTGCACCAGACCGATCGCGCCGCCGGCCGCAGCCTCTGGCGAAGCGTGGCCGATGGACAGGCCCGAAGTGCCGCCGGAGAAACGACCATCGGTGAGCAGCGCACAGGCTTTGCCCAGGCCTTTGGATTTCAGGTACGAGGTCGGGTAGAGCATTTCCTGCATGCCCGGGCCGCCTTTCGGGCCTTCGTAGCGAATGATGACGATGTCGCCAGCCTTCACTTCGTCAGCGAGGATGCCGCGCACGGCGCTGTCCTGGCTTTCGAAGATTTTCGCGTTGCCTTCGAAGACATGGATCGACTCATCGACGCCGGCAGTTTTCACCACGCAGCCGTCCAGCGCGATGTTGCCGTACAGCACGGCCAAACCACCTTCTTGCGAGTAGGCATGTTCGAAGCTACGGATGCAGCCGTTTTCACGGTCGTCATCCAGGGTTTCCCAGCGGGTCGACTGGCTGAACGCGGTCTGGGTCGGGATGCCGGCAGGACCAGCCTTGAAGAAGTGGTGAACCGCTTCGTCAGTGGTCTGGGTGATGTCCCACTTGGCGATGGCTTCTTCCATGCTGCGGCTGTGCACGGTCGGCAGGTCGGTGTGCAGCAGGCCGCCACGGGCCAGCGAACCGAGGATGCTGAAGATGCCGCCGGCGCGGTGCACGTCTTCCATGTGGTACTTCTGGATGTTCGGCGCGACTTTGCACAGCTGTGGAACGCTGCGCGAAAGACGGTCGATATCGCGCAGGTCGAAATCGATCTCCGCCTCCTGGGCGGCAGCCAGCAAGTGCAGGATGGTGTTGGTCGAACCGCCCATGGCGATGTCGAGCATCATCGCGTTCTCGAACGCCTTGAAGTTGGCGATGTTGCGCGGCAATACCGATTCATCATTCTCGCCGTAGTAACGCTTGCACAGCTCGACGATGGTACGGCCCGCCTGCAGGAACAGCTGCTCGCGGTCGCTGTGGGTGGCGAGGGTCGAACCGTTGCCCGGCAATGCCAGACCCAGCGCTTCCGTCAGGCAGTTCATCGAGTTGGCGGTGAACATGCCGGAGCACGAACCGCAGGTCGGGCAGGCGCTGCGCTCGTACTCAGCGACTTTCTCGTCAGAAGCGCTTTCGTCGGCGGCGATCACCATGGCGTCGACGAGGTCGAGGCCGTGGGAAGCGAGTTTGGTCTTGCCGGCTTCCATCGGGCCGCCGGAAACGAAAATCACCGGGATGTTCAGGCGCAAGGCAGCCATCAGCATGCCCGGGGTGATCTTGTCGCAGTTGGAAATGCACACGATGGCATCGGCGCAGTGGGCGTTGACCATGTACTCGACGGAATCGGCGATGATCTCGCGGCTCGGCAGCGAATAGAGCATGCCGTCGTGGCCCATGGCGATACCGTCATCCACGGCGATGGTGTTGAATTCTTTCGCGACGCCACCGGCGCGTTCGATTTCGCGGGCGACCAGCTGGCCCAGATCCTTCAGGTGCACATGGCCCGGTACGAACTGGGTGAACGAGTTGGCAATGGCGATGATCGGCTTTTTGAAGTCGTCATCTTTCATCCCGGTGGCGCGCCACAGTGCGCGGGCGCCGGCCATGTTGCGGCCGTGGGTGGATGTTTTCGAGCGGTAATCTGGCATGGAGCACTCCGGGCGGCTAATCAGGTATCAAAGGGGAGTGAGCTTCTATTGACGTCTGGAACACTCAGAAATGGCCGTGTGTCCGTGAAGTTGCCGATGACGTTGCGGGATCGCCGCTGGTCTCAGCTTGAGCTCATAAACCCGCCGGGGGATGAATGGCGATGAATCAGCCGATTCTACACCGCTGGCGTCTGGAGGGAATGGCGCAAAGCATTGTTCCAGTGCCGACGGTGCGTGTGGCATGACGACCGGCAGGATCATTCGCTGCCAGGTTGCACCAGCGCACTGGCTTGAACGCTCCTCAAGCGCCGGCTGATCCCGCTGTTGAGTGCCAGCGCGACGCAACTGAGCAGTACAAAACTGTAACCCAGCGTGGCTTGCAGATTGGCCGGGCTCAGACTGATCAGTGCGCTGATCAAACCGCCGCTGATAAAAATGATGGTGCTACCGGCCGAGGCCGAAGTGCCGGCGTTGTCGGGAAACAGCGCCATGGCCCGAGAGGTGGCGGCCGGTCGTGTGATGGTGGTGCCGGCCGTGCAGATCAGCATCGGGATCAGCACCGTGGCCGGCGCCAGCGCATGATGGGCGGCCAGATACAGCATGGCCAGGCCCGACAGCAGGATCAGGCTCAGCCCGGTAATGATTTGTCGGCCCGGGGTGATGCGGCGATTTAGCACGCTGGCGACAATGCCGCCGACGATATAGGCAGCCCCGTAAATCAGCAGAATCAGCGAAAAGTCATAGGGCGCGAGTTGTAGCTGATCCATGAAAATCAGCGGCGAGATCACGATGAACGAAAAGTGGCAGGCGAAGGCGAACGCCGATATCAACCAGTAACCGACGGATTGGAAATTTCCCAGTACCCGTCGGTACGACTGAATGAAACCCAGGCGTATGCCACCGCTGGCCGGCCGACTGTTGTCCAGCAACAGCCAGGCCTTGATGAGCACGACTGCTGCGAGTGCGGTAAATACCCAGAAGCTGCCGCGCCAGCCAAGGGTGGCTTGCAGAAAGGTGCCGGCCAGTGGCGACACCGAAATGAAGATCCCGCTGGCGGTGACCATCAGGATACGCAGGCGATCACGCTCTTCACCTTCGAACAGATCCTGCACCAGTGCCTGGGACAGCACGAAACAACCGCACCCTATTGCCTGTACGACACGGAATATCAGGAACAGCGTGTAATCGTCGGTCATCACGCAGCCAAGTGCACCGAGCATCGAGACGCTCATGCCAGCGAGCAACAAGCCCTTGCGACCGATCGTATCGGACAGTGGGCCGATCAGTACCTGGGCAAAGGCGATGCCCACGGCGAACAGGCTGATCGACAGTGCGATGTCCGCCGGGGTTGTCTGGAAGTGCGCGGCCAGTGCCGGAAACGATGGAAGCAGGACATCCAGTGGGAACGCGCCGAGCAGCACCATCGCCAGCAACAGGCTGACAGCCCCGCGACGCTGACGGGGGGTTACCACGGATTTTCCTTTATCCATCGATCAGTCCTGCCTTGGAAAAAAGTGTCTGGTTATGGGGCGTGGCGAAGAAACCGGCCTTGCGCAACGCATCCAGCGTAGCGATGGAGCCTGATTTTGCACGCGCACGGCTGGCCTGCACTGTTGCCATGCTGCCGACAATATTCCGTACATCGCTCTCGGCAATGCCCGCTCCACGCAGGCTCTGTTGCAGCCAGCGTTCGTCGGCCTCGAAGAAAATGCCGATGATCTCGAGCAGCGTTTTGCTCACAAATGTGCGCTGGCGAATGTTCATGGACAGCCAAAGGTAATGGAACACTTCAGCGAAATAGCGACTGTGGCGGGCTTCGTCGGCCAGATGATCGCGCAGCATGTCGTTCACACTGGACACGAGACTGTCCCGGCACACGTCCAGCAGTTCCCGGGCAATGATGGTTTCCGAAACGAAACCGAGCAGAAACCATGTCAGTGAACGTTGCTTTTCCGGGGTACGGGCGACCAGTGCGTTCATGCGCGTGATGCGCTTGGGTATCGCCGGGCGCCCGCCAACGTTATAAAGCGTGGCGATCTGTTCGGCGAGACGATTGGAGAACAGCGCGTGGTAGCCCTCGTCGGTGTAGAGCTGCAGCGCTGCGTGCTTCATCGCCAGCGGCACATAAATGGGCAGTTCCCGATGGGCGATGACTTCAACCGCGCGATTGACGATGCGATGCTCGAGCAGGGTGGTGTAGTCGAGAAAGTACACCAGATGGTTGGCGGTCAGGCGGTGCAGCACCTCGCGGCCTGCGGCCTGGATCGCTGGATGAGCGAGATAAGGCAGGAAGGCGGGGGGAAACCAGTAGCGGCTTTCGAGTTGTTGCTGCACGTCGTCCGGCAATTGATAGTTGTGGGTGCTGGTGCGTACCGAGGCGCGGCTGTCCCAGTCCCCCAAAGTAAATTTGAGCGCCCATGACACAGGCACTTCGGCCGGATCCGGAATCAAGACTGTCATGCTTGTACCTCGCGCAACAGTCCGTGCATTTCCTGGCACATCGCCTGGCCGTCGCTTTCGCCGCAGCCGACAAAGAACAGCGGTTGCTCCGCGCTTCCCTCAAGCTTGAGCAGTGCTTCGATTTGCCTGTCGGCAAACGCACCGGTCAACCAGGTGTTGAGGCCAAGTGCTGTGGCGACCAGTTGAAAGGTTTGCGACAGATGACCGGCTTCCACGAATGCCATGCGATAGGCCCGTGAGTGCTCGTATTTCCACCAGAGCCGATCGAATCGGGCGGTGATGAACAGGCCCAGCGGCAGATTGTTGATGAAGTGCTGGCCTGCGAGCAAAACCCCCAACGCGGATTGAGGCAATGAATTGACCCGACTGATGGAATGGTCGGTCGGCTGATAGGCGTAGATCCCGGGCTCCAGATCGTCGACATTCTGCACCAGCAGAAAACCTTCGCAGGCGTTCAGACCGCCACCGGAAGGACTGCTGCGGCGTGCGCCGAGATCGTCGGCGATGCTGTCGTCACGGTCCCCGTCGCGCTCGCGCAGGTAACCGAGCGAAAGATAAAGCAGGGTGCCCAGGTCATCGAGTGTCATCGCTGCGCCGGTATAGGTGCGGCAGGTTTTACGCTGGAGCAGGGCGTGAACCAGGCTGTCGTCGCGCAATTCACGCGGAAGGGGCAATGCGATGCGCTGCCCGGCTTCCTGCTGCTGGCGTTCTTTCACGGGAGCCGGGGTCGCCAGGACTTCGTTGCAGTGAGAAAGATATTGCCTGGACCACTCGTGAATATTCTGGGGGGTGTGTTCGCAGGGAATGTTTTGCGTACCGATATGGTAGATCTTCGACAGTTCATCCCAACCCCATTGTGGATTGTCTATTTTTGAAACGGTTAGGATGCCCGCACTTAATAGTTGTGTGTCTATTATGCTGTGCGTGTCGAACAAGTCAGGGTTGTTGATTAGTTGGGTGAGCCGAATTGAATAATCAAGGTCAAGTTCATGCTGGGTATGATCTTTGTAGTTCCATACTATTTGTCCCGGCGAGCGCGGCAATATAAACAGGTAAGGGTTTATGTACATGTGGGTTATTTACTCTGGATAAAATCGAAAAGGACGCCTGGTTGCCGGCACTTCCCGGCGTCCTGCCCTATTTAGCGGGCTTTAGGGGCAACCAGAAAAGCCAGGTTGGCGATTTTGTTGGTTTCCAGATAAATGGTTTTCATGATGTGAACTCCTTGTTCATTGATAGTCGAAGTCACCTCGTGGTGACAACTTCATAATAGTTTGTAATGGATTATTGGCAAGTGGATATTAAGTAGGAATATTCCAGTAATTTTGTCGGAGCGATCTTTAGCTGGAGTTGGACTTTGTAGGCTAAGTTTCAATAATTAAAAGACGTAAGGAAATATCCTGCACGTCAGTAGGAAAGCAAGTGTAGGAAGTGTCGATTATTGAAGCAGAGATAGCGCCCTGACTGGCATGGGCTGGCGTAAAGCAAACGGGGAGCCTGCTGGCTCCCCGTCATCCGCATTGATCAGCTGTTTGGCAGCAGGCGGCAGGTGATGCTCTTGATGTAGCGGGTTTCGGCGATCGCCGGATGCACCGGGTGATCCGGGCCCTGACCGCCACGCTCAAGCAACTGGATATTGCGGTCCAGGTGACGGGCGCTGGTCAGCAGGATGTTCTGCAGATCGTCTTCCGGCAGGTGCATCGAGCACGAAGCGCTGACCAGGATGCCGTCCTTGTTGAGCAGGCGCATGGCTTGCTCGTTCAGGCGACGGTAGGCGCCTTCGCCGTTTTTCATGTCTTTCTTGCGTTTGATGAACGCCGGCGGGTCGGCCACGATCACGTCGAAGCGTTCTTCGCTGGCCTTCAGTTCTTTCAGGGCTTCGAAAACATCGCCTTCGATGCAGGTCATCTTGTCGGCGAAGCCGTTCAGTGCAGCGTTGCGCTCGACACCGTCGAGAGCGAAAGCCGAGGCATCGACGCAGAACACTTCGCTGGCGCCGAAAGCGGCAGCCTGCACGCCCCAGCCACCGATGTAGCTATAGAGGTCGAGGACGCGTTTGCCTTTGGCGTAAGGAGCCAGACGCGCGCGGTTCATGCGGTGGTCGTAGAACCAGCCGGTTTTCTGACCCTGGATGACCGGTGCTTCGAATTTCACGCCGTTCTCTTCCAGCGCGACCCACTCCGGCACCAGACCGAATACGGTTTCGACGTAACGGTTGAGGCCTTCGGCGTCACGGGCGGCGGAGTCGTTCTTGAACAGAATGCCGCTTGGCTTGAGCACTTGGGTCAGTGCGGCGATCACGTCATCTTTGTGCGCTTCCATGGTCGCCGAGGCGATCTGCACCACAAGAATGTCGCCGAAACGGTCGACAACCAGGCCCGGCAGCAGGTCGGAATCACCGTAGACCAGACGATAGAACGGCTTGTCGAACAAACGCTCGCGCAGGGACAGCGCGACGTTCAGGCGGTGCACCAACAGCGATTTGTCCAGCGCGACCTTGGTGTCACGCGACAGCAGGCGGGCGCAGATCAGGTTGTTCGGGCTCATCGCGACGATGCCCAGCGGCTTGCCGCCGGCGGCTTCGAGGATCGCCTGATCGCCGGCGTTGAAGCCGTGCAGTGGCGTGGCGGCCACATCGATTTCGTTGCTGTAGACCCACAGGTGACCGGCGCGCAGGCGACGGTCGGCGTTGGCTTTGAGGCGCAAGCTAGGCAGGGACATGACGTCGCTCCGGAAAAAAGAGCGGGAGTATACCGTGTTGCTCGGCACGATTGGCTGGTGAGTGGACATGTGGCGCGACAGCAATGGTGATAGGGCTTACCGGTGTCGAGGGGATTCATCCCCGACGGACGGCGCAGCCGTCGCACCTGTCTGACACGGTAAGCCTGATATCTCGCGCTGTCAGATTTGCGACTGCTGCGCAGCCGATCGGGGATAAATCCCCTCGCCACAAGGGCAGTTCAATCAGAGAGTGCGTCGATCAACTCTCGGCTGAACGCCGGAATATCATCCGGCTGGCGGCTGCTGATCAAGTGGCCATCTCTGACCACTTCCTGATCGACCCAGTTGGCCCCCGCATTCACCAGATCATCCTTGAGTGTCTTGTAGCTGGTGATGGTTTTGCCATTGACCAGCCCTGAAGAGATCAGCAACCAACTGCCATGGCAGATCACTGCAATCGGTTTGCCGGCCGAGGTGCCGGTCTTGACCAGATGCTGGGCATCCTGATCGATGCGGATCGTGTCGGAGTTCTGGACGCCACCGGGCAGCACGATCGCGTCATATTGCTCGCTGCTGGCGCCCTGGAAAGTCTGGTCGACGGTGAAGTCGTCCGCCGGTTTGTCGTGATGCCAGCCTTTAACCTTGCCGGCCTCGGCCGAGAGGATATCGACCTGCGCACCGGCCTCTTCCAGCGCTTGCTTGGGACCGGTCAATTCGACCTGTTCGAAACCATCGGTTACCAAAAAAGCGACGCGCTTGCCGTTGAGTGAAGTAGCCATCAATAAGCTCCTGAGTCTGTTGGAAATAGCCGCCCCAAGGGATCGAGATGAACCGCCGGGCATTACAGAGTCCGAAGCCAGGGCCTGAATGAAAGTTCCTGACAATTGCCCACTGGTGTGTCGTCTTGCGGTTTTTAGGGGTTAGAATCGCCGCCTGTCCCAGAGTGTGTACTTATGTCCCAAGAGCTGACCACCGAACAGATTCAACAATCCCTGCAGGGCATCAGCGTGCCCGCGCAGCCGCAGATCATGGTGGATCTGCAAATGGAGCAGTACATGCCCGACCCGGATCTGGAGGTGATCGCCAAGTTGATCGCCCAGGATCCCGGCCTGTCCGGCGCGCTGCTGAAAATCGTCAACTCGCCGTATTACGGCTTGAGCAACAAGATCACTTCGATCCAGCGCGCGGTAAACCTGCTGGGCAGCCGTTCGATCATCAACCTGATCAATGCCCAATCGATCAAGGGCGAGATGAACGACGACACCATCGTCACCCTCAATCGTTTCTGGGACACCGCGCAGGACGTGGCGATGACTTGCCTGACCCTGGCCAAGCGCATCGGCACTCAGGCGGGCGACGAGGCATACGCTCTCGGCCTGTTCCACGACTGCGGCGTACCGTTGATGTTGCAGCGGTTCCCCAATTACATGTCGGTACTGGAAAAGGCTTACGCCAATGCCAGCGCCGAATGCCGTGTGGTGGACACTGAAAACGCCGAGTTCAACACCAACCACGCTGTGGTCGGCTACTACACCGCCAAGTCCTGGCGCCTGCCGGAACATGTCAGCGCAGCGATCGCCAATCACCACAATGCTTTGGCGATCTTCAGCGATGAGTCGTCGCGCAACAGTCAGCTGAAAAACCTGTTGGCGATTCTCAAGATGGCCGAGCACATCTGCGCCTCGTATCGAGTGCTGGGCAATCAGACCGAAGATTTCGAATGGAACGCGGTGGGCCCGCTGGTACTCGATTACGTAGGGCTGTCGGACTACGACTTCGAAACCCTCAAACAAACTATCCGCGACCTCGGCGCGCATTGATTCGAGGACGTCATGCCTGAACTGCCGGAAGTTGAAACCACCCGCCGGGGCATTGCTCCGCATCTGGAAGGCCAGCGCGTCAGCCGGGTGATCGTGCGTGACCGGCGGCTGCGCTGGCCGATCCCGGAAGACCTCGATGTGCGACTTTCGGGGCAGCGCATCGTGTTGGTCGAGCGCCGGGCCAAGTATCTGTTGATCAATGCCGAGGTCGGCACGTTGATCAGCCATTTGGGCATGTCGGGCAATCTGCGTCTGGTCGAGGTCGGGTTGCCGGCGCTCAAGCATGAGCATGTCGATATCGAGCTGGAGTCGGGTCTGGCCCTGCGCTATACCGATCCGCGGCGGTTCGGCGCGATGTTGTGGAGCAATGATCCGCTCAATCACGAATTGCTGATTCGCCTCGGGCCGGAGCCGCTTACTGATCTGTTCGATGGCGAGCGGCTGTTCCAGCTGTCGCGCGGGCGTTCGATGGCGGTCAAGCCGTTCATCATGGACAACGCGGTGGTGGTCGGGGTCGGCAATATCTACGCGACGGAAGCGCTGTTTGCCGCCGGGATCGATCCGCGCCGCGAGGCCGGGGGCATTTCCCGGGCGCGCTATCTGAAGCTGGCCATCGAGATCAAGCGCATCCTCGCCGCCGCCATCGAGCGTGGCGGCACCACGTTGCGTGATTTCATCGGCGGCGACGGGCAGCCGGGGTATTTCCAGCAGGAACTGTTTGTCTACGGTCGTGGCGGTGAACACTGCAAGGTTTGCGGCACCGGTCTGCGCGAAGTGAAGCTGGGGCAACGCGCCAGTGTGTTCTGCCCGCGCTGCCAGACCTGAGGCAAAAGGCTGAAAAAGTCCTACGGTCTATAGTGAGTTGTCTCACTGTTCAGCCCGAAGGATCGTGCCATGAAATCCTTGCAAGTCCTCTTCGCAACACTGCTGCTGTGTTCCAGCCTGGTTGTTCAGGCCACGGAAAACGGCAGTGGTGATCCGCGTTACACCATTCAGAATCCACCGGCCTACGCCATGATCGGCGACTTGCTGATTGCCCGACCTCTATTGGTGGTGGCAACGGTGATTGGCGCGGGGGCGTTTATTGTGTCGCTGCCATTTACCGCGTTGGGTGGCGGGATTGGCGATGCAGGGCAGGCGCTGGTCGTGGACCCGGCGAGAGCGGCGTTTGTGCGGTGTCTGGGGTGTACGGGGGAGGGGTTTGAGCAGCGTGAGTGAGCTGCTCCGGAGTCAATGGTGTTTCTGATGGCCCAATCGCGGGCAAGCTCGCTCCCACAGGAATTTTGGTGTTTACACGGTTAGTGTTTCACCACGCAAACCTGTGGCAGCGGGCTTGCCCGCGATGGCGTCGGATCAGGCGCTGAAGGACTCAGGCCTTGCCGGTGATCTTGCGGTACTTCTCCATCAACTGTTCTTCAGTCTCCGGATGCGCTTCATCGAGCGGAATGCAATCCACCGGGCAGACCTGCTGGCACTGTGGTTCGTCGTAGTGGCCGACGCACTGGGTGCACAGGTTCGGGTCGATCACATAGATCTCTTCGCCTTGGGAGATGGCGGCGTTCGGGCACTCGGGTTCGCAGACGTCGCAGTTGATGCAATCGTCGGTAATGATCAGGGACATGCTAACTCCAGCCGGGGCGGCAGGCCCGGGCGCTATAAATCAATGCGCGCAATTGTGCCGCATTGGCGAGCGCAGTGCACGCGGGTGCGATCAAGGGCACGCGACTGCAATCCTTTAAAAGCAAAAGATCGTCTGATCGCAGCCCGAGCCTTTGGCAGCGCTTACTTCTTGAAGCGTAGGGTCAGGGCGTCGGCCACGGCCGGGTGGACGAACTTGCTGATATCGCCGCCCAGCGCGGCAATTTCCCGCACCAGCGTCGAAGAAATGAACGAATAACGCTCGGATGGCGTGAGAAACAGGCTCTCCACGTCCGGCGCCAACTGGCGGTTCATGTTGGCCAGCTGAAATTCGTATTCGAAGTCCGACACCGCACGCAAACCACGCAGGAACACGTTGGCATTCTGCTCTTTGGCGAAATGCGCAAGCAGCGTCGAGAAACCGACCACTTCCACGTTCGGCAGGTGTTTGGTGACCTCGCGAGCCAGTTCAACCCGTTGTTCCAGCGGGAACAGCGGGTTTTTCTTGGGGCTGGCGGCGACGGCAATGATCACATGGTCGAACAGGCGCGAGGCGCGTTCGACCAGATCGCCATGGCCCTTGGTAATAGGGTCGAAGGTACCTGGGTACAACACTCGGTTCATCGCGTCGTCCTGGCGGGAGTCCGTTGGGGAGTCGGATGGTATCGCAGCCGTCCCGGTCGGCCAAGTCGCCTGTTGGGTAAGAAAGCACTATAGACGAGGGGAATATTCTGCTTTTTCATGGATTTTTCAGCCGATCGGCGAGGGATGTCGCCAATTGTGCGGTCAGGCCATACACCGACAATTGCGGGTTGGCGCCGATGCTGGTGGGGAACAGCGAGCCGTCGTGGATCGACAGATTACTCAGTTGATGATGGCGACCGAGGCTGTCGGTGACCGCGGTTTTCGCGTCTTCGCCCATCGCACAGCCGCCCATGACGTGGGCGCTGCCCAGCCGCGTGCGGTACAACTCAAGGCTCAAACCATCGATCAGGCTGCGCGCCTCGGCCAGGGTTTTCACGTAATGCGCGTCGGCGTGCATCGGCAGCACCGCTTTGGCGCCGCCGGCAAACTGGATCTCGGCCATGCTGTGGAACGCACGGCGCAGGCCTTCCCAAGCGTACGGTGAAACCTGATAGTCGAGCACCGGCGAGCCGTCGCCGCGCAGTTCGACACTGCCACCGGGACTGTCCGGATGAAAGCCGTCGCGCAGTAGGGCCAGCATCGCGTGGGTGTGCGGCAGATCAGCCATGTGCTCGGCGTTCTGCTGGCCGAACCCACCGAGCAGGGTGGCCGCCAGCGCCGGGTGCAGCGGCGGCACTTCGAGTTTGTAGCCTATCGGCCCGGTGGCGCCGTCCTTCCACTGGAAATAGTCCGAGTAGATCGACTGCGGCGCACCGTAGAACGGGTTGATCACCTCGTCGAAGCGTCCAGCGGACATGTTCACCAAATGCAGGAAAGTGCGTTTACCCAGGCGTTGATGCGGGTCTGGCGCATCCGAGCGCAGCAGCAACGCCGGGCTGTTGATACCGCCGCCGGCCAGCACGTAGTGCCGCGCCTTGACGGTGATCTTGCGTCCGGTCGGCTCGACACAGCGCTCGTCCATCGCCACGCATTGCAGGCCGGAGATTTTGTCGCCGTTGATCAACAGCTTCTCCGCACGGGCCAGATAAAGCAGCTCGCCGCCCTTTTCCAGGGTTGCCGGAATGGTCGTGACCATCATCGATTGCTTGGCATTGGTCGGGCAGCCCATGCCGCAGTAACCAAGGTTCCAGCAGCCGCGCACGTTGCGCGGGATCACGTGCCAGCTGTAGCCGAGTTGCTCGCAGCCTTTACGGATCACGTCGTTGTTGGCGTTGGGCGGGACCATCCACGGTGCGACGCCGAGGCGCTGCTCCATTTTTTCGAACCACGGTGCCATCTCGGCAGGGCTGTGGCCTTTGACGTTGTGCTCTTTGGCCCAGTGTTCAAGGGTCGGTTCCGGCGTGCGGAAGCTCGATGTCCAGTTGATCAGTGTGGTGCCGCCCACTGCGCGGCCCTGCAGGATGGTGATCGCGCCGTCCTTGCTCATGCGGCCGATGCCTTCCTGATAGAGGCTGCTGTAGGCTTGATCTTCGAGCAGTTTGAAGTCGGTGCTGGTTTTCAGCGGGCCTTCTTCGATCAGCAGCACTTTATAGCCGGCGGCACTGAGGATTTCCGCCGTGGTCCCGCCACCGGCACCGCTGCCGATGATCGCGACGTCGGCTTCTAGGGTCAGATCGTCGCTGAGTTGGGCGCCGTTGTAGGTTTTCCAGCCTCGGGCGAGGCCTTCGCGGAACGGGTCGGGTACGGGCATCGATCAGGTTCTCTTTTATTATTCTGGATGCAGGGGTGGGGCAACTGGCGCATCGCGGGCAAGCCCGCTCCCACAGGGTTTGTGCTGTTCAGACGACAGGCGGGCCGGGGTAGCCGCAATGCGCCCAGGATTCGGTGCGGGTGTACCAGGCCATCAGCACCATTTGCTGCAAGGAGCTGTGACCCATGCGCAGCAGGCTCAACGAGCTGTTTTGCCAGCGGTCGAGGAAGTGGCGCATGGCTTCGGGGCTGGCGTTTTCCCAGCTGCCCCAGATGCCGGTCAGCGGTCCACGCGTCACGGCCATGCCGAGCACGTCAAACAGTTGCCGGGTGAGCTTGAGCATTTCCGGCGACAGATGATCGAGGCTGTAGTCCAGCGACTTGAGAGTGCCGTCGACGGCGCTCGGCATTTTCTCGGCCGCCACGGCGCCGTCGAGCATCACTGGAATCAGTGCGCGCAAAAACAGCAGATCGCCGTCGCGCAATGAAACGAAACCGTTGGCGGCGACGCTCGACGAACAGCCGCTGAGGCTGGCACCAAGGCCTGCGGTGGCAAGGAATGCCGTGGCGCCGAGGCTGAATTTCAGCAGGCCACGGCGCGACAGGGCAGGTGTATCGGTCAGGCTTGGGTGCATTGTTTTTATTACCCGGCGACGATGACGAAGGTTTAGCGAATGAACAGCTTCTGGATCAGTTTCTGAATGGATTTGCCGTAGGGCGGGTAAATCAGTCTGGCCGCGTTGAAGCGCTGTTTAACCAGCACGCCTTTGGCTTTGCTGAACGTCAGAAAGCCCTCGTGACCGTGGTAATGGCCCATGCCCGAAGCACCGATGCCGCCGAAGGGCATGTCGTCCTGCGCCACATGTAGCAGGGTGTCGTTCAGGCACACGCCGCCGGAATGGGTTTCGTGCAGGACGCGAGTCTGTTCGCGTTTGTCGTAGCCAAAGTAGTAAAGAGCCAGAGGACGTGGCCGCTGATTGATGTAAGCGAATGCCTGCTCCAGATCCCGGTACGGCACGATCGGCAGCAGCGGGCCGAAGATTTCGTCCTGCATCACTGTCATCTCGTCGCTGACGTTCAACAGCACACTGTGCGGCATGCGCCGGCCCTGACCCTGATCGAACAGCGGGATCAGCAGCGCGCCTTTGCTGGTGGCATCGCTGACGTAGCCGTTGAGCCGGGCCAATTGGCGTTCGTTGATGATTGCCGTGTAGTCCGGGTTGTCGGCGAGGGTCGGATAAAAACCCTGCACTGCCTGGCGATAGGCTTCGACGAAGCCGCCGACCCGGTCTTCCGGGACCAGCACGTAATCGGGTGCGACGCAGGTCTGCCCGGCGTTGAGGGTTTTGCCGAAGGCAATGCGCTCGGCCGCATCCTTGAGCGGCACATCGCGCGAGACGATGGCGGGCGACTTGCCGCCCAGTTCCAGGGTTACAGGCGTGAGGTTTTCTGCGGCGGCGCGCATCACATGCTTGCCGATGCTGGTGGCGCCGGTGAACAGCAGGTGATCGAAGCGCAAACGGGAAAACGCCACGCCAATATCGGCTTCGCCCAGCACCACGCAGACCAGATCTTCGGGGAAAATCCGCGCCAGCAGTTGTTTGAGCAACAGCCCGGTGGCGGGGGTCGATTCACTGAGTTTGAGCATTACCCGGTTGCCCGCCGCCAAGGCGCCGACCAGTGGGCCGATGGCCAGATACAGCGGGTAATTCCACGGCACGATGACGCCCACCACGCCCAATGGCTGGTAGACCACTTTCGCCGAGGCGGGCTGGAAAGCCATGCCGACCTTGCGCCGCGATGGCTTCATCCAGCCGTTGAGATGACGGCTGGCGTAGTGGATGCCGTGCAGGCTCGGCATCAGTTCGGCGAGCAGGGTTTCATCGGCGCTGCGGTGGCTGAAATCGGCGCTGATCGCCTCAATCAGGGCCTGACGTTCGTTGCTCAGCAAATCGCGCAATGCCTTGAGCCATTGCTGACGCTGGGCGGCGGGTGGCATCGGGTTGGCGGCGTATGCGGCCCGTTGTGCAGCGAACTGCCGATCGAGCTCTTCCAGTGGCTGTTGCAGCGTTTGCAGGTAGGCAATGTCGGCAGTCATGGTCGGCTCCGGATTTATTGTAGTGAGGAACTTTCTAGAGTCTATGCTCTAGAAAGTCAAATGACTTCCATGCACAGCAGTGTTTTATCCATTTCCGGTTAGGTCGTAAGATGCCCGTCAACGCACTCTGAATTAAAGCTCAAGCCATGGCCCCACGAATAAAAACCAGCGAGCGTATCGTGCTGAACAGCCTCGAGCTGTTCAATCAGCAGGGCGAACGCAGCATCAGCACCAATCACATTGCTGCCCACATGGAGATTTCTCCGGGCAACCTGTACTACCACTTCCCCAACAAGCAGGCGATCATCGCCGTGTTGTTCAGTGAGTACGAAAGCCTGGTCGACAGCTTCCTGCGCCCGCCACAGGGACGCGCCGCGACGGTCGAAGACAAGCGCTTCTACCTCAAGGAGCTGTTGTCGGCGATGTGGCGCTACCGCTTTCTGCACCGTGATCTGGAGCACCTGCTCGACAGCGATCCGGAGCTGGCCGCGCGTTATCGGCGTTTTTCCCAGCGCTGCGTGATCCAGGGTGCGGCGATCTACGAAGGTTTTGTCGCCGCCGGGATCCTCGAAATGGATCGCGTGCAGATCGAATCCCTGACCCTCAACGCCTGGATCATCCTGACGTCGTGGGTGCGCTTTCTGTGCACCACCCGGGAAAACTCCAACCACCTCAGCGAGCAAGCCATTAAACGTGGCGTGTATCAGGTGCTGGTACTGGAAGCCGGGTTCGTCACCGATCAGGCGCGCGAGCAGGTCAATGCGCTGTTCGAGGAGTTCTACGTGCCGCTGGCCCAGGCTCTCGAAGACGTGAAGTAAACCGTTCTGTTGAAATCCCACAGGAGCCCGTTATGCCGATTGCGCAACTGATCAGCCCCAACGCTCTGGATGCTCGCAAGGAGCAACCGGGGCTGGTGATTCTCGATTGTCGTTTTGCCCTCGAAGACCCGGACTACGGGCAGCGTAGCTACGCTGAAGGGCATATTGCCGGGGCGAGCTTCGCCGATCTCGAGCGTGATCTCAGCGGCAAAGTGGTCAAGGGCGTGACCGGGCGCCACCCGTTGCCGGAGCCGGCAGCGCTGATCGAGCGCTTGCAAGCCTGGGGCATCAATGCCGACAGCGACGTGGTTTTGTATGACGATGGCCCCGGTGCGTACGCGGCGCGTGCGTGGTGGTTGCTGGCATGGCTGGGCAAGCGTGACGGTGTGTTCATTCTCGATGGCGGGCTCAAGGCCTGGCATGCGGCGGGCCTGCCGCTGAGTCTGGATGCGCCGACGATCACGCGTGGAACCTTCAGTGGTCAGCCGGACATGTCTTTGCTGCTCAGCGCCGAACAATTGCAGCAGCGCCTCGGTCAACCGGCACTGACTTTGATCGATGCCCGAGCCTTGCCGCGCTTCAAGGGCGAAGTCGAGCCGATCGACCCGGTTGCCGGGCACATTCCCGGTGCTCAATGTGCGGCGTTTACTGACAACCTCGGGAGTGATGGCCGGTTTCTGCCGGCGGAGCAACTAAAGCAGCGCTTTGCCGCCAGACTGGGTGATCGCTCGCCAGCGGATCTGGTGGCGTATTGCGGCTCCGGTGTGACGGCGTGTCACAACTTGTTTGCGTTGTGTCTGGCGGGTTATCCGTTGGGTTCGCTGTACGCCGGGTCGTGGAGCGAGTGGATCAACGAGCCTTCGCGCGGTATCGCCACGGGCGAATAAACACGGCAAATCCTCTCTGTGGGAGTGAGCCTGTTCGCTAATGCATCGGATCAGTCGACATCAATGTTGAATGAACGAGCGCTTTCGCGAGCAGGCTCGCTCCCATATGGGCTATGCGGTGTCTGGGGAAATCTGCCGGGCACTGCGATAAGCCGCCGGCCCCACGCCATAAACCTGCTTGAACTGCCGGCTCAGGTGACTCTGATCGGCAAACCCCAACTGCAGGGCGACCTCCACGGGTAAACATCCACTTTGCAGCAACCCCCGGGCCGTGGCGATGCGTTGCTGCATCAACCAGGTATGCGGCGGCATGCCGGTGGCACGGCGGAACACCCGGGCGAAGTGAAAAGGCGACAGATTGACCGCCGCCGCCAATTCTTCGAGCGATGGCGGCGCCGCCAGCTGTGCGTGCAGGAGTTCCTTGGCGCGCACCACCGACCGGTGTTCCTTGCCGGGTTTGCCGGGGATCCGCACGGCAGCGTGACGTTGTAGCAGCAAAATCATCATTTCGCGCCACACGGTTTGCTGCTGCAACGCCGTGGGCGGATTTTCCAGCAAACGGTGCAGCTGACAGAAGCCGTTGACCAGGTCCGGGTCGCGGTACAGCGTTTCGCCAAAGGCGGGCATCGGCGCGCTGGGCAATTCCAGTTCATCCAGCAACGCCCTGACTTTGCCTGTGTCGGGATAAAACGCCCGGTACAGCCAGCCGTTCTCGGTGCCCTTGTGGCCGGTGTGCAATTCGTCCGGATTGATCAACACCAGCGTGCCGCTGCCCGCCAGATGTTCAGCGCCGCGATAGCGATAACGCTGAGCGCCGGCCATGATCATGCCGATCACGTAGCCATCGTGAACGTGCGGGGCAAAGCGTTGTTCGATGTAGCGTGCCGACAGCAGTTCGACTCCGGCCAGCGGCGTGGTTTGCCAGAAACGGATCGACTCGCCCTGATCGTTCATGACGTCAGGCGTGCCAGCCATTGCGGGATGCGCCGTTCCAGGTAATAACCCGGCTGACGCAGCGAACCCTCGACGAAGCCGACGTGTCCGCCGCGAGTCTGCAATTCGAATTCGGTGCACTCCGACAGCTCGCTGGCTTGCGGCAGGCTGTGCGGGAATACGAACGGATCGTCCGCTGCCTGAATGATCAGGGTCGGCGTGCGGATTTCGCCGAGAAAGTAACGGCTCGAGGCGCGGCGGTAGTAATCCTCGGCATCGGTGAAACCGTGAAGCGGCGCCGTCACCCGGCCATCGAAGTCCCAGAACGTGCGCATGTTCTCCAGCGAACCGAGCGCCGCCAGCGCGGCGAGGCCATCGTCGCGTCCGTCATGCTGGAACTGACGTTGCTTGTTCTTGATGTAAGCGACCATCTCGCGCATGAAGTGCGCCTGATAGACCTTGGAAAACCCTTGGCCGATGCGGTCGGCGCATTGGTCGAGGCGAAACGGCACCGACACCGCCACCGCGCCGAGCACACCACTGGCGCTGCCGGTTTCCCCCAGATGCTTGAGCAGTACGTTGCCGCCCAGGGAATAACCGACGGCATACAGTGGCGCCAACGGACGTTTGGCGCGCAGGTGGCGAATGGCTTCAGCGAGGTCTTCGCTGGCGCCGGAGTGGTAGCTGCGCGGCAACAGATTCGGTTCGCCCGAACAGCCGCGCCAGTTCAACGCGACGCTGGCCCAGCCTTGATCGGCCAAAGCCTTTTGGACACCTGCCACGTAGGGCGAATTGGAAGAGCCAGTCAGCCCGTGTAGCACCAACACCAGCGGTGCGTCGGCGCTATGCGGGCCGTGCCAGTCAAGATCAAGGAAGTCGCCGTCGTCGAGCCAAAGCCGTTCGCGCTCGCGCTCAAGGTGAACGGTTTTGCGCCACAGCGGGCCCCACAAGGTTTGCAAGTGCGGATTGCCGAGGCCGAAGGCAGGAATGAAGCGTTCTGACGAAGGGGGCACGATGGTTCTCGATGCACTTTGTGGCGAGGGAGCTTGCTCCCGCTGGACTGCGCAGCAGGCCTCGCTTCTGAAATAAGGGCCGCTTCGCGACCCAGCGGGAGCAAGCTCCCTCGCCACAGGTTTCTCGCAAACTTTTAGTTAACGGCTATCTCTGCCGTGCGTTGCCACAGCGCGTAATAAACGCGTCCGGACTTCTGCTCGCGGTGCAGGCGCCAGTTGCCCGGAAGATCCAGCGTCGAAGGCGCGGTTTCGCTTTCAGTGTAGATCCACGAGTCGGGCGCCAGCCACTGACGCTCTTCAAGCAGAGTGCAAACCGCCGGCAGCAGGTTCTGGTTGAACGGCGGGTCCAGGAACACCAGGTCAAACGGCGTGGCAACTTGCGTTTCCAGATAGCGCAGGGCGTCAGCGGTCTGCACCTGCCCGTTGGTGCAGCGTAGCGTGCCGAGGTGTTCTTTCAGGCTGGACACCGCAATGTTGCTGGCGTCCAGCGCCTGACCCATGGCCGCGCCACGGGACAGCGCTTCGAGAAACAGCGCGCCGCTGCCGGCGAACGGGTCGAGCACCTTGGCCCCTTCAACGTAGGGCGCGAGCCAGTTGAACAGGGTTTCACGCACACGATCCGGCGTCGGACGCAGGCCCGGCGCATCGGGGAAGCTCAGCTTGCGGCTGCGCCATTGGCCGCCAATGATGCGCAACTGGTTCACACCGTTGTGAACGTTGTGCGCAGGTTTTTTTGGGGAACGAGTCGCCATTAATGCTCCGGAACCCCGAGCGGTTGCTCGGCAGGTTTATCAGATGGGGCCGGTAACGGCTTTTGCGGCACGGTCGGGCCAGCGCTGACGATGACCATTTTGTCCGTGCTCAGGTGTTTGTTCATCGCGTCTTTGACCTGCTCGACGGTCAGGCTCTGGGACTGACGCATGAAGTCGTCCAGATAGCTCAGCGGCAGATTATAGAAACCCATGGCGCCGAGCTGGCCAACGATGTCGGCGTTGCTCGCGGTGGACAGCGGGAAGCTGCCAGCGAGTTCGCGTTTGGCGTCGTCGAGTTCTTTTTGCGTCGGGCCGGTTTTCAGGTAGTCGGCGAGTACGTCCTGCACCAGTTTCAGGGTGCCTTCGCTCATTTCCGCGCGGGTCTGCAGGTTGATCATGAACGGACCGCGAGCCTGCATCGGGCTGAACCCGGAATACACGCCATAGGCCAGGCCGCGCTTCTCGCGCACTTCACTCATCAAACGCGTACCGAAACCGCCGCCGCCGAGGATCTGGTTACCCATCGACAAGGCGGCGTAGTCCGGGTCGTCGCGGTCGATGCCCAGTTGCGCGATCATCAGGTTGGTTTGCTTGGACGGGAACTCGATGTGACCGATGCTGGCCTGCGGATCCTGCGGCTGGGCGATTTTCGCCAGCGCCGGGCCTTTCGGCAGGGCGGCGGACACCTGACTGGCAATCGCCTCGGCATCGGCGCGGGACAAGTCGCCCACCAGCGCGATCACCACGTTGCCAGCAGCGTAAGCCTTGGCATGGAACTCACGCAGTTGCGCGAGGGTGATTTTCGGCACGCTTTGCGCGTTGCCATCGCTGGAATGCGCATATGGGTGATCGCCATACAGACGCTTCATCAGCTCGAGGCTGGCGAGTTTGCCGGGGTTCTGTTTCTGGTATTCGAAACCGGCGAGCATCTGGTTCTTGATGCGCGCGAACGAATCGGCCGGGAAGGTCGGTTTGCCGACCACCTCCGAGAACAGCTTCAAGGCCGGTTCACGCTGGTCGACAGCACTCAGGCTACGCAGCGATGCCAGCGCCATGTCCTTGAAGGCACCGTTGCCGAAATCCGCGCCGAGGCCTTCAAAGCCCTGGGCGATGGCGCCGACGTCCTTGCCGGCGACACCTTCGTTGAGCATCGCGTTGGTCAGCACCGCGAGCCCCGGCGCATTGCCGTCCTGGCTGCTGCCGGCGGCGAAGATCAGGCGCATGTCGAACATCGGCAGCTCATGCGCTTCGACGAACAGCACCTTGGCGCCTTCGGCGGTGTTCCAGGTCTGTACGTCGAGCTTGCGGCTGGCCGGCGCCTTGCCGTCGAGTTCGGCCAGCGATTGCAGCTTCTGGCTGGTCTTGGCGTTATCCAGCGCTTCACTGGCGTTGGTGTTAGCGCCTGGGGTCAGATAGAACGCGGCGGAGCCGATCACGGCGACCGCGATCAGACCAAGCAACAGGCGTGGGGTTTTGCGCTCACTCATGAGTCGTCTCCAGTGGCAGGACGTGGGCGACGCTGAGACGTTCGCGGGTGAAATACAGCTTGGCGGCATTCTGGATATCTTGCGGGGTCACGCTTTCCAGATCGGCGAGTTCGGTGTCCATCAGTTTCCACGACAGGCCGACAGTCTCCAGTTGGCCAATGGCAGTGGCCTGACTGGTGATCGAGTCACGCTCGTAGACCAGACCGGCAATCACTTGTGCACGTACGCGCTCAAGCTCTGCGGCGGAGGGGGCTGTGGTTTTCAACTGATCGAGCAGCTTCCACAGACCGGCCTCGGCTTGCGCCATGGTCTTTTTCTTCTGGGTATTCGGTGTGGCCGAAAGGGTAAACAGGCTGTCGCCGCGCGTGTAGGCGTCGTAGCTCGACGAACCACCGGACACCAGTTCTTCGCCGCGCTCCAACTGCGTCGGGATGCGCCCGCTGTAGCCGCCGTCGAGCAGTGCCGAGATCAGGCGCAGAGCGTTGACCGAGCGTTTGTCTTCAGCGGTGGCGATGCTCGGCACGTTGAAACCGAGCATCAGGCTAGGCAGTTGCGTCTGCACGTGCAGGGTGATCTGGCGTTCGCCGGGCTCGGCCAGTTCCAGTGGTTGCTTCGCCGGTGGCACGTCGCGCTTGGCGATCGGGCCGAAGTAGCACTGGGCGAGGGTTTTCACTTCGTCCGGGGTGACGTCACCGACCACCACCAGGGTGGCGTTGTTCGGCACGTACCAGGACTGATACCAGTGGCGCAGCTCTTCGACTTTCATCCGGTCGAGGTCGGCCATCCAGCCGATGGTCGGCGTGTGGTAGCCGCTGGCCGGGTAGGCCATGGCCTTGTAGCGCTCGTAAGCTTTGGACATCGGCTTGTCATCAGTGCGCAGACGGCGCTCTTCCTTGATGACTTCGATTTCCTTGGCGAACTCGTCGGCCGGCAGGCGCAGGTTGGCCATACGGTCGGCTTCCAGTTCGAAGGCCACGCCCAGACGATCGCGGGCCAGTACCTGGTAATAAGCGGTGAAGTCGTCGCTGGTGAAGGCGTTTTCTTCGGCACCCAGATCACGCAGGATCAGCGAAGCTTCGCCGGGACCGACTTTTTCGCTGCCCTTGAACATCATGTGCTCAAGCGCATGGGACAGACCGGTCTGGCCCGGGGTTTCGTAGCTGGAACCGACCTTGTACCAGACCTGCGACACCACTACCGGCGCGCGATGGTCTTCGCGCACGACAACCTTCAAACCGTTGTCGAGGGTGAATTCGTGAGTCGGTTGCGGGTCGGCCGCCAGGGCCGAAAGGGGCAGGCAGACTGTGCTGAGCAGCAGGCCTGCAGCGCGGCGGGCTAGAGCATTCATTCGTTTTTTAACCTGTTGAGCTGCCCGCTTGGTCTTAGCGTCGGCGGGCGAGAGGGTGCTAGGATACTGATCCGTTTTACTGGCGGCCACGCCTATCAAGCCATTGATCGGTCGATAGGTTGTATGGGTTACCGGCAGAAGCTTTGAGTTTCTCAGCTAAACTCTGCGTTTTCGCCGAAGATGCCGTTCCAGTCCTTCGTAATAATCGACCTTTGAGGTGCCTTTGGCGCCTCGACAAAATGTTGCGCGTGAACAAGCTGGGTGAAACACAGTCTGTTCTGCATCGAATATTTATTTGCCGGGGCGCCCTTAGGCGCGTCGCTACCGTGAGATAGCCGTCCTCCATGTTTGGTTCCAACGACGACAAGAAGACCCCAGCTGCGGCTGGCGAAAAGAAAAGCCTGTTCGGATGGCTGCGTAAGAAACCGCAGGAACCCGTCGTCGAACAGCCGCCCGCGATTCCTGAGCCCGTTCCGGCGCCTGCTCCGGTAATAGAAGAAGAGCCGGCACCGATCGTGCTGCCGATCGCCGAGCCGGTGCTGCAACCGGCCGCCGAACCTGAGCCTGAAACCCCTGTGATTGCCGAGGCGCCGCTGACCCCGGTAGCCGAGCCGTGGCTGACGTTGCCAGTGGCGGAAGAGCCGGTAGCGTTGGTTGAAGAGGCTGCGCCGCATGTCACGCCAGTGATTCCCGCGCCTGCCGCGTTTATTCCCGAGGTGGCTCCGGCGCCGGTGGTCGAGCCGGTTGTCGAACCTGCGCCGGTTGTAGCTGAGCCTGTTGTTTCGGAACCTGTGGTTCCGGAGCCAGTTGCCCCGGTAGCTGCTGCTCCCGTAGCTCCAGTCATCCATCAGCCAGCACCTGCGCCGGTTGTCGCTGCGCCAGTGGTGCCGGTTGAAGTGGTTGCCGAAACGCCCGTCGAAGCCCCGCGCACTGAAGAAACCAAAGCCGGTTTCTTCGCCCGTCTCAAGCAAGGCCTGTCGAAGACTAGCGCCAGCATCGGCGAGGGTATGGCTAGCCTGTTCCTCGGCCGTAAAACCATCGATGACGATCTGCTTGATGACCTCGAAACCCGTCTGCTCACCGCCGACGTTGGCGTCGAAGCCACCACGCAGATCATTCAGCGCCTGACCCAGAAGGTCGCACGCAAGGAACTGGCCGACTCCGACGCACTGTACAAATCCCTGCAAGCCGAGCTGGCCGCTATGCTTAAGCCGGTTGAGCAGCCGCTGAAGATCGTTTCGCAGAATAAGCCATTCGTGATTCTGGTGGTCGGCGTCAACGGCGCCGGCAAGACCACCACCATCGGCAAACTGGCGAAGAAGCTGCAACTGGAAGGCAAGAAAGTCATGCTCGCCGCCGGTGACACCTTCCGCGCCGCCGCCGTTGAGCAGTTGCAGGTCTGGGGCGAGCGCAACAAGATCCCGGTGATCGCCCAGCACACCGGTGCCGACTCAGCTTCGGTGATCTTCGACGCCGTACAAGCCGCCAAGGCCCGTGGCATCGACGTGCTGATCGCCGACACCGCCGGTCGTCTGCACACCAAAGACAACCTGATGGAAGAACTGAAAAAGGTTCGCCGGGTGATCGGCAAGCTCGATGCCGATGCGCCGCACGAAGTGCTGCTGGTGCTCGACGCCGGTACTGGCCAGAACGCCATCAACCAGGCCAAGCAATTCAACCAGACCGTCGAACTGACCGGCCTGGCGCTGACCAAGCTTGACGGCACGGCCAAGGGCGGGGTGATCTTTGCCCTGGCCAAGCAGTTCGGCCTGCCGATCCGCTACATCGGCGTCGGTGAAGGCATCGACGATTTGCGTACCTTTGAAGCCGAACCCTTTGTCCAGGCACTGTTTGCCGAGCGGGAGCGTTCATGATTCGTTTCGAACAGGTCGGTAAACGCTACCCGAACGGTCACGTCGGCTTGCATGAGCTGAGCTTTCGAGTCCGTCGTGGCGAGTTCTTGTTTGTCACCGGCCACTCCGGTGCCGGTAAGTCCACACTGTTGCGCCTGTTGCTGGCGATGGAGCGTCCGACCAGCGGCAAGCTGCTGCTCGCCGGGCAAGACCTGAGCACCATCAGCAACGCGCAGATTCCGTTCCTGCGCCGGCAGATCGGCGTGGTCTTCCAGAATCACCAGTTGCTGTTTGATCGCACGGTGTTCAACAACGTCGCGTTGCCGCTGCAGATTCTCGGGCTGTCCAAGGCTGAAATCGCCAAGCGTGTCGATTCGGCGCTGGAGCGTGTGGCGCTGTCGGACAAAACCGATCTGTACCCGGGCGACCTGTCCACCGGTCAGCAACAGCGCGTCGGCATTGCCCGCGCCATCGTTCACCGCCCGGCCCTGCTGCTGGCGGACGAACCGACCGGTAACCTCGACCCGCGTCTGGCGGCCGAGATCATGGGCGTGTTCGAAGACATCAACCGTCTGGGCACCAGCGTGCTGATCGCCAGTCACGACCTGGCACTGATCGCGCGCATGCGTCACCGCATGCTGACCCTGCAACGTGGCCGATTGATCGGCGACGGGGAGGCCGGGGTATGAGTGCGACACGCAGTCCGAAGGTTTCCGAGCGCGTGGCCCCGAAAGCCGCCGATCCGCAGTCGCCGAAGAAGAAAAAGCACGACGATGACGATGGTCCTGATTTCGCTACGCTGTTGCGTGCCTGGGTCGAAAGCCATCGCGCCAGCCTGCTCGACAGCCTGCGCCGACTCGGC
The DNA here is from genome assembly GCF_058786735.1 of Pseudomonas sp. FW305-7. Classification (NCBI taxonomy): domain Bacteria; kingdom Pseudomonadati; phylum Pseudomonadota; class Gammaproteobacteria; order Pseudomonadales; family Pseudomonadaceae; genus Pseudomonas; species Pseudomonas sp. FW305-7. The sequence continues at coordinate 68,772 of NZ_JBYSZA010000012.1, forward strand.
AAGCAGCCGATCGGCAGCTTCTTTACCTGCATGGTGATGGCGGTGGCGCTGAGCCTGCCGATGGGCTTGTCACTGTTGCTCAATAATGTCGAGCGTCTTGGCGGTTCGTGGCAGCGTGCGGCGCAGATTTCGCTGTACCTGCAGCTCGATGCAAGCCCGGAGCAGGGCGAGTCATTGCGCGAGCAGATCAAAGGCATGCCCGGCGTAGCTGATGCTGAATATGTCGGCCGCGATCAGGCGTTGGAAGAGTTCCAGCAGCAGTCCGGCCTGGGCGAAGCCCTGCGCGAGCTGCCGGAAAACCCGCTGCCGGGCGTGGTGCTGGTCACCCCGAACGAGGTCGACAAGTCGACGCTGGAAGCATTAAGACAAAAACTTTCCGAGCTGCCCAAGGTACAACAGGCACAACTTGATCTAGTCTGGGTCGAGCGTCTGGCCGCCATCCTCAAGCTCGGCGATCGTTTTGTCTTCGGTCTGACAGTGCTGCTGGTTTCTGCATTACTTTTGGTGATAGGCAATACCATTCGTCTTCATATCGAAAACCGCCGCACCGAGATAGAAGTGATTAAACTCGTCGGCGGCACCGACAGCTATGTGCGGCGTCCCTTCCTTTATATGGGCGCGTTGTACGGTTTCGGTGCGGGGCTGTTGTCCTGGGGAGTGTTGGCGTTCGGCCTGAACTGGCTGAACGACGCGGTGGTTGGGCTGGCCGGCTTGTACGGCAGTGATTTCGCGCTGGCCGGAGTGCCAGTTGCCGACGGTCTGTCGCTCTTGCTTGGCGCGGTGCTGTTGGGTTATATCGGTGCATGGATTGCAGTCGCACGTCATCTCAGGGAGCTGGCGCCGAAGTAGAATCTTTTTTGCGCGTGATTGGCCTCGCGGTTTTTTTGGGAACTTGTACTTGAATTCCCGGTCAATTTTTCGCAGTGCCGAGAGGCACGAGTATGTAAGTGGGAGGTTTTTTCGCATGACCAATTCTTTGCAACCTGCGTACGCGTTGGTTCCTGGTGCGAACCTGGAAGCCTATGTGCACACCGTCAACAGCATTCCATTGCTGACGCCGGAGCAGGAGCGTGAACTGGCCGAGAGTCTCTACTATGAGCAGGATTTGGGGGCGGCTCGGCAGATGGTGCTCGCCCACCTGCGTTTTGTCGTACACATTGCCCGTAGCTATTCCGGCTACGGTCTGGCTCAGGCTGACCTGATCCAGGAAGGTAACGTCGGCCTGATGAAGGCGGTCAAACGCTTCAACCCGGAAATGGGTGTGCGTCTGGTGTCGTTCGCTGTGCACTGGATCAAGGCGGAAATTCACGAGTTCATCCTGCGCAACTGGCGCATTGTGAAAGTCGCGACCACCAAGGCCCAGCGCAAGCTGTTCTTCAACCTGCGCAGCCAGAAGAAACGTCTGGCGTGGCTGAACAACGAGGAAGTCCACCGTGTGGCGGAAAGCCTCGGCGTCGAGCCGCGGGAAGTGCGCGAGATGGAAAGTCGCCTGACCGGCCATGACATGGCCTTCGACCCGGCTGCGGAAGCAGACGACGACAGTGCTTTCCAGTCGCCGGCCAACTATCTGGAAGACCACCGGTACGACCCGGCGCGTCAACTGGAAGATGCCGACTGGAGCGACAACTCCAACCACAACCTGCACGAAGCGCTGGAAGTGCTGGACGAGCGCAGCCGTGACATTCTCTACCAGCGCTGGCTGGCAGAAGAGAAAGCCACGCTGCACGACCTGGCGCAGAAGTACAACGTGTCGGCCGAGCGTATTCGTCAGCTCGAAAAGAGTGCGATGAACAAGCTCAAGTTGTCGATCGCCGCCTAAACCGGCGCCACGGCAATAAAAAACGCCCCGATCAGCGATGATCGGGGCGTTTTTTTATCCGCGTGTTTCGGGGTTGTATCAAACCCTGTGGAAGCTGGCTTGCCAGCGATGGCGTCCTGTCAGTCATTTAGATGCCTGCTGAACCACCGCAATCGCGGGCAAGCCCGCTCCCACAGGGATCATCAGTGTCTGGAAGGTAAATGCTCGACTATTGCGCCCAAGGTGCCCGGCGCGAATCATTGAGCCCCAGCAGATAACTGGTCCCACCCAATTGACTCATCTGCTGCCGAATCCATCCGGCACGGCGCGACACGTACGCCGTCGGATGACTCGCGCTCCAGACGCGAGGATTCGGCAATACTGCCGCCAGATAGCTCGCCTGCTGCCGTGACAGTGACTTCGCGCTCACACCAAAGTGATGGCGGGCCGCTGCTTCAGCGCCAAACACACCGTCATCCCACTCGACACTGTTCAGGTACACCTCAAGAATCCTCTGCTTGGGCCAGAAAACCTCGATCAGCGCGGTAAACCACGCTTCCAGACCTTTGCGCAGATAGCTACGGCCGGCCCACAGAAACAGGTTCTTCGACACCTGCTGGCTCAATGTGCTGGCGCCTCGGATCGAGCCGCCCAGTTCGTTGTGCGCCAGTGCAGCCTGGATGGCGCCGAAATCAAAACCCCAATGCTCGGGAAACTTCTGATCCTCGCCAGCCATGACGGCCACCTTGAGGTCATCGGAGATCTCGTCCCACGGTTTCCAGGTGCGTTGCAGGTCGATCGGTTCGCCATCGATCCAGGATTCGACTTTACGCTCGACCATCAATGCCGTGCCCGGTGGCGGCACGAAGCGAAACAGCAACACCAGCAATACGCTGCCACCCGCGAACCAGAGCAGGGCCTTCGTGAGACGACGAAAAATAGTACGCAGCATAGAGATGGCTTGGCCGAACCGGTGGAGCGGGCCATTATACAGACCCTGCCGATCGAGTCTGACTGGAGTTCCACATGCTGCGTGGCTTTCTGATGCTGGCCGCTTTTTTTGGTTTCACCGGCGTTGCCTTGGGCGCTTTCGCCGCCCACGGTTTGAAAAACCGCCTCACGCCTGAGTATCTGGCGATTTTCCATACCGGCGTCACCTATCAACTGGTGCACACCCTGGCGTTGTTCGGCGTAGCGCTGCTGGCCACGCAAATTCAGGGGCGACTGGTTACTTGGGCCGGTGTTTCGTTCACCGTCGGCATCGTCCTGTTCTCCGGCAGTCTTTACGCGCTGACCACCACCGGCATTAGCAAGCTTGGCATCATCACCCCGTTCGGTGGTCTGGCATTTCTGGCCGGTTGGGTATGCCTGGGGCTCGCCGCCTGGCGCTTGCAACCCACCGCTTGACGCTCGGTGCTGACCTTTAGGTCATGATCGGGCTAGAATGCCAGCCCCTAAAAATGATGGCGGCGTTAAGCATGCGCATTCAGTTGAACGGCGAATCCCTTGAACTGCCCGACGGTGAAACCGTTGCGGCCCTGCTGACCCGTCTGGAACTGACCGGACGCCGGGTAGCGGTCGAACTCAATCTGGATATCGTCCCGCGCAGCCAGCATGCCGACACCACGCTCAACGACGGCGACAACGTCGAAGTCGTGCACGCCATCGGCGGCGGCTAGTCGCCCGGCCCGCAAGGGCAGAGAATTCTGCAAGACCCTCACCCGTAAAGAGGATTCCCCATGAGCATCGTTCGTAGCGACAAGCCTTTCGTCTTGGCCGGTCGTACTTACCAGTCGCGTTTGCTGGTTGGTACCGGCAAATACCGTGACATGGAAGAAACCCGTCAGGCCATCGAAGCCTCGGGCGCCGAGATCGTCACCTTCGCTGTGCGCCGTACCAACCTGGGCCAGATCGAGGGCGAGCCGAACCTGCTCGACGTGTTGTCGCCGGATCGCTATACCTTTCTGCCGAACACCGCCGGCTGCTACGACGCTATCGAAGCCGTGCGCACTTGCCGTCTGGCCCGTGAGCTGCTCGACGGCCACAACCTGGTGAAGCTGGAAGTGCTGGCCGACCAGAAAACCCTGTTCCCTAACGTGATCGAAACCCTCAAGGCCGCCGAAACGCTGGTCAAGGAAGGCTTCGACGTGATGGTTTACACCAGCGATGACCCGATCATTGCCCGGCAACTGGCGGAGATCGGCTGCATTGCAGTCATGCCGCTGGCCGGTCTGATCGGTTCCGGTCTGGGGATCTGCAACCCGTACAACCTGCAGATCATCCTCGAAGAAGCAAAAATTCCGGTGCTGGTCGATGCCGGTGTCGGTACTGCTTCCGACGCCACCATCGCCATGGAACTGGGCTGCGATGCCGTGCTGATGAACTCGGCCATCGCCCACGCCGGGCAACCGGTGATGATGGCGCAAGCCATGCAACACGCGATCGTCGCGGGCCGTCTGGCCTACCTCGCCGGCCGCATGCCGAAAAAACTCTATGCCAGCGCCTCTTCGCCGCTGGATGGTCTGATCAAGTAAGAGCCATTGATGACTGAATCGAACGACACGCCTATCCAGACGGAAGAGGGCGACGAGCGCCAACACCGCCGCATCAAGAGCTTCGTGATGCGCGCCGGGCGCATGACCGAAGGCCAGCAACGCGGTCTGGATCAAGGCGCGCCCAAGTTCGTGCTGCCACTGGCCGACGCGCCGGTGGATTACGATCAAGTGTTTGGCCGCTCGGCACCGCGCTCGCTGGAGATCGGTTTCGGCATGGGTCACTCGCTGCTGGAAATGGCCGCAGCGGCACCGGATCAGGATTTCATCGGCGTTGAAGTACACCGTCCGGGTGTTGGCGCGCTGCTCAACGGCGTGCTGACGCAGGGCCTGACCAACCTGCGCGTCTACGATTGCGACGCGATCGAAGTGCTCAACCGCTGCATCGCCGACAACAGCCTTGATCGCCTGATGCTGTTCTTCCCGGATCCATGGCACAAGAGCCGTCACCACAAGCGTCGCATCGTTCAGGCGTCGTTCGCTGAACTGGTGCGCAGCAAGTTGAAGGTTGGCGGCATTCTGCACATGGCCACCGACTGGGAACCGTACGCCGAATACATGCTGGAAGTGATGAACGTCGCCCCGGGCTACCGCAACCTCGCCGAAGACGGCAAGTGCGTACCGCGCCCGGCCGAACGCCCGATCACCAAGTTCGAACGCCGCGGCGAACGTCTTGGCCATGGCGTCTGGGACCTGAAGTTCGAAAAACTCGCTTAACCATCACGCAATACCCAATGTAGGAGTGAGCCTACTCGCGATAGCGGTGGATCAGTCAGTACTTATGCCGACTGACACACCGCTATCGCGAGCAGGCTCACTCCTACAGTTGTTTTTGGGGTGCCTTAAAGATTGCTGGCGATCCGCCGAAAGCTCTACGTCCCCCCACTTGTAAAGGAAGACGAGTCTTGAAAGCCCTTTTCACCTGCATGCTGGCGTTGGGTCTGCTGTTTTCAGCGGCTTGCGAGCGCGTGGTAACGCCCGATGAATACTTCGCCAGCGCGCAAAGAGTGGCCGAAAAAATCCAGCGTGATGCCGATGAGCGGATCAGGCGGGAAGGCGCGGGCGAGCCGGAACTCGCGTATACGCCGGAGCAGTTGCGCAATGCCGAAGGCGATTTTGCAGCGCTTGCAGACAATCTGAAAAAGGCCTCGGATGGCGGGCATGTGCTCGCAACGTACTTGCTAGCCAACCTTCAGGACAATCCAATGTTCTCTGAGCGAACGCGGATGGAGGCCTGTGGCCTTTACCAGAAAGCCATGGATCAGGGGTTGCTGGCGGCTGCGGTGGGTTACTACCATTTATGCGACAAGGCATACGAAAGGTTTGATCTGCAAAACGCGGATCATTTGAAGTTCTTGCAGTCGCTGCAACAGTTATTGAGCAAGCCCGACGCTTATGCCGACGTCTATCCTTTGCAGGCCAAGCATTCGCTGTGCTTCGTCGACGAGAGGGCGCCCGTCGGACAGCAAGGCAAATTGGCGGCAATGCGGGCCCGCGCTGTCGCGCTGTTATTGTCAGAAGATCAATATCGGGCTGAGGCCAACTACATTCTTGCGCTGACGCATGTAAACGAGAATGACCGGCACGATGGTCAGAATATTGCGTATCTGGACAATGCAGAAGCGTTGGGCTGTAAGGACTACTACGGGCTCAGTGCGATGATTCGAAGTGAGGTCAAAGCCAGCGCTGAATAGATGACGAAGGTGTCGAGGACTACAGCGTAGTGATGAAGCGCACCGGCACTTGCTCTGTCAGCCAGACGCCGTTTTCCGCCTGATAGAACTTGAAGCCTTGTTCCTGCATCTGCCGCGCGGCGACTTTCAGAATGACCACGGTGCCGTAGCGTTGACCTACGGCTGAGGCGGTGGTGGTATCTGCCGAGAGATGCACGTGATGCCGCGATCCGGGGATCAAGCCTTGCTTGTTGATCGAGTTCATGAAGCGCGTCGCCGTGCCGTGATACAGCGTTTCTGGTGGCTGCTTTGCCTCAAGTTGCAGCTTCACGCTCTTGGTCGAGTGACCCTGCACGGCGCGGATCTGCTGGCCGTCCTCGGAAATCGAAAAGCGCTTCTTGTCGTTGCTCGCTACGACAGTTTCGATCAGTGCGCGCTCGAGAGTGCGACCGTCGCGTGCCGCGCCGCTGATCAGCGCTTCGATATTCGCCCAGCCTTCAGAATCCAGCGTCAGGCCAATGGCTTGAGGCTCGTGGCGCAGCACGTAGCTGAGAAATTTGCTTGTTTCATCCAGCAGTTTTTTACTCATGAACGTCCCTGTTTTGCATTTAGCGGCGGTCAGCGACGACGCCAATCAACACCAGCACCACCAACAACACCGGCGCCAGGCTGTAGTTGTTGAACTGGCTCAGCCCCTTGATCACCCACGGTGTGGCGTAGATCAGTGCGGCGCCGCTGCCGATGACGCACAGCAGGGCCATCAGCGGTACGCGCAGGGCGCCGGCGATGCTGCCCAGGCGTTGCTCGACCCAGCCTTTGAAGTCGGCGCCGAACAGCACCAGCAGGCAACCAACCAGCGCGAGGGCGATTTCCGAGAGGTTGCTGCGGCTCCAGCGGGAGACGGTGGCGAGCAGGTCGAGTATCAAATCCATGCGTTTTCCCTTGGGACAGAAGTTGAGGGTTGGGCTCAGTTCAGAAATTGTTGCAGCAAGTCGTTGAGGAACAGTTGTCCGCGCTCGGTGGCCGCCAGACGTGACGGTTCGACCTGCAACAGACCGCTTTGTTCGGCCTCGCGCCGGCCTTCGGCAAGCGTGTCCAGCGACAGGCCGGTGCGCTCCGGATACAGACGCGATTCGACACCTGCGGTCAGGCGTAAAGCGTTCATCAGAAACTCGAACGGCATTTCGTCGTTGGTCAGGGCCTTCTCGCCGGCCTGGAAGCTTTTCGCCGGATTGAGGTAGTCCTTCGGCAGGCGCGTTTTCCAGGTGCGCACGATGCGCCCGTCTGGATGACTGAGCTTGCCATGCGCACCCGCACCGATACCGATGAAGTCGCCGAAACTCCAGTAGTTGAGGTTATGCCGCGCCGGGCGTCCGGTTTGGGCATAAGCCGACACTTCGTACTGCGCGTAACCGTGCTCGGCCAGCAGCGCTTGCCCGGCTTCCTGAATGTCCCACAGCGTGTCGTCTTCTGGTAGCACGGGCGGTTGGTTCCAGAACACCGTGTTCGGTTCCAGCGTCAGCTGATACCAGGAAATGTGCGTCGGCTTCAGTTCGATGGCCTGGCGCAAATCGCTCAATGCGTCGTCCAGCGACTGATCCGGCAAGCCGTGCATCAAGTCGAGGTTGAAGTTATCGAACCCGGCCTGTCGCGCCATGCCGGCCGCACGCACCGCTTCGTCGCCGTTGTGGATGCGACCGAGCGCCTTGAGTTTTTCCTGCTGGAAACTCTGGATGCCGATCGACAGGCGATTGATCCCCAGTTTGCGGTACGCGACGAACTTCTCTTGTTCGAAGGTGCCGGGATTGGCTTCCAGAGTGATTTCGATGTCGGAGGCGAACGGAATGCGCTGCTCGACGCCTTCCAGCAAACGCCCTAGGGCCTCGGCGCTGAACAGGCTCGGCGTGCCGCCACCGAAGAAGATCGAGCTGATTTCACGGCCGTAAACGGCGTGCAGGTCCTGATCGAGATCAGCCAGCAACGCGTCGACGTATTCCTGCTCCGGCAAAACCGGGCTGGCGGTGTGCGAGTTGAAGTCGCAATACGGGCATTTGCGCACACACCACGGGATGTGGATGTACAGCGCCAGGGGCGGCAGCGTCGGCAGCGGCGCCCGAGGTGAAGAAGCGGCGCCGCCGACAATCAGCGACGACGCAGAAGAGTCACGGGTCATTTCAAGCCCAGACGCTGGCGCAGCAGATCCATTGCACGGGCGCGGTGGCTGATCTGGTTCTTGTCGGCCGGGCTCAGTTCGGCGCTGGACACATTACGTTCCGGCACCCAGAACAGCGGGTCATAGCCAAAACCGTGTTCGCCACTGGCGGCGGTCAGGATGCGCCCGTGCCACAGGCCTTCGCAAAGAATCGGCAGCGGATCATCAGCGTGGCGCACCAGCGCCAGCACACAAACGAACTGCGCGCCGCGCTCGGCTTCTGGCACATCCTTCAGCGCATCGAGCAGCTTGGCGTTGTTCGCCGCATCGCCTTTGCCGTCGGCATAACGCGCCGAGTAGATGCCCGGCGCACCGCCGAGGAAATCCACTGCCAGGCCGGAGTCGTCGGCCAGCGCCGGAAGCCCGGAAATGCGTGCGGCATTGCGCGCCTTGAGGATCGCGTTCTCGACAAACGAAAGACCGGTTTCTTCCGGCTCGACCTTGCTCCACTCGCCAATCGAGCGCAGTTGCACCGAGTCGCCGAGCATGGCCTGGAGTTCTTTGAGTTTGCCGGCGTTATGGCTGGCCAGTACGAGCTGCTTGAGGTTCATCATTCGCCGGGAAAGAGTTCTTGGTTGAAATTGATGGTGTTGATCTTGTCGCCGTTCTGCACCTTGATTTCAAAGGTGCGGGTTTCCTGCTGCTCCACCGGGTACTGGGCGATGTAGTAAATCGCGCCCTGCTCGGTGACCTGGCGGAAATTCAGCGGCACGCTCTGGCTGGTCAGGTCTTTGACCGTGCCGGTGAGGCTGGCGACCAGTGGTTTGCCGTCCTTGATCACCGAGACGTTGATCACGCCTTGATTCTTGCTGCGGACAAGCTCTGCTGCCTTGGCGATGTCCGGGGTCAGAAACGTGGAATTGAAGGTGTTGTAGTGCACCGTCACGTCGCCGAAGTTTTCCTTGCGCTCGCCCTTGATGACGTCGGCCGCCATGGCACTGACGCTGAGGCAGGCTGTGAGTAACAACAACGCTAAACGACCCATGATCGTCTCCTCGAAAAGTCGTGGCTCAGACCGCGATCCGATGATCTGCAAGCACCGGGCTGCTGACACGGTAGATACCGATCTCACCTAACAGATTAGGCCATAGCTTACTGGCCCACCCGTGGCGGTGCTGTTGATCCACGGCAAGCCGATCAATGACCTTCGCATCACGTTCGCGACAAAGTTCTTCAAAGTCTTCGAAGGTGCAGAAGTGGATGTTCGGCGTGTTGTACCAGGTGTAGGGCAGAAACTCCGACACCGGCATGCGGCCCTTGCTTGCCAGATACCAGCGGCAGCGCCAGTGGCCGAAGTTGGGGAAGGTGATGATGCACTGACGACCGACCCGCAGCATCTCGTCGAGGATCTTGTCCGGATAATGCACGGCTTGCAGGGCCTGGGTCATCACGACGATGTCGAAACTGTTGCTGGCGAAGTTGCCCAGCCCCTTGTCCAGATCCTGCTCGATAACGTTGATGCCCTTGGCCACGCACTCGGCAATGTTATCCGGGTCGTTTTCCAGGCCATACCCGGTGACCTGCTTGTTGTCGCGCAGCCAGGTCAGCAGTTCGCCGTCACCGCAACCGAGGTCGAGGACGCGGCTGCCGGCGGGGATCCATTCCTGGATGATTTCCAGATCAGCTCTCATGGCTTGTTCACACCGTAATTCGGTTCATGTAATTGCCGAACGCCTGCAAGTAGCGCGGGATCGGAATCAGGAAGGCGTCGTGGCCCTGCGGCGCGTCGATTTCCAGATAGCTGACGTCTTTGCGCGCCGCCATCAGGGCATCGACCAGTTCACGCGAACGGGCAGGGGAGAAGCGCCAGTCGGTGGTGAACGACATCACGCAGAACTTCGCCGTGGCGTTCTCGAAGGTTTTCGCCAGGTTATCGTCGAAGTTCGCCGCCGGATCGAAGTAATCCAGTGCCTTGGTCATCAACAGATAGGTGTTGGCATCGAAGCGCCCGGAGAACTCCTCGCCCTGATAACGCAGGTAGCTCTCGACCTGGAATTCGACACTGTGAAAGTCGTAGTTGAGCTTTTCGCTCTTCAGGCCACGGCCGAATTTCTCGCCCATGGAGTCGTCGGACAGGTAGGTGATGTGCCCGACCATCCGCGCCAGCATCAGCCCGCGCTTGGGGATCACGCCTTGTTCCTGGAACGAACCGCCGTGGAACTCGGGGTCGGTGAGGATCGCCTGGCGGGCGACTTCGTTGAAGGCGATGTTCTGTGCCGACAGTTTGGGTGCCGAGGCGATGGCCAGGCAGTGGCGCACGCGATCCGGATACGTGATGGTCCATTGCAGCGCCTGCATGCCGCCGAGGCTGCCGCCAATCACCGCCGCCCACTGGCCGATGCCGAGCAGGTCAGCGAGTCGTGCCTGGCTGTGCACCCAGTCTTCCACGGTGAGCACCGGGAAGTCGGCGCCGAACGGTTTGCCGGTGTCCGGGTTGATGCTGCTTGGGCCAGTGGAGCCGTTGCAGCCGCCGAGGTTGTTCAGGCTGACCACGAAGAATTTGTTGGTGTCGATCGGTTTGCCGGGGCCGATGCAGCTGTCCCACCAACCCGGTTTGCGGTCGTCGGGGCTGTGATAGCCGGCGGCGTGGTGGTGGCCGGACAAGGCGTGGCAGATCAGCACGGCGTTGCTCGCCTGTGCGTTCAGCGTGCCGTAGGTTTCGTAGATCAGGTCATAGGCGGGCAGCGAACGGCCACAGGCCAAGGCCAGCGGTTCGCTGAAGTGCGCCGTTTGCGGCGTCACCAGACCAACAGAATCGGGGGGAAAGGCAGCTGGCATCGACCCTGCTCTCGTTGAAATGAGGCGTAAGTCTAAAGACCGGGGGGGTTAGCGGCAAGCAACGATCGGGCCTCATTCATTCATTGAACGCGCCCCCTGTGGCGAGGGGATTTATCCCCGATCGGCTGCGCAGCAGTCGCAAAACCTGCTGACGCGGACTGGCTGGAAGAAAGCAAGGGGCGGCTTCGCCACCCATCGGGGATAAATCCCCTCGCCACAAGTGCTGCACTACTCGATCACGGGCGCACCAGATCAGGCAAATCCGGCAACTTCTTCGGCGAACAGATCTTCACCCGCTTCTGCCGATTCAACTCGCCACTGAGCAAACTGACCTGGCTCTTGGACACCCCAAACGCCTTGGCCAGAAAGCCCATCAGATAGGCATTGGCCTTGCCCTCGACCGGCGGCGCGGTCAGGCGGATCTTCAAGCGATCACCGTGCAGCCCGCAGAAATCATCGCTGCGGGCTGCTGGTTGCAGGTGACACTCGAGGATCAAGTCGTCACCGTCCCAGCGAAACCAGCTCACATCAGCAGGCGCAGGATTTCCGGCATCATCGTCATCGCCGCCAGATTGTTGATCACCAGCATGTCGATCAGCTTCAGTGCCAGAAACGCGAAGATCGGCGACAGGTCCAGACCGCCCATGCTTGGCAGAAAGCGGCGGAACGGCGCCAGGGCCGGTTCGCAGATCTGGTTGACCAGTTCAGCACCCGGATTGTGGCTGCCCGGCGCGACCCACGAGAGGATCACGCTGATGATCAGGGCGAAGAAGAAAATCTTCAGGAACAGCGCGGTTACGCCGATGATCGACCAGATAAACAGTTGCAGCGGGTTGCCGGTGGTGCCGTAAGTCAGCAGCAGAGTCAGGGCCATCAGTGCCAGCTGCACCAGAATCGCCAGCACCAACGACGACATGTCGAGGCCGAACATGCTCGGAATGATCCGGCGCAGCGGCTTGAGCAGTGGCTGGGTCGCTTTAACGATGAACTGGCACAGCGGGTTATAGAAGTTTGCCCGTACCAGTTGCAGCACGAAGCGCAGCAGCACGATCAGCAGATACAGACTGCCGAGGGTTTGCAGCACGTAAACCGCTGCGGTGTTCAATCCAATCATGTAAGGCTCCTTATTTGCCCAGTTGTTCGGCCATTTCGGCCGAGCGGTGCGCGGCGGCGCCGAGTGCGGTTTCGACCAGGGCTTCGAAGCCATTGGCCTGGAATGATTTGATGGCAGCTTCGGTGGTGCCGTTTGGCGAGGTCACGCGACGGCGCAGTTCAGCAGCGTCAACGTCGCTGGAGACAGCCATGTGCGCGGCGCCCAGAGCCGTTTGCTGGGTCAGTTGCTCAGCGATTTCTTTTGGCAGACCGAGTTTGACGCCGGCGGCGGTCATGGCTTCGATCAGCAGGAAGAAGTAGGCCGGGCCGGAACCGGACACCGCAGTGACCGCGTCCAGTTGCTGCTCTTCGTTGAGCCACAGCGCGATGCCGACGGCGGACAGCAGCTCTTCGGCTTGCTGACGCTGTTCGGCGGTCACTTCGCGCGTGGCGTACAGGCCGCTGACGCCCTGACGCAGCAGCGCCGGAGTGTTCGGCATGCAGCGCACGATCGGTTGTTCGCCGAGCCATGCGGTCATGCTGGCGCAGGTGATGCCGGCAGCAATCGAGACCACCAGTTGATTGGCTTTCAGGCTCGGGCGAATCGCTTCGCACACGGCTTTCATCGCCTGTGGCTTGACCGCCAGCACGATGACGTCGACGCCGTCGATGGCCTGAGCGTTGTCGGCGAAGGTTTCAATGCCGTGTTCGGCGCTGACCTTGGCGCGGGTTTCCTCGCCCGGGTCGCTGGCGCGAATCTGCGCGGCTTCCAGACCTTTGGCGCGCAGGCCGCCAATCAGGCTGGCCGCCATGTTGCCCGCACCGATAAACGCAATACGTGTGTTGCTCATGTTTTGGTCCTTATCTGGAAACGTTCAAGACTGGGAATAATCTCTGGCGCCAAACAGGGCCGTACCGATACGAACCCAGGTGGCGCCTTGGGCAATGGCCGACTCGAGGTCGTGACTCATGCCCATGGACAGCGTGTCGAGCGGCAGATCGAGGCTGGCCTGCAACTTCTGCACGGCAGCAAATGCGGCGTCCTGTTCGGCGCGATCTTCGGTCGGCTCGGGAATCGCCATCAGCCCGCGCAACTTCAGGCGCGGCAGCGCGTTTATGGACGCGGCCAGTGCCGGCAGATCAGCCGGGGTGCAGCCGGATTTGCTGGCCTCGCCGCTGACGTTGACCTGAATGCAGATGTTCAGCGCTGGCAGGTCGGCCGGGCGTTGTTCGGACAGCCGTTGAGCAATTTTCAGGCGATCCACGGAGTGCACCCAGTCGAAATGCTCGGCAATGGCTCGAGTCTTGTTCGATTGAATGGGGCCGATGAAGTGCCAGATCAAGGGCAGGTCGGCCAGTTCGAGCTGTTTGCCCAAGGCTTCCTGCAGGTAGTTCTCGCCAAAATCGCGCAGGCCGGCTGCATGCGCCTCGCGCAGGGCTTCAGCGGGTTTGGTTTTGCTCACGGCCAGCAACTGCACGCTGTTTTCGGGGCGCCCGGCGGCAGCGGTAGCGGCCTGGATGCGCGAACTAACCAGTTGAATGTTGTCTGCTATCGTGGACATCAAGAGGCGCCGGCGGTCTGAAGGTTCGCGGCATTCTACTGGAATTGAGGAGCGCTATGGATATCACTGAACTGCTGGCCTTCAGCGCCAAACAGGGAGCTTCCGACCTGCACCTGTCGGCCGGTCTGCCGCCGATGATTCGCGTCGATGGCGATGTGCGGCGGATCAATCTGCCGGCGCTGGATCACAAGCAAGTGCACGAATTGATCTACGACATCATGAACGACACCCAGCGCGTCGACTTCGAGAAATACCTGGAAACGGATTTTTCCTTCGAGGTCCCCGGTGTTGCACGTTTCCGGGTCAACGCCTTCAACCAGAACCGTGGCGCCGGCGCGGTGTTCCGCACCATTCCATCGAAGGTGCTGAGCATGGAAGACCTCGCCATGGGCGACGTCTTTCGCAAGATCACCGATGCCCCGCGCGGGCTGGTGCTGGTCACCGGGCCTACCGGCTCCGGCAAGTCGACCACGCTGGCGGCGATGATCGACTACCTCAACACCCATCGTCATCACCACATCCTGACCATCGAAGACCCGATCGAATTCGTTCACGAATCGCGCAAATGCCTGATCAACCAGCGCGAAGTCCACCGCGATACCCGCAGTTTCGCCACCGCTTTGCGTTCAGCGCTACGGGAAGACCCTGATGTGATCCTGGTGGGCGAGATGCGTGATCTGGAAACCATCCGCCTGGCCCTGACTGCTGCCGAGACCGGGCATCTGGTGTTCGGCACGCTGCACACGACCTCGGCAGCAAAAACCATCGACCGGGTGGTGGACGTATTCCCCGGAGACGAGAAGTCGATGGTGCGCTCGATGCTGTCGGAGTCGTTATTGGCAGTTGTGTCCCAGACGCTGATCAAGAAGATCGGCGGCGGACGGGTGGCGGCGCACGAGATCATGCTGGGAACGTCGGCGATCCGTAACCTGATCCGCGAGGACAAGGTGGCGCAGATGTATTCGGCGATTCAGACGGGTGGGGCGCTGGGGATGCAGACACTCGACATGTGCCTGAAGGACCTGGTGACCAAGGGCTTGATCAGCCGCGAGCATGCGCGGGAGAAGGCGCGTACGCCGGATAATTTCTGAGAGGATGATCGTTCCCGCGCTCTGCGTGGGAATGCCTCGATGGACGCTCCGCGTCCGCTTTGGGACGCAGAGCGTCCCGGGCTGCGTTCCCACGCAGAGCGTGGGAACGATCTGCGGTGTTAGCGTTGAACCACGCGCAGCTGCTTGCCAGCCGGTTCTTTCGGCAGCACACGCTTGGCCACCACGTAATGCTTTTCCCAATACGGCTTGTTCAGCGTATCGATGCTCACCGACTTGCCACGGCGCGGTGCGTGGATAAAGCGGTCGTTGCCCAGGTAGATGGCAACGTGATTGACCCGACGGCTCTTGATGTTGAAGAAAATCAGGTCGCCCGGCTTCAGATCCTTGCGTTCGACTTTCTCGCCATGCCCACTGGCCATGGCATTGGACGTACGTGGCAGGTCGAATGTGGCGTCGTTGAACGCGTATTTCACCAGACCGCTGCAATCGAAACCTTTACTTGGGCTGCTGCCGCCCCAACGGTATGGCGTACCGAGGACGTTCACTGCGCGGCTAAGGACGTTACTGCTTTCCTTGTTCGCCATCGGCGGTACCAGCTTGCCGTGGCTCTTGCTGCTCAGCGTGGTGACTTTGCTTTGCTTGCTTTTGCTCGATGGAGCAGAAGCATGGGATTTAGGGGTGAAACCGTTAACGTTGGGAAGACGTTGCTCACGATTGGTGGCGTGGGCGGCCAGTGGCATTAATAGGCAAATGGTTAGCCATGTCTTGAAAAATGGTCGCATTAGGCGTGGCTCTTCAGTGATAGCGCGCAACTTTATAACAGCTTTTTTGTCCCTTCCGAGGCCGTTGGTCGATTGACTCTGGAGGCAACGGAACCAAATAAGCGGCAAATTGACGCGATTGTCGGACAGAAGTCCTGTGCTACAAGGGTTTGGAGGTAGCAACGGTAACATTTGCCATACGTCGGCTACCTGTAAAAAAGTCACAAAGAATTCAAGAATATTTATCTATCGAGTGCAATGAGGTCTTCATGAACAGCTATCAGCTACCCCGTGTGAAGGAAAAAGACACCCACAGCAAACTCATCGGTTATCTGCTGTGGATCTTCGGATTCACCGGTGCTCACCGCTTTTATTACGGCAAGCCGGTGACCGGGACGATCTGGTTCTTCACCTTCGGTTTGCTCGGAATTGGCTGGCTGATCGACGTGTTCCTGATCCCGGCGATGGATCGCGAGGCGGATCTGCGTTTTGCCGAAGGGCCGATCGAGTACAACGTGGCGTGGATTCTGCTGACGTTTCTTGGCGCGCTGGGCGTGCACCGGATGTATCAGGGCAAGTGGATCAGCGGGCTGATCTATCTGCTGACGGGCGGGTTGTTCTTTATTGGCGTGCTGTATGACTTCTGGACGCTGAACGATCAGGTCTCGGTGCGTAACGCCGAAGGTAGAGGCGCCTTCCAATAAGCCATCGCTGGCAAGCCAGCTCCCACAAGGTCTTGCGCAATTTTCGGGTTAGCGCAAAACCTGTGGGAGCTGGCTTGCCAGCGATTGGGGCAACCCGATATCAAACCTGGTGGCTGATTCGCCCATCCACCAGGGTATAGCGAACCACACCCGGCAGACTGTGCCCCAGGAACGGGCAGTTCTCACCCTTCGACAGCCAGCCTTCACCGGCCACGGTCGAGGCCTTCGGATCGAACAGCACGATATCCGCCGCCCCACCCACCGCCAGTTTGCCCGCCGGCAGACGCAGTGCCTCGGCAGGTCCTGCGCTCAACCGCGCCAGCAGTGTTGGCAGATCGAGCAAGCCATCCTCAACCAGCGTCATCGCCAGCGGCAGCAACAGCTCAACACTGCTGATGCCCGGCTCAGTCGCGCCGAACGGCGCCAGTTTGGCGTCACGCTCGTGGGGCTGGTGATGGCTGGAAATCGCCGAGACCACACCGGACTTCACCGCTTCACGCAGGCCATCGCGATCAGCGCGGGTGCGCAGCGGCGGTTGTACGTGATAGAGGCTGCTGAAGTCGATCAACGCTTCATCGGTCAGGATCAGTTGATACAGCGCGACATCTGCTGTGACCTTCAAGCCGCGAGCCTGAGCCTGAGCAATCAGCGCCACGCCGCGAGCGCTGGTCAACTGGCTGAAGTGCGCACGCACGCCAGTTTGCTCGACCAGCAACAGATCCCGAGCCAAGGCTACGGTTTCCGCCGTTTCCGGAATCCCCGGCAGACCGAGGAAACTGGCGACGGCGCCTTCGTGGGCCAGGCCACCTTCGGCCAGATCATGATCCTGCGAGTTGAAAATCACTGTCAGATCAAACGTCGCTGCGTATTCCAGCGCCCGGCACAGGGTGCGGGTATTGCGGAAACTCTCCAGGCCGTTGCCGAATGCCACGCAACCGGCGTCACGCAGCGCCACCAGTTCCGCCAGTTGCTCACCGTCCAGACCTTTGCTCAGCGCGCCAATCGGGAACACCTTGGTGTTGCCGGCCTCACGTGCGCGGTCGAGGATCAGTTCGGCCACGGCGGAGGTGTCGAGCACCGGTTTGGTTTTCGGCGGGCAGCACAGGCTGGTCACGCCGCCGGCGGCGGCTGCGCGGGTTTCGCTGGCAATCGAACCTTTACGGCTGTAGCCCGGCTCGCGCAGGGCGACGTTCAGGTCAACGAGCCCTGGAGCGGCCACAAGGCCTTGAGCATCAATGGTTTCAACTGCGCTGAAACCGGCCGGAGCGGCGCCGAGGGCGACGATCTTGCAGGCTTCAACGTGGATATCGGTGATTTGATCCAGGCCGCTGCTTGGATCGATGACGCGGGCGCCGAGAATGCTGAGCTTCACTGGGCGTTCTCCTGCTCGAATTGACGTTGCGCTGTTTGCCCGCTCATGGCCATGGACAGCACGGCCATACGAATCGCGATGCCGTAGGTCACCTGATTGAGGATCACCGAGTGCGGGCCGTCAGCCACCGCCGACTCGATCTCCACGCCACGGTTGATCGGCCCCGGGTGCATGACGATGCAATCGGGTTTGGCTCCGGCCAGACGCGCGGTGGTCAGGCCGAACAAGCGGTAGAACTCGCCTTCGCTCGGCAGCAGGCCGCCGGTCATGCGCTCACGCTGCAGGCGCAGCATGATCACCACGTCGACGTCTTTGAGGCCTTCGGTCATGTCGGTGTAGACCTTCACGCCGTATTGCTCGATGCCGATCGGCAGCAGGGTTTTCGGCGCGATCACGCGGATGTCCGGGCAGCCGAGGGTCTTCAGGGCGAGCATGTTCGAGCGCGCCACCCGCGAGTGCAGGATGTCGCCGACGATGGCCACCGAGAGGTTTTCGAAACTGCCCTTGTGCCGACGGATGGTGAGCATGTCGAGCATGCCCTGGGTCGGGTGGGCGTGACGGCCGTCGCCGCCATTGATGATCGCCACTTGCGGGCAAACGTGTTCGGCGATGAAGTGCGCGGCGCCGGAATCACCGTGGCGCACAACGAACATGTCGGCGGCCATGGCTTCGAGGTTGCGCAGGGTGTCGAGCAGCGTTTCACCTTTACTTGCCGACGAGGTCGACACGTTCAGGGTAATCACGTCCGCCGACAGCCGCTGGGCCGCCAGTTCGAAGGTGGTGCGGGTGCGTGTGGAGTTTTCGAAGAACACGTTGCACACGGTCTTGCCGCGCAGCAACGGGACTTTCTTCACTGCCCGGGCACCGACTTCTAGGAACGAGTCGGCAGTGTCGAGGATTTCCGTCAGTAACTCGCGGCGCAGGCCGTCGAGCGAGAGGAAGTGGCGCAGCTGGCCCTGATCATTGAGCTGCAGCGGGCGCTTGGTATCTAGAGGCGTCATCGCGAGGGGGACTCTCAATAGGGCGGATTAAAGGGAGAAATCTTGCAGTTCGAGCGTCAGCGGCTCGGGGCCGGACAGCTTCACGCGCTCGTGGGCGGCCAGCGCCAAGGTCGCGCCGACCACGTTGGGGCGGATCGGCAGCTCGCCGGCGTCCAGGTCGAGCAGGCAGACCAGAGTCACGCTGGCCGGGCGGCCGTAGTCGAACAGTTCGTTCATGGCGGCGCGGATGGTGCGGCCGCTCATCAGTACGTCATCGATCAGCACCAGATGCTGGCCTTCGATCTCGAAGGGCAGGGCGGACGGGCGCACTTGCGGGTGCAGGCCGTTCTGGCTGAAATCGTCGCGGTAGAAGGAAACATCCAGCGTGCCCAATGGCGAGTCGCTGCCCAATTCCTTGAGCAAGGCTTGCGCGACCCAGATGCCGCCAGTGCGAATGCCGATGTAGCGCGGTTCGCTGATGCCACGCTGGGCAAGGTGCGCCTTGAGGCGGGTCGCCATCTGGCTGATCAGATCGGCGGGATTGGGCAGACTCATGGTTGCTCCTTCTTTGACCCGAGCCGCGTCCTGCCGGACATGGCTGGGTTTTTAGCCAAAAGAAAAGCGCCGAAGCGCTTGTCAGGATTCAAATAGTGCGGTGTTTTCATCGAGCCAGCCCTGCAACAGCAGAGCGGCAGCGATGGCATCCACCGGGTTGTCGCGGTAACTGCCTTTCTGGCCGCCGCGGGCCAGTCGCTCGCCTTTGGCTTCAAACGTGGTCAGGCGTTCGTCGTGGGTATAGAACGGCAGGTTGAAGCGGCCATTGAGGCGGCGGGCGAATTTCTCGGCGCGTACGCACATGTCGCTCGGTGTGCCGTCCATGTTCAGCGGCAGGCCGACGACAACGGCGTCAGGTTTCCATTCTTTTATAAGGGCTTCGACCTGGTTCCAGTCCGGCACGCCGTTCTGTGCTTTCAGGGTGCACAGCTCGCGAGCCTGGCCGGTAATCACCTGACCGACGGCAACGCCGATCTGTTTGGTGCCGTAGTCGAAGCCGAGAATCAGGCGCAGGGCCATCAGGCGTGCCCCGCCTGGCTGGTCAGCAGGCTGAGGTTGATCCCCAGGTGTTTGGCCGCTGCTTCGAGGCGCAATTCGCTGCTGGTGTTGAACAGGATGTCGGCGTCGTAAGGGCAGGTCAGCCACGCATTGTCGGCCAGTTCCGCTTCCAGTTGCCCGGCTTCCCAGCCAGCGTAGCCGAGGGCGATCAGGCTTTTCGCCGGGCCGACACCGTCAGCGATGGCGAACAGCACGTCCTGTGAGGTGGACAGTGCCAGGTCACCTTCAAGCTCGGCGGTGGCCTGGAAGGTCTTGCCCGCCGGGTGCAGGACAAACCCGCGATCGGTCTGCACCGGGCCGCCAATGAAGATCGGTACATGCTGGCAGAGGGCCGGCGGATCGATGTCCGGGCGCAGTTGCTCAAGAATGTCCGCCAGATTCAGCTCCTGCGGTCGATTGACCACAATCCCCATGGCGCCATTGGCCGTGTGCTCGACGATGTAGGTCAAGGTGTGGGCAAAGTTCGGGTCGGCCATGTGCGGCATGGCGATCAGGAAGTGATGCTTGAGGTAGCTGGGGCTGACGTTTTTCATGAGCGATAGTGTGGCGTTCAAGGGGCGAACTGACAAGCTGGAGATATCTGGGAAGTGCTGCAAAAAACCGCGAGCGATGCTGACCCCTGTGGGAGCGGGCTTGCCCGTGATGGCGTCAGGTCAGTTGCCATCAATGTCGGATGTGCCGGCCCCATCGCGGGCAAGCCCGCTCCCACAGGGTTTTGCAATGCCTTTAATTGCTCGAGAGCTTGTCGCCCCGGGCGAATTTCCAGGTGCGGATGATTTCCAGTCGGTCGATATCCGACAAGTCCCCGGTAAACGGGGCAAACGGTGCAGCCAGGCGCACGATGCGCTGCGCCGCCTGATCCAGCAGCGGCTGGCCCGACGACTCGAGCACCAGCACTTCATACAGCGAGCCATCGCGGTTGATCGAGACCATCAGGCGCAGGTTGCCGTAGATCTGCTTGCGCCGGGCTTCTTCGGGGTAATTGAGGTTGCCGATACGCTCGACTTTCTTGCGCCAGTCATCCTTGTACCAGGCGCCTTTGTCGCGCATGGTCGAGGCCGCACTCAAGCGGTGAATGCGCGGGCGCTTGGCGTACAGCTGTTGTTCCTTGGCCAGTTCCGCTTCGAGGCTGGCTATGTCGCTGGACAGTTGCGAACTGTCGAACTCAGGCGCGTCGACCGTCGGTTTGACTTCGGTCTTGGTTTCTTCTTTCTTGGTCGGCGCCTTTTTCGGCTTCGGCGCCACGGTGGTCACCGCTGCCTTGGGCGCGGCCTCCTGCACTTCCGGTTTGGCGGCCGGTGGCGGAGTGACCTTTTTCACCTGATTGTCCTGGAACGGCGCGACCTCGGTGGTCTTCGGAATCGCCTTCTTGTCCAGCGTGCCGCTGCCTTCCTGGTTTTCCTGAGCGAGGAAATCAGCTTTTTTCGGCTTGGTTTCGCTCTTGAAGGTGGCGAGGGTGATTTCCAGGGTTTTGCTGATTTGCTTGGGCTCGACCATCGTGAAGCCGACGCCAAGCAGCAGCGCCAAATGAATCAGCGCCGCGAGGAATAGGGTAAATCCGAGGCGATCGGCCGGGCGCACGCCACGGTGGGCGAGTTCTGCGGGCAGATCGGACGGGAGGGTCATGACAAGAAAACCAACATCGCGTTTTTCAGAGGCTGCGCATGATAACGCAATGTTGGTTTCACGCCTTGGGCTTCACGCTTCAAGCGACAGACTGCATGTGACGTGCATCAAGCTTGTGGCATTTTGCCGGCGGCTTGCAGCTTCTTGGCGATGGCATCCATCAGCATGCCGCCAATGTCAGTGCCAAACGCATTGTCGATTTCACGGATGCAGGTCGGGCTGGTGACGTTGATTTCGGTGAGGCTTTCGCCGATCACGTCCAGGCCCACGAACAGCAGGCCTTTCTCACGCAGGGTCGGGCCGACTTGTGCGGCGATCCAGCGATCCTTGTCGGTCAGCGGACGGGCTTCACCACGACCACCGGCAGCAAGGTTGCCACGGGTTTCGCCCTGTGCCGGAATCCGCGCCAGGCAGTAATCCACCGGCTCGCCGTCGATCATCAGGATGCGTTTGTCGCCGTCCTTGATCGCGGGCAGATAGGCCTGGCCCATGATCTGCTGGCCACCGAGGGCGGTCAGGGTTTCCAGAATCACCGACAGGTTCGGATCACCGGCGCGGTGACGGAAAATCGACGTGCCACCCATGCCGTCCAGCGGCTTGAGGATCACGTCGCCATGCTTGGCGGCGAATTCACGCAGCACATCGGCGCGACGGCTGACGATGGTCGGCGGGGTGCACTGCGGGAACAGCGTAGCGAACAGCTTTTCATTACAGTCGCGCAGGCTCTGCGGTTTGTTGACCACCAGCACGCCAGCGGTTTCGGCCTGTTCGAGCAGGTAGGTGGAATAGACGAACTCCATGTCGAACGGCGGATCCTTGCGCATCAGGATCACGTCCAGATCGCTCAGCAGATTGTCCTGCTCGGCGTCCAGTTCGAACCATTTTTCCGGGTTGGCGAAGACTTTCAGCGGCTTCATGCGCGCCCGCGCCTGACCTTCGGCCTGATACAGGTCGCGCTGTTCCATGTAGAACAGCTCCCAGCCACGCTTCTGCGCGGCCAGCAGCATGGCCAGCGAGCTATCCTTTTTATAGGAGATGCTGGCGATAGGGTCCATGACAATCCCGACGCGAACGCTCATTGGGGTTTCCTCGAAAATTGGCTACCGGATCGGTATGAAAAAAGTGCCGCCAGAGTGGCGCCGGGCGGGTTTTCGGTCAAGGGAAAACCCGTCGATAGATTGCATCTGGAGACTGTGCTAAAAAGGCTGGCATAGCGTGCTGGCCCTTGAGCATCAAGGGTTTCCAGCCATTACTCATCGCAAAACGGACAATTTGATTCGCAAAGGCGACGGTAGAGCCCCCTTATGGAACAGCAGTCCAGCGCCTTGAAGGTCATGGTGATCGATGACTCGAAAACGATTCGTCGCACCGCCGAAACACTGTTGAAGAATGTGGGCTGTGAAGTCATCACGGCCATCGACGGTTTCGACGCGTTGGCGAAGATCGCCGACAACCATCCCGGGATCATTTTTGTCGACATCATGATGCCGCGTCTGGATGGTTATCAGACCTGCGCTTTAATCAAGAACAACAGCGCGTTCAAGGCCACGCCGGTGATCATGCTGTCGTCCAGGGACGGGCTGTTCGACAAGGCCAAGGGGCGGATTGTCGGCTCCGATCAATTTTTGACCAAGCCTTTCAGCAAGGAAGAACTGCTCAACGCGATTCAAGCCCATGTTCCGGGCTTCGCCGCCGTTTTGCCGCAGTAAGACACGTACAGTGACGCTCGGCCAGCGGGCCGGGGGTCGACAAGAAAAATGGGGAAAACCATGGCACGTATCCTGATCGTCGATGATTCGCCGACTGAAATGTACAAACTGACCGGCATGCTCGAAAAGCACGGTCACGAAGTGCTCAAAGCTGAAAACGGCGCCGACGGTGTCGCACTGGCCCGTCAGGAAAAGCCCGATGCAGTCCTGATGGACATCGTCATGCCCGGCCTCAACGGTTTCCAGGCGACCCGTCAGTTGACCAAGGATGCCGACACCAGTCACATCCCGGTGATCATCATCACCACCAAGGATCAGGAAACCGACAAGGTCTGGGGCACCCGTCAGGGCGCCAAGGACTACCTGACCAAACCGGTCGACGAAGACACCCTGATCAAGACCCTGAACAACGTGCTTAAAGGCTGATCGCGCAACCATGAGCGAATCGCTGACCGCGTTCGAACTGCTCTGGCAGATTGACCAGCGCTGCCGCCTGTTGGCGGCCGACCTGCCGTCGCAGCCTGCGCGCCAGGATCGCTGGAGCGGTATCGGTTTTCGCCTTGGCGAGCACTGGTACGTTGCGCCGATGGGCGAAGTCAGCGAAGTGCTGCACGAACCGCGCTTCACCCAGTTGCCCGGGGTCAAGCCGTGGGTCAAAGGGGTGGCTAACTTGCGCGGGCGGCTGCTGCCGATCATGGATTTGTGCGGTTTCTTCGGGCATGAGCTGTCGCCCTTGCGCAAGCAGCGGCGGGTGCTGGTGGTGGAGCATGGCGACGTGTTTGCCGGATTGATGGTCGACGAGGTCATTGGTTTGCAGCACTTCGAGCAGGACAGTTTCGAACCCGTTTCGATCAGCAAACGCCAGGGCTCCAAGGCCGAGTTCGTCAAAGGCTATTTCCGGCGCGAGCAGAACTGGCGGGTGTTCAGCCTGTTTGCCCTGGCTAAATCACCGGTGTTCATGAGTGTCGCAATTTAGTCGAAACAACAGAGAATCCATTGTGGGAATGGGCCATGTGGTAATGGGATTCTGTGGTGAGGGGATTTATCCCCGATGGGCCGCGCAGCGGCCCCAGAACATGAGTTGTATCTGATACATCTCAAATGTAGGTTTTGGGTCGGCTTCGCCAACCATCGGGGATAAATCCCCTCGCCACAGAATCCCTTCACTTTCCAAGGCTAGTTCCTACAGGTTCTACCGGTGAGCTTCAAACAGGCGAGGACCGATGACAAAAGCAAAAACAGGCAAGCCAGCGGAAGGATCGCGCAGTCGCTCGCAGATCATCGTGCTGTTCATCGCACTGATCGTGTTCATCATGCTGCTGTTCGCCAACTTCGCTTACCTCAACACCCAGGCGAACTACGACAAACAGTACATCGGCCATGCCGGTGAGCTGCGCGTGCTGTCGCAACGCATCGCCAAGAACGCCACCGAAGCTGCCGCCGGCAAGGCTGCCGCGTTCAAGTTGCTCAGCGATGCGCGCAACGATTTCGCCCAGCGCTGGGGTTACCTGAAAAAGGGCGACCCGGCTACCGGCCTGCCGCCCGCGCCATCGACCGTGCGCCCGGAAATGCGCGCCGTGCAGCTCGACTGGGAACGCCTGCTGAAAAACACCGACGCCATTCTCTCCAGCGAACAGACTGTGCTGTCGCTGCATCAGGTCGCCGCGACACTGGCCGAAACCGTGCCGCAGTTGCAGATCGAATACGAAAAAGTCGTTGAAATCCTCCTGCAACGTGGCGCTCCGGCCGCGCAAGTGGCGATGGCCCAGCGTCAGTCGCTGCTGGCCGAACGCATCCTTGGCGCAGTCAACACCGTACTCGCCGGCGACGAAAATTCGCAGCAGGCCGCCGATGCCTTTGGCCGCGATGCCACGCGTTTCGGCCAGGTGCTCAACGGCATGCTGCAAGGCAACCCGACGCTGAAAATCACCCAGGTCGAAGACCGCGATGCCCGCGCCCGTTTGAGCGAGATTTCCGAGCTGTTCCAGTTCGTCTCCGGCTCCGTCGATGAAATTCTCGAAACCTCACCGGAGCTGTTCAAGGTCCGTGAGTCGGCAAGCAACATCTTCAGCCTGTCGCAAACCCTGCTTGACGAAGCCTCGCACCTCGCCAACGGTTTCGAAAACCTCGCCGGCGGGCGCAACACCGACACCATCGGCGGCTATGTGCTGGGCTTGCTGGCGCTGGCCTCGATCATCCTGATCGGCATGGTCATGGTCCGTGAAACCAACCGCCAGTTGCGCGAGACCGCCGAGAAAAACGAGCGCAACCAGAACGCGATCATGCGCCTGCTCGACGAAATCGAAGACCTTGCCGACGGCGATCTGACCGTGACCGCCTCGGTGACTGAAGACTTCACCGGCACCATCGCCGACTCGATCAACTATTCCGTCGATCAACTGCGTGATCTGGTCGCGACGATCAACCTCACCGCCGGCCAGGTCGCCGCAGCGGTACAGGAAACCCAGGCCACCGCCATGCATCTGGCGCAAGCCTCGGAGCATCAGGCGCAGCAGATTTCTGAAGCGTCGACGGCGATCAGCGACATGGCCCAGTCCATCGATCAGGTCTCGGCCAACGCTGCCGAGTCTTCGGCGGTGGCGGAGCGGTCGGTAGAGATCGCCAACAAGGGCAACGAGGTGGTGCACAACACCATCCACGGCATGGACAACATTCGCGAACAGATTCAGGACACCGCCAAGCGCATCAAGCGCCTGGGCGAGTCGTCACAGGAAATCGGCGACATCGTCAGCCTGATCGACGACATCGCCGACCAGACCAACATCCTTGCCCTCAACGCGGCGATTCAGGCGTCGATGGCCGGTGATGCCGGGCGCGGTTTTGCCGTGGTTGCCGACGAAGTGCAGCGACTGGCCGAGCGCTCGTCTGCCGCCACCCGGCAGATCGAAACGCTGGTGCGGGCGATCCAGACCGACACCAATGAAGCGGTCATTTCCATGGAACAGACCACCACCGAAGTGGTGCGCGGCGCACGACTGGCGCAGGATGCCGGAGTGGCCCTGGAAGAAATCGAAGGCGTGTCGAAGACACTCGCGGCGCTGATTCAGAGCATCTCCAACGCCGCGCAGCAGCAGACGACATCGGCCGGGCAGATCTCGCTGACGATGAACGTGATCCAGCAGATCACCACGCAAACGTCGTCGGGCTCCACTGCCACCGCCGAGAGCATCGGCAACCTGACGAAAATGGCCAGCCAGTTGCGCCGTTCGGTCTCCGGTTTCACCTTGCCGGCAGCGCCGACGACGGATAAAGCGTAAGCGGAGTGGTTATGGGTAATCGGCACGACTATGTGGCCCTCGAGTGGGTCAAAGGCGAAATTGCCGAAACGCTGAAACTGGCGCATCAGGCGATAGAAGCCGTGCTCGATGATCCGCAGGCCTTCCCCGGGCTGGACGAGTGTCTGGATTACATCCATCAGGTTCACGGCAGCCTGCAGATCGTCGAATTTTACGGCGCAGCGCTGCTCGCCGAAGAAATGGAACATCTGGTCGAAGCCCTGCAACACGAACGCGTCAGTCATCGCGATGAAGCCCTGCATTTGCTACTGCAAGCGCTCGGGCAATTGCCGATCTACCTCGACCGCGTGCAAAGTGCCCGCCGAGATTTGCCGCTGGTGGTTCTGCCGCTGATCAATGATCTGCGCAGCGCTCGCGGCGAAAGCCTGCTCTCGGAAACCAGCCTGTTCAGCCCGCAATTGCCCGAGTTACCGCCGCTG
This sequence comes from Pseudomonas sp. FW305-7, assembly GCF_058786735.1. Taxonomy (NCBI): domain Bacteria; kingdom Pseudomonadati; phylum Pseudomonadota; class Gammaproteobacteria; order Pseudomonadales; family Pseudomonadaceae; genus Pseudomonas; species Pseudomonas sp. FW305-7. The sequence goes on from NZ_JBYSZA010000012.1 coordinate 95,492, forward strand.
AGTGCAGACGCGTTGGCACTGCTGGAACCGGCCGAACTGCCGAACGTGCTGCGCAAATTACGCCAGATGCTGCAAATGGCTCTGGTCGGTCTGTTGCGTGAGCAGGATGACCAGACGCACCTGGAATACTTGGCTAAAGTCTTCAGCCGCCTCGAAGCGCTGAGCGGCGAGGCGCCGCTGAGCCCGTTGTGGCAGGTCGCCTCGGCGCTGGTCGAAGGCATGCGCGACGGCGCCATCGCCAACAGCCCGGCGCTGCGCAGCCTGTTCAAGGACGCCGACAAGGAACTCAAACGCCTGCTCGACCAAGGCATGCGCGGCCTCAACCAGCCGCCACCGCCGGAGCTTTTGAAAAGCCTGTTGTTCTATATTGCCAAGGCCGAACATCCCACCGGGCAGATGCTGACCATGAAAGATCGCTACTCCCTGGACGACGCGTTGCCCGACAGCGCGATGGTCGACGAAGAACGCGCGCGCCTGGCCGGCCCCGACCGCGATGCGATGCGCTCTGTACTGGCGGCATTGTGCGAAGAACTGGTACGGGTCAAGGAACGCCTCGATCTGTTCGTGCGCAGCGACCGTCAACATGCGTCGGATCTGGAAAGTCTGTTGGCGCCGTTGCGGCAGATCGCCGACACCCTCGCGGTGCTCGGTTTCGGCCAGCCGCGCAAGGTCATCATCGATCAACTGGCGGTGGTGCTCAGCCTCGCCCAGGGCCACCGCGAACCCAACGATGCAACGTTGATGGACGTCGCCGGCGCGCTGCTTTATGTCGAGGCGACGCTCGCCGGAATGGTTGGCACGGTCGAGCCGGAAAGTCCGGAAGATTCACGCCTGCCCACCACCGACCTGACGCAGATCCATCAGATCGTCATCAAGGAAGCGCGCATCTGCCTGCAACAGGCCAAGGACATGATCGTCGACTACATCGACGCCGATTGGGACCGCCAGCACCTGCAACCGTTGCCGGAGCTGTTGACTCAGGTGCGCGGTGCATTGGCGATGATTCCGTTGAATCGTGCGGCGAGCCTGGTCGAGGCCTGCAACGGTTTTATCCGCGAACATCTGCTGCTTGATCCGCACGAGCCGGGTTGGGAGCAACTCGATCACCTGGCCGATGTCATCAGCAGTCTTGAGTATTACCTTGAACGCTTGAGCGACGACCCGCAGGCCCCGAGCGAACAATTGCTCGACGTCGCGCAAAAGAGCCTCGCCCGTCTCGGTTATTTTCCGGATGAAGAGCCCGACGTGCCGGTTCTCGAGGAAGTTCTCAGCCCCAGCGAAGCGCTGGTGATGCAGGACATGCAGGCGCTGGACGATCCCGAGATTGTGCAGTCGCTGGCCGACGTGTTGGCCAGCCCGGTCTCGGCGGTCAATCCGCCGGCGCTGATCACCCCCGGCAGCCTGATGCCGCCGCCGGCCGATGAAGAACCGGTCGACGATGAACTGCGCGAAGTGTTCCTCGAAGAGACCGACGAGGTCCTCGAAGTCCTCCACGAATACCTGCCGCGCTGGTCGGCCAATCCGCAGGACCGCGCCGCTCTGACCGAACTGCGCCGCGCCTTTCACACCTTGAAAGGCAGCGGGCGCATGGTCCGTGCGCTGATTCTTGGCGAACTGGCCTGGGCTGTGGAAAACCTGCTCAACCGCGTGCTTGAACAAAGCGTCGAGCCGGGCGCAGTGGTGCCGCAACTGCTCACCGATACGGTGCTGTTGCTGCCGGAACTGATCAGCGAATTCGCCACCAACAGCCAGCGCCAGCGCAGCGATGTCGATCAACTCGCCGCCCGCGCCCACGCCTTGGCCAAGGGTGATGAACCGCTGGCCGCCGAAGACGTCAACGATGTCGCGGCGCTCGATCCGTTGTTGCTGGAGATCTTCCGCAACGAAGCCGAGACGCACTTGGCCAGTCTCAACCGTTTCCTCGATCAAGCCGCCGAACATGTGCCGTTGCCGGCCAGCGACGAATTGCAGCGCGCCTTGCACACCCTCAAGGGCAGTGCGTCGATGGCTGGCGTACTGCCGATTGCCGAACTGGCAGCACCGCTCGATCAATTGGCCCGTGAGTTCAAGGCGCATCAACTGCCGCTCGATCTCGATGAAGTGGAATTGCTCCTCGAAGCCGAAGGCCTGTTCCGCGTCGGTTTGCGTCAGCTCAAACACGATCCGCTGGCGCCGATTGTCGGCGCGCAATCGCTGATCAAACGTACCGAAACACTGCTCGCCGAGCGTCTGGAATCGATCCTCAATGCGCCGAACACCGGATTGCGCATCAAGCGTGATCCGCAGTTGCTCAACAACTTCCTCGCCCAGGGCATGGACATCCTGCTCGATGCCGAAAACCTTTTGCAGCGCTGGCAGCAGCATCCCGGCGAACGCCAGGAACTCAGTGCGCTGCTGGATGAACTGACCACCCTCGGCGAAGGTGCGCACCTGGCGGACCTGCTGCCGGTCGATGTGCTCTGCGAAGCGTTGCTCGATCTTTATGGCGCCGTGGAAGAAAGCAGCCTCGCGGTCAGCGACCGTTTTTTCCATGAGGCGCAAAACGCCCATGAAGCGCTGATCAACATGCTCGACGAACTGGCCGCCGGCCAGGAAGTCACCCCGCAGCCGGCACGGATTCGTGCGTTGCATGAGCTACTCGACGAAAGCCTCGATCCGTCATCCATGGGCCTGATCCGCAGCGATGGCAGCCGCACCTTGAGCATCCGCGAACTGGGCGCGGCGACCGCCGAGCTTGCACAGAAAACCGTAACGTCTGAACCGGACGACGAGATCGTCGAGATCTTCCTCGAAGAAGCGGTGGATATTCTCGACAGCGCCGGGCAAGCCTTGCAGCGCTGGCTGAATGACCCGGACAACGTCGCGCCGCTGTCGTCGTTGCAGCGCGATTTGCACACCCTCAAGGGTGGTGCACGGATGGCCGAAGTCGAGACCATCGGCGATCTGGCCCAGGAGCTGGAAAGCCTTTACGAAGGTTTGCTTGATCGGCGTTACAGTCACAGCGAAGCCCTTGGCCGTTTGCTGCACAAGAGCCATGACCGCTTGGCGTTGTTGCTTGAACAGCTGCAAAACCACCAACCGCTGAACCCGGCGCTGGATCTGATCGAATCGATCCGACAGCTGCGTCAGGGCTCATCCGCCACGGCCGAAACGGCGCAACCGGCCATCGATCACGAAGGCGCCGGGCATGACCCGGAGTTGCTGGAAATCTTCCTCGAAGAAGGTTTCGACATCATCGAGAACTCCGGCGCCGCGCTGCTGCGCTGGCAGGCCGAGCCGGGCAATCGCCAGGAAGTGGAAACCCTGCTGCGCGATCTGCACACCCTCAAGGGTGGCGCGCGGATGGTTGAGATCGGCCCGATCGGCGACCTCGCTCACGAACTCGAATACCTTTACGAAAGCCTTTCTGCCGGCACGCTGCCTGCGTCGACCGAGCTGTTTGCGCTGGTGCAGCGCGGGCATGACCGACTGGCGCAAATGCTCGATGCCGTGCGCGCCGGGCAACCGTGTCCGCCAGCGGATCGGCTGATCAATGCGATCCAGAGTTTCAGCCATCCGCTGACGCCTGAAGCGCCGCCACTGTTGCCTTTGCCGGTTAAAACCGAGCCTGCGCCACTCGCTGCCGAGGTGGCGGCGGACATGGTCAAGGTCTCTGCCGAGCTGCTCGACGAACTGGTCAATCTGGCCGGGGAGACCTCGATTTTCCGTGGTCGTATCGAACAGCAAGTCAACGATGCGCAAGTCGCGCTCAACGAGATGGAAACCACCATCGAGCGCATGCGCGATCAGTTGCGCCGCCTCGACACCGAAACCCAGGGGCGTATCCTCAGCCGTCAGCAAGTCGATGCCGAGCGCCTCGGCTACGAGGAATTCGATCCGCTGGAAATGGATCGGCATTCGCAGCTGCAGCAACTGTCGCGGGCGTTGTTCGAGTCCGCTTCCGACTTGCTTGATCTGAAGGAAACCCTCGACCGCCGCAACCACGATGCCGAGAACCTGTTGCAGCAACAGGGCCGCATCAACACCGAATTGCAGGAAGGCCTGATGCGTACGCGCATGGTGCCGTTCGAGCGCATGTTGCCGCGCTTGAAACGCATCGTCCGTCAGGTCGCCGAAGAGCTGAACAAAGACGTCGCGTTTGTCGTCGGCAATGCCGAAGGTGAGATGGATCGCAATGTGCTGGAGCGCATGGCCGCACCGCTGGAGCACATGCTGCGCAACGCCGTCGACCATGGTCTGGAATCAGCCGAGGTGCGCCTGGCGGCGGGTAAACCGGCGCAGGGTACTATCACGCTGGACCTGTCCCGCGAGGGTGGCGACATCGTTTTCGACATCCGCGACGATGGAGCCGGCGTGCCGTTGGAGGCCGTACGGCGCAAGGCGATCAAGCGCGGATTGCTCGCGCCGGACGCCGAGATCAGCGACCGCGACGTGTTGCAGTTCATCCTTCAGCCGGGTTTCTCCACCGCCGAGAAAATCACCCAGATTTCCGGGCGTGGCGTCGGCATGGACGTGGTGCACGAAGAAGTCCGCCAGTTGGGCGGCAGCATGAGCATTGATTCGGTGCCGGGGCAGGGCGTGCATTTCCGCATTCGCCTGCCGTTCACCGTGTCGGTCAACCGCGCGTTGATGGTGCAGTGCAGCGAGGATCAGTATGCGATTCCGCTGAACACCATCGACGGCATCGTCCGCGTCTTGCCGAATGATCTGGACGGGCATTTCCGTCTCGATCCACCGAGCTATCAATACGGCGGCCAACACTATGAGTTGTGCTATCTGGGCGAACTACTGAAAACTTCATCGCGGCCGAAACTGCTGGGGCAGAGCCTGCCGTTGCCAGTGTTGCTGGTGCAGTACAACGACCGACGCATAGCGGTGCAGGTCGACACCATGGCCGGTACTCGCGAGATTGTGGTGAAGAGCCTCGGCCCGCAGTTCGCAGCGGTGCAGGGCGTGTCCGGCGCGACGATACTCGGCGATGGCCGGGTGGTGCTGATTCTCGATTTGCTGGCGCCGATCCGCGCAATGCAGGCGCGAGTTGCGCAGTATCCGACGCTGCCGGACATCGACAGCGAGCCGCAGAAGCCGTTGCTGGTCATGGTGGTCGACGACTCGGTTACCGTGCGCAAGGTCACCAGTCGTTTGCTCGAACGCCACGGCATGAACGTGCTGACCGCCAAGGACGGGGTCGACGCCATGCTCCTGCTCGAAGAACACATGCCCGACCTGATGCTGCTCGACATCGAAATGCCGCGCATGGACGGCTTCGAAGTCGCCACCCAAGTGCGCAACGACGAACGCCTGCAACACCTGCCCATCATCATGATCACCTCGCGCACCGGCCAGAAACACCGCGACCGCGCCATGGCCATCGGCGTCAACGACTACCTCGGCAAGCCGTACCAGGAATCGGTGCTGCTCGAAAGCATTGCCCACTGGAGCAAGAAACATGCATGAGCGCCGGCACAATCAGCGCAGCAGTCAACTCACCGGTTTGCTGCTGCCGTTGGCGGATCGCAATCTGATCCTGCCCAACGTCGCGGTGGCCGAGCTGATCGACTATCAGGCCAGCGCCTTCGACCTGGACACGCCACCGTGGTATCTGGGGCGGGTGATGTGGCGCGAGCGGCAGATACCGTTGCTGAGTTTCGAGTCGGCGTGCGGGCAGAAAATCGTTATTGGCGAGCGGGCGCGGATCGTGATTCTCAATGCGCTCGGTGGATTGCCGGAGTTGAAGTTCATTGCGCTGCTGGTGCAGGGGATTCCGCGCTCTTACAAGCTCGATAGCCAGTTGAGTTACGTCGATGTGCCGTTGTGTGCGCTGGAGCAGGCGGCGGTGCAGGTCGGAGAGCAGGTAGCGAAGGTGCCGGATTTGTTGGGGCTGGAGAAGTTGTTGGTGGAGGCTGGCCTGGTCCATTGATCCAGAGCTTTCAGTGATCTGACAGGCCCCATCGCTGGCAAGCCAGCTCCCACGGTGTCCGAGTCGTATTCAAATCTGTGAACCCCGCAGAATCCTGTGGGAGCTGGCTTGCAGGTTCTTACAGGGTCCGAGTTGTGTTCGAATTTTGTGAGCCACACAAAACCCTGTGGGAGCTGGCTTGCCAGCGATGGGGCCAGTGGCATCAGCAACTTCCTGCCGGCCAACCCCCTGACTCATCGGCGGACTTATCCAGAACTTACGCCGCTTTGGCTGGCCTCTTCGCGAGCAGGCTCGCTCCCACATTAGATCTTCAGTGCCCCCCAGTTTCTGTGGACGACAGAGATCCCCTGTGGGAGCGAGCCTGCTCGCGAAGGCGGCATTGAACGTTACGCTCAGCGTAATGATTCACCGCCGCGCTTGATTGATGCTCGCACCCCACACGCCTAACTTTGCTCCACGACAGCGAACCCCGTGGAGTGAGCATGACAACAACAATTTCCCCCGATTCGCGCTGGACGCGGCGGCGTGACGAGAAGCAGCGCCGCCTCGACAAGGTGCGCGGGCTGGCCGACGGTGTGGTGTTGCCCACCGACAAGATCGTCGCCGCGCTCGAAGCGCTGATCCATCCCGGCGACCGTGTGGTGCTGGAGGGCAACAACCAGAAGCAGGCGGATTTCCTCTCGCGCTCGCTGGCCAAGGCCGACCCGGAAAAGCTCCACGACCTGCACATGATCATGCCCAGCGTCGGTCGCTCCGAGCACCTCGACCTGTTCGAACGCGGCATCGCCCGCAAGCTCGATTTCTCTTTCGCCGGCACCCAGAGCCTGCGCATCAGCCAGTTGCTCGAAGACGGCCTGCTGGAAATCGGCGCGATCCACACCTACATCGAACTCTACGCCCGGCTGGTGGTGGACCTGATTCCCAACGTCGTGCTCTCGGCCGGGTTCATGGCCGACCGCGCCGGCAACATCTACACCGGCCCGAGCACCGAAGACACCCCGGCACTGATCGAACCGGCCGCGTTCAGCGACGGCATTGTCATCGTCCAGGTCAACCAATTGGTCGACGACGTCAGCGAACTGCCCCGTGTGGACATCCCGGCGTCATGGGTCGATTTTGTGGTGGTGGCCGACAAGCCGTTCTACATCGAACCGCTGTTCACCCGCGACCCACGGCACATCAAGCCCGTACACGTATTGATGGCGATGATGGCGATTCGCGGGATCTACGAAAAACACAATGTGCAGTCGCTCAACCACGGCATCGGTTTCAACACCGCCGCCATTGAACTGATCCTGCCGACCTACGGCGAATCCCTCGGCCTCAAAGGCAAGATCTGCCGCAACTGGACGCTCAACCCGCACCCGACGCTGATCCCGGCGATCGAAAGCGGCTGGGTCGAAAGCGTGCATTGCTTCGGCACCGAACTGGGTATGGAAAACTACATCGCCGCCCGGCCAGACGTGTTCTTCACAGGGCGCGACGGCTCGCTGCGTTCCAACCGGATGTTCTGCCAACTGGCCGGGCAGTACGCGGTGGATCTGTTCATCGGCGCGACGCTGCAGGTCGATGGCGATGGCCATTCCTCGACCGTTACCCGTGGCCGTCTCGCCGGTTTCGGTGGTGCGCCGAACATGGGCCACGACCCGCGCGGTCGCCGTCACGGCACCCCGGCGTGGCTCGATATGCGCCATGACGACTCGCAGCAACCGATGCTCGAACGCGGCAAGAAACTCGTGGTGCAAATGGTCGAGACCTTCCAGGAGGGTGGCAAACCGACCTTCGTCGAAACCCTCGACGCGGTGGAAGTGGCGAAGAAAAGCGGCATGCCGCTGGCGCCGATCATGATCTACGGCGACGACGTCACCCACCTGCTTACCGAAGAAGGCATCGCCTACCTGTACAAGGCACGCTCGCTGGAAGAGCGTCAGGCGATGATCGCCGCCGTAGCGGGCGTCACCGCCATCGGCCTGCGCCACAACCCGAAAGACACCGAACGCATGCGCCGCGAAGGCCTGATCGCCTTGCCCGAAGACCTTGGCATCCGCCGCACCGACGCCACCCGCGAACTGCTGGCGGCGAAAAGCGTGGCTGATCTGGTCGAGTGGTCGGGTGGCTTGTACAACCCGCCCGCCAAATTCAGGAGCTGGTAATGCACGCACTTAACCTGCAAGCGAAACCGCTGTCCCTGGCTGATCGATTGGCCGATCTGGCGGTGGACGCGTTGATCGACGAAGCGGATCTGTCGCCGAAACCGGCACTGGTCGACCGGCGTGGCAACGGCGCGCACACCGATTTGCACCTGGGCCTGATGCACGCGTCGGCGTTGTCGCTGTGGCCGGCATTCAAGGAAATGTCTGAAGCGGCGGTTGAAATCGGTGAAGTAAATTCAACGTTGCGCGAAGCGATTGGCCGCATCGGTCGTGAAGGCGAGCAAGCCATGCTCGCCACCACCAATGGCGTAAACACTCATCGCGGGGCGATCTGGGCGTTGGGGCTTTTGGTCACTGCTGCTGCGCTGGAACCGCAATCCTCCCGCGCCAACGCAGTCTCCCTGCGCGCCGCACGTCTGGCCTTGCTGGATGACCGTTACGCACCCCAACCACTGAGCCACGGCGCCCAGGTCGCCCTGCGTTACGGCGCTCGCGGCGCCCGTGAGGAAGCGCAACTCGGCTTCCCGTCCGTGCTGCAACGTGGCCTGCCGCAACTGAAAAAAAGCCGCACCGCCGGGCATGGCGAACAGAACGCCCGGCTCGACGCCTTGCTCGCAATCATGACTGACCTGGCCGACACCTGCGTGCTCTACCGCGCCGGCGAACAAGGCCTGCAAGCCATGCAACAAGGCGCGCAAGCGGTGCTCGATGCCGGCGGCAGCGCCAGCCTCAGCGGCCGTCGGCGCCTGCACGAACTGGATCAACAACTCATCGCATTGAATGCCTCGCCCGGTGGCGCCGCCGACTTGCTCGCCGCCACGCTGCTGCTCGACCGTATCGAGCGCGACGGCATCCTTCAGGGAGCGTTTTGATGGAAACCTTATCCTTTGAATTCCCCGCCGGGCAGCCGCCACGCGGGCGCGCGCTGGTCGGTTGTGTCGGCTCGGGTGATCTGGAAGTGCTGATCGAACCGGGCCCGGCCGGCAAGCTGACGATCAACGTGCAGACCTCGGTCAACGGTGCGCAGTTGCGTTGGCAGCATCTGTTTGCGCGGATGTTCGACGGCACCACGCCGCCGGCCATGGCCATCGATATCCACGATTTCGGCGCGACACCCGGCGTGGTGCGTCTGCGTCTGGAACAAGGTTTCGAGGAGATCGGCCATGACTGACAGCGCAGCGCTTTTGCACAAACACAGCTTCGTCGAACTCGGTGCGCGGCAACGGGCGAAAGCCTTGCTCGATAACGGGACCTTCCGCGAATTGCTCGACCCGTTTCAACGCGTCATGTCGCCGTGGCTCGAACGCCAGGGCGTGGTGCCGCAAGCCGATGACGGCGTGGTGATCGCCAAGGGCAGCCTCGACGGTTTGCCGGTGGTGATCGCGGCGATTGAAGGCGCTTTCCAGGGCGGCAGCCTTGGCGAAGTCGGCGGGGCGAAGATTGCCGGTGCGCTGGAACTGGCCGCTGAGGACAACCGTAAAGGCATTCCTACTCGCGCGGTGTTGCTGCTGGAAACCGGTGGCGTGCGCTTGCAGGAAGCCAACCTCGGTTTGGCGGCAATTGCTGATATTCATGCGGCGATTGTCGATTTGCAGCGGTACCAACCGGTGGTTGGTGTGGTCGCCGGTAGCGTTGGTTGCTTCGGTGGTATGTCGATTGCGGCGGCGCTGTGCAGCTATTTGCTGGTGACTCAGGAAGCGCGTCTCGGTTTGAACGGCCCGCAGGTGATCGAGCAGGAAGCCGGGATCGAGGAATACGACTCGCGAGACCGGCCGTTCATTTGGAGCCTGACCGGTGGCGAGCAGCGTTTCGCCAGCGGCTTGGTGGATCGTTATGTCGCCGATGATGTGGCGCAGATCCGCCAGCAGGTCGGCGAATTGCTTCAGCAAGGTTTGCCGGCGCAGCCGCGCAGTCAACGCGCCGAATGGTTTCTGCAACGCCTGAGCAGTTTGAACACTGACCAGCAAATCGAACCGTCGGTGGTTCGCGATCTGTATCAAGGAGAGCGCTCATGAGCGGTTATTCACTGCGCGGTTTGAACTGGTTCAACGCCTTGAGCGCTGGTGCGAAAGCCGTGGAAGGTTTGCCGCCGTCGTTGCAAATAGCCGATGGCGAACTCGGGCGTTTTATCGCCGTGGTCGCTGACCCGGACAACCGTTTCCCACGTGCTCGCAATGGCGAAGTCGGTTTGCTCGAAGGCTGGGGTCTGGCCAAGGCTGTGGATGATGCAATCAGCGCTGACCGTGACAAAACGCACAAGCGCCCGATCATCGCCATCGTCGACGTACCGAGTCAGGCTTATGGTCGCCGCGAAGAAGCCCTCGGCATCCATCAGGCTTTGGCCGGCGCTGCGGACAGCTATGCCCGCGCGCGTTTGGCCGGGCATCCGGTGATTGCGTTGCTGGTGGGCAAGGCCATGTCCGGGGCGTTTCTCGCTCATGGTTATCAGGCCAACCGCTTGATCGCGCTGCGCGATCCGGGGGTGATGGTGCATGCGATGGGCAAGGCGTCGGCAGCGCGGGTGACCTTGCGCAGTGTCGAGGAACTGGAGGCGCTGGCCGCCAGTGTGCCGCCGATGGCTTACGACATCGACAGCTATGCGAGTCTCGGATTGCTCTGGGAAACCCTGTCGGTGCAGCAAATCGAACAACCGACAGCGGAAGATCTATCAAGGGTTAACGAGTGTTTGAAGCAAGCCATCGGCGATATCTCCAACACTGATCTGAGCAATCGCCTCGGCGCAAAAAATCGTGCAGCCTCCAGCAAAGTCCGTGAGTTGCTGAGGGCGCAGTGGTGAAAACGCCTCTGGCTCACGACCTGCTCTGGGGCATGACGCCTGCGCAGTTGCCGGCGGATGCGCCGCTGTGGGCAGTCGAGTCGCTGGCCGCCGGGCAACCGGTGGTGGTGCGCCGGGCCGTGTGCACCGAGGGTTTTGTGGCCGTGGGCGTGCGCGGTGTGTTGCGCGAGCAGCGGCTGGCGGCTTTTATGACGCTCGATTCGATTGCCTGTCGGGTTAGCCCCGAAGCGCTGTGTCATGTCGATTGCGAGCGCGATTTACCGGTCATGCGGGCGCTCAAGCAACTGCGGCCGATGCTTGATGACTGCGGTTGGGTCTGGGGTGTCAGCGGCAGCGTCGGGTTTGAACTGGCCAGTGGTTTTAAAGCGATGCACGCGGCCAGTGATCTCGATCTGATCCTGCGTACCCCGCAACTGCTCACCCGTAATCAGGCACGAAAACTGGTCGCGTTGTTCGATCAGGCCTTGTGCCGGGTCGACATGCAATTGCAGACGCCGTTCGGTGCTGTGGCCCTGCGCGAGTGGGCCAGCGGTTCGGCACGGGTGCTGCTGAAAAACGTCGATCAGGCCTGTCTGGTCGCCGATCCGTGGAATCCGCAGGAGCAGGCAGCGTGAGCAGTCTGCTGGTGTTTCCCGGCCAGGGCGCGCAGCAAGCAGGCATGCTCCAGCGTTTGCCTGGAGAAACGTTGACCGAGGCCAGTGATGTACTCGGTGAAGATGTGCGGTTGCTTGACTCGGCCGTGGCGCTGCGCACAACGAGGGCGGTGCAGCTTTGTCTGCTGATCGCCGGGGTCGCGGCTTCACGGCAGTTGTTGCAGGACGGACTCACGGCGGATTACGTCGCCGGTTTGTCCATCGGCGCTTACCCGGCAGCGGTGGTTGCCGGGGCGTTGCGCTTCAGCGATGCGTTGCATCTGGTCAGCCTGCGCGGTGAGTTGATGCAGCAGGCTTATCCACAGGGCTATGGCATGACCGCAATCATCGGTCTGCAGTTATCCACCGTCGAAACGCTGCTGGCGCAGGTGCACAGCGAAGATTCGCCGGTGTACCTGGCCAACATCAACGCCGATAACCAGGTCGTCATTGCCGGCAGCGACGAGGCGATGCAAGCGGTCGCCGAACTGGCGCGCGGCCGTGGTGCCGGTCTGGCAAAGCGTCTGGCGGTGAGTGTGCCGTCGCACTGCCCGCTGCTGGAAAAACCGGCGCAAACCCTTGCCGAAGCCTTCGCCAAGGTTGAACTGAAAACCCCGAAAATTGCTTACCTGAGCGGCAGTCGTGCGCGTCCGGTCATCAAGCCCGAAGCGCTACGCGACGACCTCGCTTTCAACATGTGCCGCGTGGTGGACTGGCGCGGCACCGTGCAAAGCGCTTACGAGCGCGGTGTACGGTTACAGATCGAACTGCCGCCCGGTGCGGTGCTGACCGGGCTGGCGCGCCGGGTGTTCGAATCGGGCACTGTCACTGCCTTCGACAGTGCGCGGCTCGACACCTTGCAGGCGCTGTTGCGTGAGGAGGGAAGCCGCCAACTCTAAACCGCCGCGACTCAGGCTTCGAACAACAAAAACAACATTCGACGATGCACTTTGAGGACTACAACAATGATTATTTACGGTGTGGCGCTGTTGGCGATCTGTACGCTGGCAGGGGTGATCATGGGTGACATGCTCGGTGTGCTGCTGGGGGTCAAATCCAATGTCGGCGGGGTCGGCATCGCGATGATCCTGTTGATCTGCGCGCGGTTGTGGATGCAGAAACGCGGCGGCATGACCAAGGATTGCGAGATGGGCGTCGGCTTCTGGGGCGCGATGTATATTCCGGTGGTGGTGGCGATGGCTGCGCAACAAAACGTCGTCACCGCCCTGCACGGCGGACCGGTGGCGGTGCTGGCGGCAATCGGTTCGGTGGTGGTGTGTGGTTGCACGATTGCCTTGATCAGCCGCACCCATAAGGGCGAGCCATTGCCCGACGAACCGGTGGAAGTCACTCCTGTCGGCACCCCGGTAGGAGGTCGCTGACATGTGGGCACTCATTGAAAACGGTCTGGAACACAACGGTCTGGTCACTGCTTTCGCCTTCGTCGGCGTGATCATGTGGGTGTCGGTGATTCTCTCGAAACGTCTGACGTTCGGGCGCATTCACGGCTCGGCGATTGCCATTGTCATTGGTCTGGTATTGGCCTGGGTCGGCGGCACCATGACTGGCGGGCAGAAGGGCCTGGCGGATCTGACGCTGTTCTCTGGCATCGGTTTGATGGGCGGGGCGATGCTACGAGACTTTGCGATTGTTGCCACCGCGTTCGAAGTGCAGGCGACCGAGGCGAAGAAGGCCGGGATGATTGGTGTGATTGCGCTGCTGCTGGGCACGATCCTGCCGTTCATTGTCGGCGCGAGCATGGCCTGGGCGTTCGGTTATCGCGATGCGGTGAGCATGACCACCATTGGCGCGGGCGCGGTGACTTATATCGTCGGGCCGGTGACGGGGGCGGCGATTGGTGCGAGTTCGGATGTGATGGCGCTGTCGATTGCCACCGGTTTGATCAAGGCGATTCTGGTGATGGTCGGCACGCCGGTCGCGGCGCGCTGGATGGGCCTGGATAACCCGCGTTCGGCGATGGTGTTTGGCGGGTTGGCCGGGACGGTGAGCGGGGTGACGGCGGGGCTGGCGGCGACGGATCGGCGGTTGGTGCCTTATGGGGCGTTGACGGCTACGTTCCATACCGGGCTTGGGTGTTTGCTTGGGCCTTCGTTGTTGTTCTTCATTGTTCGCGGGATTGTGGGCTGAAGATCAAAAGCCCCTCACCCTAGCCCTCTCCCGGGGGGAGAGGGGACTGACCGCGGTGGATGTTGGAGGTACGCCGACCTGAAAGTCCTGAGTCGAACTCAGGTCTTGAAACCCATGAAGATCTGCTCCCTTTCACCCTCGCCCCCTGGGGGAGAGGGCTGGGGTGAGGGGGTAAGCTCTTGATCTGCTGTTAATCCGCCAACTGCCGATTCGCATACATCCGACACTCCGCCAACAACGCCAGCAAGTTCGGATCCCGCTCTTTGGCCTTCAAGAACACCACGCCAATGTGCTGCTGCAACCGGTACTTCTCCTGCAACGGAATCAACTTCACCCGGTTCTCATACACCGCCGCAATCCGCCCCGGCAGCAACGCGTAACCTACTCCAGAGCTGACCATGCTCAGCAGGGTGAAGATGTCGTTCACCTGCATCGCCACCTTCGGCTCGAACCCTGCCTGCTTGAACACCCGGTTACCGTCCTGATGGGTGGCGAAGCCTTGGGTCAGGGTAATGAAGGTTTCATCGCGCACCTCCGCCAGATCCACTTCGCTGCGCTGGGCAAACCTTGAATCTGCTGGCGTCGCGAGAAAAATGTCATCGGAAAACAGCGCAATCTGCTCGCAATCCGGGTCGTTGATGCTGTCGTCCAGCGACACCAGAATCGCGTCGACTTCCATGTTTTTCAGCTTGTAGAGCAAGTCGATATTCGAACCGAGGATCAGATCGATGTTGAGTTCGCTGCGGCGGATCTTCAGGCCCATGATCAGTTGCGGTACGGTCTTCACCGTCAGCGAATACAACGAGCCAAGCTTGAAACGTTCAGCGGAGAACCCGGCGGCTTCGCGGGTCAGGCGTACGCTTTCGACCACGTCCTGAATCAGCTTCTGTGCGCGTTCTTCCAGCACATAAGCGCTTTCCAGTGGTGTCAGGTTGCGGCCTTCGTGCTTGAACAGCGGACAACGCAGGGCGCTCTCCAGCGAGTGAATCGCGCGATGCACGCTGACATTGCTGGTCTGCAACTCGGCAGCGGCGCGGGCCAGATTGCCGGTGCGCATGAAGGCGAGGAACACCTCGAGTTTTTTCAGGGTCAATTCTTCGTCGATCAGCATGGCGCGGACTCTTTTTGGTATCGGCCGATTGTGCCCAATTAACCGGGCACGCGCAGGTTCGCGTTGAACAGAAACATTGCGCTTTTACGCTCAAGGCCCGAGCCTTGCGCGCTGCGGTAATGAATATTGAGGTGAGCGATACATGTATCACGGAGAACGATTGAACGCCTGGACCCATCTGGTCGGGGCGGTGGCGGCTTTTATCGGCGGGGTGTGGATGCTGGTGATCGCCAGCCTGGATGGCAGTCCATGGAAGATTGTCAGTGTGGCGATTTACGCTTTCACCCTGCTGGTGCTTTACAGCGCATCGACCGTGTACCACAGCGTGCGCGGGCGCAAAAAAGCGATCATGAAGAAGGTTGATCACTTTTCGATCTACCTGTTGATTGCCGGCAGTTATACGCCGTTCTGTCTGGTGACCCTGCGCGGGGTGTGGGGCTGGACGCTGTTCGGGATTGTCTGGGGGCTGGCGCTGATCGGGATCTTGCAGGAGATCAAACCGCGTTCCGAGGCGCGGATTCTGTCGATCGTGATCTACGCGGTGATGGGCTGGATCGTGCTGGTGGCGGTCAAGCCATTGATTGCGGCGCTGGGCACCATCGGTTTTGCCTGGCTGGCCACGGGCGGCGTGCTGTACACCGTGGGGATTATCTTTTTTGCCCTGGACCACCGGTTGCGACATGCACACGGGATCTGGCATCTGTTCGTCATCGCCGGGAGCCTGCTGCACTTTGTGGCGATTATGTTTTACGTCCTGTAGACCGAGGCGCTGCCAATCGCTGGCAAGCCAGCTCCCACAGGGTTCAGTGTTGTTCACAAAATTTTTGATCAACGAAGCACCTGTGGGAGCTGGCTTGCCAGCGAGGGCGTCCTAGAAATCACCCCAAAGTTGTTGGGCCACCGCCAGTGCAACCACCGGCGCGGTCTCGGTGCGCAACACTCGCGGGCCGAGGCGGGCGGCATGGAAGCCGTTGCCCTTGGCCTGCTCAACCTCAGCATCCGTCAGCCCACCCTCAGGCCCGATCAGGAACGCCAGTGTTGCCGGTTTGGCATGACTCACCATCGGCTCGGCCACCGGGTGCAGCACCAGCTTCAGATCAGCTTCGGTCTGTTTGATCCAGTCAGCCAGCAACACCGGCGGATGAATCACCGGCACCCGCGAACGCCCGCATTGCTCACAAGCGCTGATCGCCACCTGACGCCAGTGCAGCAGGCGTTTGTCGGCGCGTTCGTCCTTCAGGCGGACTTCGCAGCGGTCGCTGAAGATCGGGGTGATTTCATTCACGCCCAACTCGGTGGCTTTCTGGATCGCCCAGTCCATCCGCTCGCCCCGGGACAGGCCTTGGCCGAGGTGGATCTGCAGTGGCGATTCGACCTGGCCGGCCAGTTGCTCGTCGATCTGCACCACCACGCGTTTCTTGCCGACTTCCACCAGCGATCCACGGAACTCATGGCCGGAGCCGTCGAACAACTGCACCGCATCGCCCTCGGCCATGCGCAGCACACGGCTGATGTAATGCGCCTGGGCTTCCGGCAGTTCGTGTTCGCCAGTGCTCAGGGGGGCGTCGATAAAGAAGCGGGACAGTCTCATTTCGGGTCTCTTTAAGTAGATCGTTCCCACGCTCTGCGTGGGAATGCCTCATTGGACGCTCTGCGTCCGCTTTTGGGACGCGGAGCGTCCCGGGCTGCATTCCCACGCAGAGCGTGGGAATGAGTACGGTCGTGCTTAGCCGGGGTCACGAAACCCTGGATGGAAATCCTTCGGCACCGCCACGCTGACACTGTCACGCGTAGCGATGTCGATGCCTTCGCTGGCGACTTCGGCGAGGAAGTCGATCTGTTCCGGGGTGATCACGTACGGCGGCAGGAAATACACCACGCTGCCCAGCGGCCGCAGCAACGCGCCACGCTCCAGCGCATGCTGGAACACCTTCAAGCCACGGCGCTCCTGCCAAGGGTAGGCCTCTTTCGTGGCTTTATCCTTGACCATCTCGATGGCCAGCACCATGCCGGTCTGACGCACTTCGGACACGTTCGGGTGATCGACCAGATGCGCCGTCGCCGAGGCCATGCGCTGAGCCAGTGCCTTGTTGTTCTCGATCACATTGTCCTGCTCGAAGATATCCAGCGTCGCCAACGCCGCCGCGCACGCCAGCGGATTGCCGGTGTAGCTGTGCGAATGGAGGAAGGCGCGCAGTGTCGGATAGTCGTCGTAGAACGCGCTGTAAACCTCGTCGGTGGTCAGGCACGCCGCCAGCGGCAGGTAACCACCGGTCAGGGCCTTGGACAGGCAGAGGAAGTCCGGACGGATGCCGGCCTGCTCGCAGGCAAACATCGTCCCGGTACGGCCGAAGCCGACGGCGATTTCGTCGAGGATCAAATGCACGCCGTAGCGGTCGCAGGCCTCGCGCAGCAGTTTCAGATACACGGGGTGATACATGCGCATGCCGCCGGCGCCTTGAATCAGCGGTTCGACGATCACTGCCGCAACACTGTCATGATGCTCGGCCAGGGTTTGCTCCATGGCCGCGAACATATTGCGCGAGTGCTCTTCCCAGCTCATGCCTTCAGGGCGCCCGTAGCAATCCGGGCTCGGCACCTTGATGGTGTCCATCAGCAGCGCTTTATAGGTCTCGGTGAACAGCGGCACGTCGCCGACCGCCATCGCCGCCATGGTTTCGCCGTGGTAGCTGTTGGTCAGAGTGACAAAGCGCTTCTTGGCCGGCTGGCCGCGATTGAGCCAGTAGTGAAAGCTCATTTTCAGCGCGACTTCGATGCAGGACGACCCGTTATCGGCGTAGAACACCCGGTTCAGGCCCTCGGGCGTCATCTTCACCAGACGCTCGGACAACTCGATCACCGGTTGATGGCTGAAGCCAGCCAGAATCACGTGTTCCAGTTGATCGACCTGATCCTTGATGCGCTGGTTGATGCGCGGGTTGGCGTGGCCGAACACATTGACCCACCACGAGCTGACCGCGTCGAGGTAGCGCTTGCCTTCGAAGTCTTCGAGCCAGACGCCTTCACCGCGCTTGATCGGGATCAGCGGCAGCTGTTCGTGGTCTTTCATCTGGGTGCAGGGATGCCACAGCACCGCGAGATCGCGTTGCATCCACTGGTTATTCAGGCCCATTTACAGTCTCCTCGAGGCGGCTCGCGTCTGGCGCGGGCAAACAATCGCGCAAGCCTATGCAATGCATCGCGTCGGGACAACCCATTGTGTCGATTGAGCTACTTTGTATGGGCCGATAGACGTCGCTGGCGGCGTTTTGATGGCTGACGTATTCTTCGCGGTTCTTCGGGTCGTCTGACCCGCAAAACTGCTTTTTCCTACGTGTTTTTCCGGAGTTCGCTGAATGTCTGTCGGTTGGCTGCGCGCCTGTGCGCTGGTGATGTTGGGGCTGTTCAGCGTTACGGCGCTGGCCAAGGATAAAACCGCAATCGTGATCGGCGGCGGCCTGTCGGGCCTGACCGCCGCTTACGAACTGCAAAACAAAGGCTGGCAGGTCACGCTGCTGGAAGCCAAGCCAAGTCTGGGCGGTCGCTCGGGCATGGCCACCAGCGAGTGGATCGGCAACGACAAGACCCAGCCGGTGCTGAACAAGTACGTTTCGACTTTCAAGCTGGGCACCACGCCAGCGCCGGAATTCGTGCGGACGCCGGGTTATCTGATCGACGGCGAGTATTTCTCTGCTGCTGATCTGGCGACCAAGCAACCGGCCACCGCCGATGCCTTGAAGCGCTATCAGAAAACCCTCGACGATCTGGCGCGTTCGATTGATGACCCGCAAAACCCGGCGGCGACCAACACTCTGCACGCACTGGATCAGATCAACGTGTCGAGCTGGCTCGACAAGCAGAACCTGCCGGCCACGGCGCGTCAGTTGATCAACCAGGACATCCGCACTCACTACGACGAGCCTTCGCGCCTGTCGCTGCTGTATTTCGCTCAGCAGAACCGCGTCTATCGCGGCATCTCCGACCGTGACCTGCGCGCTTCGCGTCTGGTCGGCGGCAGCCAGGTGCTGGCACAGGCGTTCGTCAAACAGATCAAGACCATCAAGACCAACTCGCCGGTCTCGGCCATCACTCAGGACAAGGACGGCGTGACCGTCAAAGTCGGCAGTGTTGGCTACCAGGCTGACTACGTGGTGCTGGCCGTGCCACTGCGCGCGCTGAACAAGATTGCGCTGACCCCGGCGCTGGACGCTCAGCACCTGGCCGCGATCAAGGGCACCAACTACGGCTGGCGCGACCAGATCATGCTGAAGTTCAAGACTCCGGTGTGGGAAAGCAAGGCGCGCATGTCCGGCGAGATTTACAGCAACGCCGGTCTGGGCATGCTCTGGATCGAGCCAGCGCTGAAGGGTGGCGCCAACGTGGTGATCAACCTCTCTGGCGACAACGCCCGTGTGATGCAGGCGTTTGGCGACAAGCAGATGGTCGATCAGGTGCTGATCCGTCTGCACGCGTTTTATCCACAGGCCCGTGGCTCGTTCACCGGTTATGAAATCCGTCGCTACAGCACCGACCCGTCGATGGGCGGCGCCTACCTGGCTTACGGCCCGGGCCAGATCAGCAAGTTCTGGCGTATCTGGGAGCGTCCGCTGCAACGCGTAGCGTTCGCCGGCGAACACACCGACACCTTGTACCCGGGCACACTGGAAGGCGCGCTGCGCACCGGTCAGCGTGCGGCCAGTCAGGTCGAAGATCTGGCAGCTGGCAAATCGTTTGAACCGGCGAAAGTGGTGCCGGCCGCAGCAGCGGCAGGCGCGGCGGGTGCCGTGGCAGCGAAGAAGGGCAACTTCTTCAGCAATCTGTTTGGTGGTTCGGATGACGAGAAGAAGCCTGAGCCTGTGAAAGCGCCAGAGCCGGCTCCAGCTCCGGTTGCTCCAGCGCCTGCGCCGACCCCGGCACCTGCGCCAGCTCCGGTGGAGGCACCGAAGCCTGCCGCTCCGGTGAAAGCCGAGCCTGCGAAGAAAGCGGCGGCCAAGCCAGCGGCGAAGAAGCCTGCGGCTAAAACCGAAGTGAAAAAGCCTGCGGCGAAACCGGCAGCGAAGAAGGCTGAACCGGCGAAGAAGCCAGCAGCCAAGCCTGCTGCAGCGACTGAGACCAAGGTGCAGTAAGGCCTTGTGGTGAATGAAGAAGCGCGGCACTTATGCCGCGCTTTTTTTTGCCTGTAACGGCCTCATCGCGGGCAAGCCAGCTCCCACAGGTTTCTGAGGTGAACGCAGAATTTGTGACCGCCACCGACCACTGTGGGAGCGGGCTTGCCCGCGATGAGGCCTGTTCAAACAGCACATCTTCAGGATCTTCCACCTAGCATCCCTCCGCACTTTTCCTTTTAATCCTTCCTTAATTCACCACTTCCAGACTCTTGATCGTATTTCTCGATATTTCAAAGCAAAATTTTCCGCTTTAATTCGATAGATAACTCGCTAGTCTTGGTTCGCAGTTCTCACAGGATTTGGGCAATGCAGCTACGTAACTCTTCTTCGCGCTATGGTTGGGTCAGCATCTTCATGCACTGGGGCGTGGCGCTGGTGGTCTTCGGGCTGTTCGCGTTGGGTCTGTGGATGGTCGGGCTGGATTACTACAGTACCTGGCGCAAAGACGCGCCGGATCTGCACAAGAGCATCGGTCTGGTGCTGCTCGGTGTGATGGTCTTGCGGGTGGTGTGGCGCTTTATCAGCCCACCGCCGCCGACGCTGCAAAGCTACAGCCGCATGACCCGCATCGGCGCCAAGTTCGGCCACGGGTTTCTGTACTTCGCGTTGTTCGCTGTGATGATTGCCGGTTACCTGATCTCCACCGCAGACGGTGTCGGGATTCCGGTGTTTGGCCTGTTTGAAGTTCCTGCACTGGTCTCCGGGCTACCGGATCAGGCAGATACCGCTGGGGTGATTCATCTCTGGCTGGCGTGGGCGCTGGTAATTTTTTCCGGTCTCCATGCGTTGGCAGCATTGAAGCACCACTTTATCGATCGTGATGCGACCCTGACGCGAATGCTCGGTCGCAAAGCCTGAAGTTCAACCTCGACTCAAAGGAAAAGAAAGCATGTTGAAAAAGACTCTGGCCGCTCTGGCAATCGGTTCTGCACTGCTCTCGGCTGGTCAGGCCATGGCTGCGGATTACAAAATCGACAAGGAAGGCCAGCACGCCTTCGTTGACTGGAAAATCAGCCACCTGGGTTACAGCTTCATTCACGGTACGTTCAAAGACTTCGACGGTACTTTCTCGTGGGATTCGGCCAAGCCTGAAGCCAGCAAGATTGCCGTTGACGTGAAAACCGCCAGCCTGTGGTCGAACCATGCCGAGCGTGACAAGCACATCGCCAGCAAAGACTTCCTCGACGTGGGCAAATTCGCTGACGCCAAGTTCGTTTCCACCGCCGTCAAGTCGACCGGTGACAAGACCGCTGACGTGACCGGTGACCTGACCCTGCACGGTGTGACCAAGCCTGTGACCTTCAAGGCCACGTTCAACGGCGAAGGCAAGGATCCATGGGGCGGCGAACGTGCTGGCTTTAACGCCAAGACCACGCTTAACCTGAACGATTTCGGGATCAAGGGCCCAGGTCCTTCCTCGCAAACCGCGGACCTGGACATCTCGCTGGAAGGTGTGAAAGTTAAATAACTTTCCCCGGCCACATAAAAACGCCCCCGATCGAAAGACCGGGGGCGTTTTTTATTGCCTGCGACACATACACACATCCCCTGTGGGAGCGAGCCTGCTCGCGAAGGCGGCGGGTCAGTCAGCAATGATGTTGGCTGAATGACCGCTTTCGCGAGCAGGCTCGCTCCCACAGGGGAGATGCGGTGATTCAGGGGTATTTGTGGCGCCATAAAAAATGCCCCGACTCTTTCGAGGCGGGGCATTTTTCATTGCGGCGTCGACTCAGCGATTGCGGGTCAGCAAGGCTGGTTTTTCGCCACGCGGACGGCTTGGCAGTTGATCGAGCTGCTCAGGTGTCGGGAAGCGATCAGCCTTCGACTCCTTGTGCATGATCTTCGGGCCGGTGCTGCGCGGGTTCTGCACTGCCGGTTCGCTGCGTGGCTGATCGTCACGGGCCGGACGACGGTTGCGCGAGGACGAGGCGGAGTCGTCGCGACGACCCGACTGACCGTCACGCGGCGCACCATTGCGTGGGCCGCTGCGTTTGCCCGGCGGGGTGCCGGTGCTCGAACCATTGCTGTTGCGCGGACCGTTCTGGCGACCTTGCGGCTGACCGCCGCGTGGTGCGCCGGCACCAGCGCCTGCGCCTTGAGCCGGTGCGCCTGGACGACGGCCACGGCCGCCGGCAGGGGCAGGCTTGGGCACGTAGTCAACGCGGTTGCCGAAGTTATCGATATCGTCGTCGAGGAACTCGTCCGGTGCACGATCAGCTGCTGCGCGTGGCGGTTGGCTCGGACGCTGTTCGCGGGCCGGAGTACCTTCGCGTGGCTTCTGCTGACGGGCAGGGCGTTCGCCGCGTTCGCCGGCAGGTTTCTCTTTGCCCTTGTCCTTGCCTTTGTCTTTACGACCGCCGCCACCGCCGCCGCCATTCGGGCCGTCGCCGCGAGGACCACGGGAATTGCGCGGGTTGCGCACGTCGGGACGTTCGCGCACTTCAGGCTTCTCGGCCTCGATGGTGCTGGAGTCGAAGCCCATCAGATCGCCGTCGGCAATCTTCTGTTTGGTCATGCGTTCGATGCTTTTCAGCAGTTTCTCTTCGTCCGGTGCGACCAGCGAAATCGCCTCGCCCGAACGACCGGCGCGGCCAGTACGGCCGATACGGTGTACGTAATCTTCATCGACGTTTGGCAGCTCGAAGTTGACCACGTGTGGCAACTGATCGATGTCCAGACCGCGAGCAGCGATGTCGGTGGCGACCAGAATGCGCACTTCGCCAGCCTTGAAGTCGGCCAGGGCTTTGGTGCGAGCGTTCTGGCTCTTGTTACCGTGGATCGCCACAGCCGGCAGGCCGTGTTTGTCCAGGTACTCGGCCAGGCGGTTGGCGCCGTGCTTGGTGCGGGTGAACACCAGCACCTGTTCCCAGGCGCCTGCGGTGATCAGGTGCGCCAGCAGCGCACGCTTGTGGCTGGCCGGCAGACGGAATACGCGCTGTTCGATGCGCTCGACCGTGGTGTTCGGCGGCGTCACTTCGATGCGTTCCGGGTTATGCAGCAGCTTGCCGGCAAGATCGGTGATGTCTTTGGAGAACGTTGCCGAGAACAGCAGGTTCTGACGCTTGGCCGGCAAACGTGCGAGGACTTTCTTCACGTCGTGGACGAAGCCCATGTCGAGCATGCGGTCAGCTTCGTCGAGGACGAGGATTTCAACGTGGGACAGGTCAACGCTGCCTTGGCCGCAGAGGTCGAGCAAACGACCCGGGCAGGCGACGAGAACGTCGACGCCACGGGACATGGCCTGAACCTGTGGGTTCATGCCGACGCCGCCGAAGATGCAGGCGCTGACGAATTTCAGGTCACGGGCGTAGATCTTGAAGCTCTCGTGTACCTGGGCCGCGAGTTCGCGGGTCGGGGTCAGGACCAGGACGCGCGGTTGGCGCGGGCCATGACGCTGGGATTTGTCCGGGTGACCGTTGGGGAACAACCGCTCCAGGATCGGAAGGGCGAAACCGCCGGTTTTACCGGTACCTGTCTGAGCCGCAACCATCAGGTCGCGACCTTGCAACACGGCGGGAATAGCCCGCTGTTGCACCGGAGTAGGCTCGGTATAGCCCGCATCTTCGATGGCGCGGACTAAAGCCTCGGAGAGACCGAGGGAAGCAAAGGACATGAGTAATCCTGTTTTAGTTAGGGCTTGGCCCAATGGGAGTCTTGCCTGGCGCGAATCACGTTTAAGAGGACGCAATCCCGTCCGGTCCTGCTGCGGTTCCGAAGGCACGTCAGGAGCGCTCGCGCGGGCTGAAAGCTGCGCTGTAGCGGGTCGAGAGGCCTGTTACGGTTCCGGGCGTCCGGGCGTGAGCCTGGCGGGAACGCCGGAGTATAACAGAGCATTCATTGCGCGCTGCTTTCCTGCTGCTCAACGGTTTTACTGTTGGCCGAGGCATTGCCCAGCGGTGCGGCAACGTTGGGCGCCGCGCCATAGCGTGCGCTCAGCTCGGCGTACGCTGGTTCGCGCTTGAATCGCTTGAGCTCGGCACCGAAACGCTGCACCAGCAAATCCATCCCGGCATTGCGCCGAACCGCAAGAAACTGGCTCTGACGGCTAAGGACTGTGGGGTTTTCGCTGATCTGATCGCGAATATTCAACTGATCGAGCAAATGCTGGCCGACGCGGCGGTCGGTGATCAGCAGGTCAATGCGTCCACGCAGCAGTTTGCCGAAATTGGCTTCGTGGGTCGGTGCCGGTTCGCGGGTAAACAGTGTCGATTCGCTGAAGTCGGGGCTGTACAGATAACCCGGTGAGGTGCCGATGGTCAGGCCTTTGAGTTCTTCGAGGTTGCTGAAGGGGTGCGGTCGATCGTTGGCGTAGAACATTACGAACTCGACATCCGACAGCGGTTCGCTGGGGTAGAGCAGGGTGGCATCGCGCTCGTCACTGTGGAAGATATCCAGTGCGCCGTCGGCCTGACCGGTTTCCAGCATCGACAGGCAGCGTTTCCACGGCAGGAATTGCCATTCGACTTCAATGCCCAGGCGCTTGAACACGATGGCGGTGGTTTCGTAGTCGAGCCCGAGGTTCTTGCCGTTCTCCTCGTAGACATAAGGCGCCCACGGTTCGGTGACAATGCGCAGCTTCTCGCCCCGAGCGGCAAAGCTCAGGCAAGCAAAAACCAGCACGGTGAATAACTGCGCGATCAAAGGCATGGCTTGAGATTACGACGAGAAACGTGAAAGAGCCAGAAAGTGGCCGCACAAGCTCTAATTCGCGGATTCAAACGCAAAAAATCGCAGCAACGACAACCCTTGGAGGAGCTGCCGAAGGCTGCGATCTCTTGATCCTGCTTCTAACGCTTAACGCGGTAACTTCAGGTTATTCCAGATCGCCAGGCTAGGCTCAGCCTGGTTCATGGAATAGAAATGCAGTCCCGGCGCGCCACCTTGCAGCAGGCGCTCGCACATCTCGCTGACAACTTGCTCACCAAAGCGCTGAATGCTTTGGCTGTCATCGCCGTAGGCTTCCAGTTGCTTGCGGATCCAGCGCGGAATTTCCGCACCGCAGGCATCGGAGAAGCGCGCGAGTTTGCTGTAGTTGGTGATCGGCATGATTCCCGGTACTACCGGAATATCCACACCCAGCGCCTGCAAACGGTCGACGAAGTAGAAGTAGCTGTCGGCGTTGAAGAAATACTGGGTGATCGCGCTGTCGGCGCCAGCGCGGGCCTTGCGCACGAAGTTGGCAAGATCGTCTTCGTAATTGCGCGCTTGCGGATGCATCTCCGGGTAAGCGGCCACTTCGATGTGGAAGTGATCGCCGGTTTCTTCACGAATGAATTCAACCAGTTCATTGGCGTGACGCAGCTCACCGCTGGTCATGCCCATGCCGGACGGCAGGTCGCCACGCAGGGCAACGATGCGCTTGATGCCGGCAGCCTTGTACTCGTTCAGCAGGCCGCGCAGGTCGTCCTTGCTGTCGCCGACGCACGACAGGTGCGGTGCGGCCGGTACTTTGACTTCGCTTTCCAGTTGCAGAACGGTGTTGAGGGTGCGATCACGGGTCGAACCACCAGCGCCATAGGTGCAGGAGAAGAAATCGGGATTGTACGTTGCCAACTGACGGGCAACGTTGAGCAGCTTTTCATGCCCAGCATCGGTCTTGGTCGGGAAGAACTCGAAGCTGTAGCGACGGTCTTGGGACATGGAGGGAGCCTCCAGCTACAAGCTGCAAGCTTCAAGCTGCAAGAGCAGCGGAGGTGCGCCGGTCTCTTGTGCCTGAAGCTTGCGGCCTGACACTGTTTTGAAATAGGGGCGGAGCCTCAGGCTTCGCACGGCAAGTTCGGCTTTTGACCTCGCTTGCCGCTTGAAGCTAGACGCTCGCAGCTGCTCTTGTCTTAGTAGCGGTAAGCGTGCGGCTTGAACGGGCCTTCGACGGTGACGCCGATGTAGTCAGCCTGTTGCTTGGTCAGTTGAGTGACCACGCCGCCGAAGCCGCGAACCATTTCCAGGGCCACTTCTTCGTCGAGTTTCTTCGGCAGTACTTCAACGGTCAGACGCTCGGCTTTCTGGGCTGGCGACAGGTCGGCGTACTTCTGGCCGAACAGGAAGATCTGCGCCAGAACCTGGTTGGCGAACGAACCGTCCATGATGCGGCTCGGGTGACCAGTGGCGTTGCCCAGGTTCACCAGACGGCCTTCGGCCAGCAGGATCAGGTAGTCGTCGTTCTGCGCATCGAAAGCGCCCGGGCCGGTACGGTGGATCTTGTGTACCTGTGGCTTCACTTCTTCCCATGCCCAGTTCTTGCGCATGAAAGCGGTGTCGATTTCGTTGTCGAAGTGACCGATGTTGCAGACAACGGCGCGCTTCTTCAGGGCTTTGAGCATGTTCGCGTCGCAAACATTGACGTTACCGGTGGTGGTCACGATCAGGTCGATCTTGCCCAGCAGCGCTTTGTCGATGCTTGCTTCGGAACCGTCGTTGATACCGTCGATGAACGGCGAAACCAGTTCGAAACCGTCCATGCACGCTTGCATGGCGCAGATCGGGTCAACTTCGGAAACCTTGACGATCATGCCTTCCTGACGCAGGGACTGCGCGGAGCCCTTGCCCACGTCACCGTAACCGATGACCAGCGCTTGCTTGCCGGACAGCAGGTGGTCGGTACCACGCTTGATCGCGTCGTTCAGGCTGTGACGGCAGCCGTACTTGTTGTCGTTCTTGGACTTGGTCACCGAGTCGTTGACGTTGATGGCCGGGATTTTCAGCTCGCCCTTGGCCAGCATGTCCAGCAGACGGTGTACGCCGGTGGTGGTTTCTTCGGTCACGCCGTGAACGCGATCCAGAACCTGTGGGTACTTGTCGTGCAGCAGCTGAGTCAGGTCGCCGCCGTCGTCGAGGATCATGTTGGCGTCCCATGGCTGGCCATCCTTCAGGATGGTCTGCTCCAGGCACCACTCGTACTCTTCTTCGGTTTCACCTTTCCAGGCGAAAACCGGGATACCGGCAGCGGCGATAGCGGCAGCAGCCTGATCCTGAGTGGAGAAAATGTTGCACGACGACCAGCGCACTTCGGCACCCAGGGCAACCAGGGTTTCGATCAGCACGGCAGTCTGAATGGTCATGTGGATGCAGCCGAGGATCTTGGCGCCTTTCAACGGCTGTTCGCCGGAGTACTTGCGACGCAGACCCATCAGAGCCGGCATTTCCGATTCGGCGATGATGGTTTCGCGACGGCCCCAGGCCGCCAGGGACATGTCGGCAACTTTGTAATCGTTAAAATCTGCAGGCGTGATAACAGCGCTCATGAAGAGCCTCCATTCGTAATGTATGCGAATGGGCGCCGTTGTGCGTTTAGTGTCCGGCCAAGGCCAGTCAACGCCCCATCCGAGCCTGACAGGTTGAACCTGCTGCAGCGCCCCTCGGACAGGTGGCGGGAAAACGGTATCAATTGAAGATGACCGTTTTGAAACGGGGGCGATTATAGCCGTCTAGACTGATCTTCCAAAGGGTTTCTGTCGGCCAAATGAAGATCGCTAATAGCGACCATAGTAGAAGGCTCATGGAGCATGACCGATCAGTCTGCCAAGATGGCGCCCATCTTTCGGCAAACGCTCAGGAGTGAACATGAATTTCCACACCCGCAAATGGGTAAAACCCGAAGACCTGAACCCTAACGGCACCTTGTTCGGCGGCAGCCTGCTGCGCTGGATCGACGAAGAGGCGGCGATCTATGCCATCGTGCAGTTGGGCAATCAGCGCGTGGTGACCAAGTACATCTCCGAAATCAACTTCGTCAGCGCTTCGCGCCAGGGCGACATCATCGAACTGGGCATCACCGCCACCGAATTCGGCCGCACCTCGATCACCCTGACCTGCGAAGTGCGCAACAAGATCACCCGCAAGAGCATCCTTACGGTCGAGAAAATGGTCTTCGTGAACTTAGGCGAGGACGGCCTGCCGGCACCGCACGGGCGGACCGAGATCAAGTACGTCAAAGACCAGTTCAAGGAAGATGAGCTGGTCAGCAACTGACATCGGCGGCGCTCCGATCGCGGGCAAGCCACGCTCCCACAGGTTCAGCGCAATCCCCTGTGGGAGCGGGCTTGCCCGCGATGGCGGTTTTGAAGTCAGCACATATTTGTCTGACCACTGAACAGCTGTGAATGGCGCGGGTCGTAGCTGAAAGCCCCCCACTGGTTCCCCCGCCATGAGCACCCCGACAGACGGCAAGACCCCCAACCTCTCGACCGATGAAAAACATGAAGTCGAGAAAAGCCAGCCGCCCCGCGCGGCGGTTCTGCACGAGATCATCCGCACCCAAGGCGACCAGGAACTGGAGCGCAGTATTGCCGCACTGTGGTGGTCAGCGCTGGCCGCAGGGCTGACCATGGGCCTGTCGCTGATGGGCATGGGCCTGCTCAACTCGCGCCTGCCCGAAGGTGACGAGTTCAAGGTGATCGCCAGTTTTGGTTACTGCGCGGGTTTCCTCGCGGTGATCCTCGCGCGCCAGCAACTGTTCACCGAGAACACTCTTACCGCCGTACTGCCGGTGATGACCAAACCGACCCTGCGCAATTTCGGCCGGTTGATTCGATTGTGGGGCGTGGTGCTGTTCGGCAACCTGTGCGGCACCATTCTGGTGGCGTACGTGATGCTTGAACTGCCGATCTTCGACACCAGGACCGACCAGGCCTTCCTTGAAATCGGCCGCAAGGTCATGGAAAACCACGCCAGCCAGATGTTCGCCAAGGGCATCGTCTCCGGCTGGATGATCGCCACCATGGTCTGGATGATCCCGTCCATGGAAAGCGCCAAGATGTGGATCATCATCCTCATCACTTACCTGATGGCGTTGGGCGACTTCACCCACATCGTGGTCGGTTCGGCGGAAGTGTCGTATCTGGTGTTTGCCGGCGAACTGCCGTGGAGTGATTTCTGGATGGTGTTCGCCGGGCCGACGCTGGCGGGGAATATCATCGGCGGCAGTTTCATCTTCGCCCTGATCAGCCATGCGCAGATTCGCAGCGAAAGCGGCGTGCCGAAAGAGACAGGCAAGGCGAAACAGTCTGCGGATCAGGCCGAAAAACCTGACCCGCAGCAGATCAGAAAATGATCAGTGGTGTGCGGGCTCGGCCACAGTGGCTGGCTCGTCACGGGTGGCGTGTTTGACCAGTTTGCCAATGGTCAGACCCTGCAACAGGATCGACGACAGCACCACGATATAGGTGATGCTCAGCAGTAGATCACGCTCCGGACCCAGTGGCAGCGCCAGCGCCAACGCCACCGAGACACCGCCGCGCAAACCGCCCCAAGTCAGGATGCGGATGGTGCCGCGCGGCACCGTGCGCCAACGACGCAGCAGGACGATGGCCGGGGCCACGGTGAGCAGGCGCGACAGCAGAATCGCCAGCGCCAGCAAACTGGCTGCCGCCACGTGCGCCCAGTTGAACGGCAGCAGCAACAGCTCCATACCGATCAGCGCGAACAGCAGTGCGTTGAGCATGTCATCGAGCAGCTCCCAGAAGCCGTCGAGGTATTTGCGGGTCATGTCGTTCATCGCCAGGTTGCGACCGAGGTTGCCGATGATCAGACCGGCGACCACCATCGCAATCGGCGCCGAGACGTGCAGTTCGGACGCCATCGCCGAACCGCCGATCACCAGTGCGAGGGTCAGCATCACTTCGATCTGGTGCTGCTCGATGCTCTTGATCATCAGGTACACCAGATAACCGATCAGCCCACCGAACAGCACGCCGCCAATCGCCTCATGTGCGAACAGCATGGCGGTGGCGCTGATGGTCGGGGTTTCGCCGAGCTGGGCGATGCCCAGCAACACGGTGAACACCACAACCGCAGTGCCGTCGTTGAACAGCGATTCGCCGACGATGGTGGTTTTCAGCGGTTTCGAGGCGTTGGCGGTCCGCAGTACGCCGAGCACGGCGATCGGGTCGGTCGGCGAAATCAGCGCACCGAACAGCAGGCAGTAGAGGAAACTCACATGCCAGCCAAACAAGGCAAAAATGTAATAGGCGAGACTGCCGATCACGGCGGTCGCGATCAATACACCGAACGTTGCCAGCAGGCCGATGGGCCAGCGGTAGCTGCGCAAGTCGTTCAGGTTGACGTGCAGGGCGCCGGCGAACAGCAGGAACGACAGCATCCAGTTCATCAGCAGGTCGCCGAAGTCGATCTGGCCGATCAGTTGCTGCACACGTTCTTCGAGGCCTGGGTAGCCGAGCAGGCTCAGGCCTTGCAGCAACAGAGAGAACATCAGTGCGGTGACCATCACGCCGATGGTCGGCGGCAGGCCGATAAAGCGGAAATTGACGAAGGTCAGGAGGGTGGTCAAACAGATAAAAGCGGCGACAAGTTCAAGCATCCGGGGTCCTTTGGATGAGGGGTGGAAAGACAGCGCACCGATTCTTCGATGCAGGGGTTGGATGGGCTGATTCGGGGCGGAGACACAATGATGTCCCCTCGGTTGGTCAGCCGCAGACATTGGTGTAGGGTCAACCGCAAAAAACAAGGAGTAGAACATGCTGGCGACAGCTCTGGTGTTGGTGGCGGCGCTGTTGCATGCGGCGTGGAATACCCTGATCAAATTCAGCGCCGAACGGCTACTGGTGGTGGCGTGCATGGACACGGTGGCGCTGTTGTTCGTGACGCTGGCGTTGCCCTTCATCAGCCTGCCGCCGCAGGACATCTGGCCGTGGATACTGGCTTCGGCGGCGTTCGAACTGCTGTATCGCTATCTGCTGATCCAGGCCTATCGGGTCGGCGACCTCGGTCTGGTCTATCCGCTGATGCGCGGTTTGTCACCGCTGGTGGTACTGGCGTTGACCCTGATTTTTGCCGGCGAAGTGCTGACCACCCAGCAGATCTTCGGGATCATGCTGATTCCCTTTGGCATGGCCTGCCTGCTCTGGCAGGGCGGTGGCGGCAAGCATCTGCCGTGGTCAATGTTGCCGGTGGTTGCGTTGATCGGACTGTGCATCGGTTGCTACACCTACATCGACGGTCAGGCGTTGCGGCGCTGGTCGCACCCGCTGGATTATCTGGTCTGGGTCACGCTGCTCAGTGCCTGGCCGTTCCCATTGCTGGCGTGGGTGGCCAAACGCCCGGCGTTCATGCAGTTCTGGCGTGAACAATGGAAGCTGGGGCTGACCGTCGGATTCTGCGTGTTGTTCAGCTACGCTCTGGTGCTGTGGGCGAT
This sequence comes from Pseudomonas sp. FW305-7, assembly GCF_058786735.1. Lineage (NCBI taxonomy): Bacteria > Pseudomonadati > Pseudomonadota > Gammaproteobacteria > Pseudomonadales > Pseudomonadaceae > Pseudomonas > Pseudomonas sp. FW305-7. The sequence continues at coordinate 126,570 of NZ_JBYSZA010000012.1, forward strand.
GCAGTTGGGCTCGATTGCAGAAGCGGCGGCATTGCGCGAGATCAGCGTGATTCTGGTGGTGCTGTTTGGTATGCGCTATCTCAAAGAACCTTTCGGCCGGCCACGGCTCTTAGCCTGTGGGCTGGTGCTGATCGGCATGCTGGTGATGAAGTTCTGACCGCTCGCGAATTCTATGACTCGAAAAAAGGACGGCGTTATGACGGTGGCTCTGTGGTGTGTGTTGATCGCGATTTTTCTGCCGTATATCTGCACTGGCGTGGCGAAAGCCGTGGGTGGCTACCGGCTGAGTGACAACCACGATCCGCGCGATTTTCTGGAAAGCCTTAACGGTGTGGCTCGTCGGGCGCATGCGGCGCAATTGAACAGCTTTGAAGTGATGCCGGCGTTTGCCGCTGCGGTCATCGTCGCGCATCTGGTGGGGACTGCTGAGCTGGTGACGGTCAATGTGCTGGCGGTGCTGTTTATCACCAGTCGCCTGCTGTACATCATTTGCTATCTGGCTGACTGGGCGATCTTGCGGTCGCTGGTGTGGTTTGTGGGGATGGGGTTGATTGCTTCGTTCTTCTTTGTGTCTGTTTGATTACCGGTGTTGCTGATGGCCTCATCGCGGGCAAGCCCGCTCCCACAGGTATCAGTGGTGAACAGAAATTCTGTGTACACCAAGGAACCTTGTGGGAGCGGGCTTGCCCGCGATGGCTTTCTAACAGCCACCGATGATCTGAAGAGTTATTTCTTCTCCGTATCGGCCACCTGCGGCACTTGCGGCAGCGCCGCACCTTTTGGCCAGAGCATCCAGATCTGCCCCTGCTGTTTCATGTCCCCGGCCAATTGCCCGGCTGCGTCGCCGGTGCCCCAGAACAGATCCGCACGAACCTCGCCGGCAATTGCGCCGCCGGTGTCTTGCGCCGCCACCGGGCGCACCAGCGCCGTGCCGTCGGGGCGGGTAGTCGACAGCCACAACAAACTGCCCAGCGGAATAACCTTGCGGTCCACCGCCGCGCTGTAACCGGCAGTCAGCGGCACGTTCAGCGAGCCGCGCGGGCCTTCGTTGCTGTCCGGGTTGCGGGTGAAGAACACGTAGCTCGGGTTGCTGCCGAGGAGTTCAGGGATGCGCGCCGGATTGGCTTTGGCCCATTTGCTGATCGCACTCATGGTGACGTCTTCTTTCTTCAGCTCGCCTTGCTCGACCAGCCAGCGGCCGATCGGCCGATATGGGTGGCCGTTCTGGTCGGCGTAGGCAATGCGCAGCTGCTTGCCGTCCTGCGTCTGAATGCGCCCGGAACCCTGGATCTGCAGAAATTGCAGGTTCATCGGATCGGTCAGGTAGGCAACTACCGGCGCTTTCACGCCTTTGGACTCGATGGTCGCTGCATCGTCGTAGGGTTTGAGCACGCGACCTTCGAGTCGACCGCGCAAGCGCTTGCCCTTCAATTCGGGATAAATGCTGTCCAGCGAGACGATGATCATGTCTTCGGGGACGCCATACACCGGCACGTTGGCCACGTCGGTGGGCGTCAGGCTGCCGGGGTAGACGGGTTCGTAGTAGCCGGTGATCAAGCCGTTGGGGTTGTCGTTTTCAGCGCGCAGGCCAAACACGTCGAGGTTCTGCTTGAGGAACGCACGAATCTCGCCGGCACTTTGTGGCACGTTAGCGGCTGCCGCACAGGTCGTGCCCCAGACCGGGTCGGCCTTGAGTCGAGTGCATGCACTGCGCCACGAGCCGAAGCCAGCGACCAGATCACTGTCGGATACGGCAGGCAGTGCTTCCCAGGTTGCGCTGGAATAAGTGGCCAGCGCATGGGTTTTCGGCTTGTCGCTGTCGCCCCCGGTGCAGCCGGCGAGAATCGCCAGCAGGGGTAGAGTCGCGATCAGTGGATGACGCCAGGCCTTGAAACGGCTGTTCATGGAGTGATTCCTGTGCCGGTTGCCCGAGTGCTCCATGCGCTCGAACAACCCGTATTTTTAATAGGGCTATTGGTGTTTGGCGGTGACGCGGGGATACTGGCCGCCGATTTCCGTGACCTGAAGCCACCATGACTCTTAAAAGAATTGCTGTTGTATTGCTGGCCTGTCTGACCTTGTCCGCCTGTGGCGGTGTCGATCCGAACTCTCCGCTGGGGCAACGCAAGGCGATCTTCAAGCAGATGCTCAAGACCGGTGAAGATCTGGGTGGCATGTTGCGTGGACGTATTCCGTTCGACGGGCCGAAGTTTGCTGAAGGTGCGGTAAAGCTTGATGCGTTGTCTCATGAGCCGTGGAAGCATTTCCCGCAGGTGCGCGAAGAAGATCACACCAGCGCCAAGGACGATGTCTGGCAGAAACAGGCGCAGTTTCAGGAAATGGCTCGCACCCTTGAAGCTGCCACCGGTGAATTGGTGATCGCCAGCAAGGTCCAGCCGTACAAGGCCAGCAACCTCGGGCCTGCGGTGCAGAAAGTTGAAGATGCCTGCAGCGCTTGCCATAAGCAATTTCGGGATCATTGATCTTCAAGACTGCTGAGTAACCCTGTGGCGAGGGGATTTATCCCCGATCGGCGGCGTAGCCGTCGCAAATCCATTCAACCAGGTATGCCTGTTACAGCTGAGTTGAATGGACTTGGGGCCGCTTCGCAGCCCATCGGGGATAAATCCCCTCGCCACAGGGGCATCAATTACTTATCGATTTCGTCCAGCGCTTCCTGCAGTTCCTTGCGCGATTCGGCGAGCTTGTCTTTGCGTTTGTTGATCTTCTCGGGATCGCCTTTCTTCATGGCTTTGTCGAGGTCAGCCTGGCGTTTGCTCACTTCGTGCTTGGCTTCAAGCACCTTGTTTTCGCGTTCTTTCTTCAAGCCTGCATCAGTGCAATGTTCGGTCACTTCGCGCAGCGCAGTTTCCAGGCCCGCCTGCTGATCGGCATTGCCACGGGATTTGGCCTGCTCGATCTGGTTCATGATGCCCTGCTTCTTGGCAGCGCAACCGGTGAGGCCCGGAGCATCTTCGGCAGCCATCACGGGCGCGGCCATTACGCCACAAAGAGTGAGCAGGGCGAGCGGTGTGAGAAATTTCATAAAAGCTCCATGTGCAAAGGCAATCAGGTCGGTCGGGCACTGCGCTGTTGGAGCGCTTCGGCGGCCGTTGGGTTCCCGGCGCACCGGGATTGCATGTTCAGAAGCCGTCGATACCGGCGGCGCGTAAGGTTTGACTCAATGCCAGCACCTGCGGGTCGCGGAAAAATGCGCTCAATTGCGCCGCGCGACCGGGGCCGATGCCGGCTTCTGCCTGCCATTGTTCGGTGTCACGTTGTGCCAGTGCCTGCCACGAATCAGCCAGCCTTGCCTCACCTGTTGGCGGCAAGCCCAGTGCCTTGAGCCACTGTGCGAATGGTCGTTGGCGGGCGCTGTGAAAACTGTAGATCAGGCGCTCACTGCTGCGGTCGCCGAAGCCGGCAATGTTAGCAAGCTCTGGCGCGTCGAGGGTCAACCAATCCAGCAGGTTGTTCACGCGGCGTGTTTCGAGAAGTTTCTCCCAGGTGCCGCGACCGACATGTTGCATCGCCAGTCCGTGTTTGCCACTGAGCCAGGTCAGACGGGCGAGAAACTGGCTTTCGCAGCCGGGTGTGGGTTGCCAGCAGCTCAAAGCATGGAAGTCGCTGGCGCTGGGGATATTGATGTCCGCCCGTTCAGTGGTGCGCAACACAACGCTGTCGAGGCGCGGAATCGTCAGCCCTGCCAGGCTGATTGCCACCTGGTCACCGGGCCGGATATCCAGCTCTTCCCAACGCTTCAGCGAACCGGTGCTGACCCGTTTGATCTGTCGGTCATCCAGCATGACCGGTGTCAGTTCCAGAACCGGGGTGATGCGCCCGGTGCGTCCCACTTTGAAATTGACTTTGCGCACGTCGGCCAGCGCTTGGGCGAACGGGTACTTCCAGGCGATGGCCCAATAGGGTGCACGAGCCTGCCAGCGTTCGGCGGGTGGGCGCTGGCTCTGGCGCAAAACCACACCATCGCTGGCGAACGGCAAAGGTGAGCGATACCAGTGGTCACGCCATTTTTGTGCATCGGCGAACTCGCTGACAGGGTGGCTGTAAAGTTCGTTGGCGGGAAAACCCAGTGTCGCCAATGTCGATAATCTTTCAGGCAATTGCGCAGGCCCTTGCGGCCAGTCCCAGACAAACAGTCCGATGTCGGCGGCGTGTTCGTCATTCAGGGATTTGCGTCCCATCAACCCGGCCACCGTGGCACGGGCGTTGACGCTGCCGGAACGGGCCTGCACATGCTCGTTCAGGCGCCAATACAGTTCACCTTGCACCAGCAAATCCACAGGTTGCGTCAGTTGTTGCGGAATCGCTTTGATCTTGCGCGCCGATGCCGTCCAGTCGTGTCCGTTGACCCCGTCGCCGCGACTGATTGCTTGCTGCAAAAAGCCCTCGCGATAAACCAGTGTCACTGCAACACCGTCGACTTTGGGTTGTACCCAGACATCCTTGCGATCACGCAGCCAGGCTTGCACGGCTTCGGCTTTATGAAGCTTGTCCAGGCCGGTATGGGCGATGGGGTGCACGACTGAGCCTGAGGCCATGCGCAAGGGCTCGGTCACCGCTGCCAGTTTGAAACACTGCTGTAACTGGCCCAGACGCAGGCGCGACTGGTCATAGATTTCGTCGGCAACCAGCGAGTGGCCCTGGCGGTGATAGGCATCGTCCCATTGGTCGATCTGGTTTTGCAGGGCGGTGATTTCGGTTTTTGCCTGAGTAGCTGGCCATTTCGGGCAATCGGCGTGGGCATTGAGAGCCGTACAGGCGACGAGGAAAACAAACAGCAGGCGAAGCGTGGCAAGCATCGTGAGCGTCCTTGCTCAGGGGGAATGCTTGAAGGTTAGAAGACGAAATGGAACTCGGTAGGCGGGGTGTTTTGCGGGGTGTGTCCGGTCAAGGTGTGATGTCGATCCGGCTGGCCTCTTCGCGGGCAAGCCCGCTCCCACAGGGTTATTCGTTTGGGTTCAGGAATCGCATTTCAGGCATGAAAAAGCCCCGCACGGCGCGAACCGTGCGGGGCTTTTTGTACAGCCGGGGAAGTCTTACAGACCAGCAGCAGAACGCAGAGCGTCGGCGCGGTCGGTTTTTTCCCAGGTGAAGGTGGTGAAGGTGTCTTCGCCAACAGTCTTGGTCTGTGGAGCGCGACCGAAGTGACCGTACGCTGCAGTTTCCTGGTACATCGGGTGCAGCAGATCCAGCATGGTGGTGATTGCGTATGGACGCAGGTCGAACACTTCGCGAACCAGTTTGATGATCTTGTCATCGCTGATCTTGCCGGTGCCGAAGGTGTTCAGCGAGATCGAAGTAGGCTGGGCCACACCAATCGCGTAGGAAACCTGAATCTCGCAGCGCTCGGCCAGGCCGGCAGCGACGATGTTCTTGGCAACATAACGGCCAGCGTAGGCTGCCGAACGGTCAACCTTCGATGGATCTTTACCGGAGAACGCGCCACCGCCGTGACGGGCCATGCCGCCGTAGCTGTCGACGATGATCTTGCGACCGGTCAGACCGCAGTCACCTACCGGGCCGCCAATGATGAACTGGCCGGTCGGGTTGATGTGGAACTGAGTGTCTTTGCTCAGCAGTTCGGCAGGCAGCACGTGCTTGACGATCAGTTCCATCACGCCTTCGCGCAGGTCTTTGTACGACACTTCAGGGTTGTGCTGGGTCGACAGAACAACTGCGTCGATACCAACCACCTTGCCGCCTTCGTAACGGCAAGTCACTTGCGACTTGGCGTCTGGACGCAGCCATGGCAGCAGACCCGATTTACGGGCTTCGGCCTGACGCTGCACCAGCTGGTGCGAGAAGGTGATCGGGGCTGGCATCAGCACGTCGGTTTCGTTGCTGGCGTAGCCGAACATCAGGCCCTGGTCGCCGGCGCCCTGATCTTCAGGCTTGGCGCGGTCAACACCCTGGTTGATGTCGGGGGACTGCTTGCCGATGATGTTCATCACGCCGCAAGTCGCGCCGTCGAAGCCGACTTCGGAGCTGGTGTAGCCGATGTCGCAGATCACGTCACGAACGATCTGCTCCAGGTCGACCCAGGCGCTGGTGGTCACTTCACCGGCAACGATGGCCACGCCGGTCTTGACCAGGGTTTCCACGGCAACGCGTGCGTGCTTGTCCTGGGCAATAATGGCGTCCAGCACCGCATCGGAAATCTGGTCGGCGATTTTGTCCGGATGTCCTTCAGACACGGACTCGGAGGTGAAGAGGGAGTATTCGCTCATCTCGATGTTTTCCTGAATTTACCGATGGTGAGTGTCGCCAGCCGGTCGCTGAAAATGGCGGACCTGGATCTGGAAACCATTACGTAAGCCTACATAGAGGCTTTCCCCGGGAACGAGTCCCGCAGCGGTGGCCCAACGGGCCAAATCGTCCTGTTCAAACCCCAACCACAGATCACCGCAGGCCTCCCTGGCCCAACTCTGGTTGTGGCTACATAACTCTGTCACGAGCAGACTACCGCCCGGTTGCAGCAGGCCGGCCATGTGCTTGAGCGCTTCGGCCGGTGCGGCGAAATGGTGCAGCACCATATTCAGTACAACGCAATCGGCTTGAAGGCTGGTGCCGTTCAATGCATCGGCCAATTGCAGGCTGACGTTAGCCAGTTGTTCGCGTTCACATACCTGACGTGCCAGTTCGAGCATCGCCGGGCTGTTGTCCAGCGCGGTTACGGTGCCGAAGCGGCGTGCCAGTTCCGGCAGAAAAGCACCATCGCCGGGGCCGACTTCAATGGCCGTGGCAGCGCCATTGAAATTCAGTTTGTCGAGCAGGGCCAGCACACTTTCACGATACTGCGGCAGGCCGGCAATCAGGTCTTGCTGGGCGCGAAATTTCTCCGCGACCCGGGCGAAAAAGTCTTGGCTGGCGGCGGCTCGCTGGGCGTGAACCTGAGCGATTCGCGCCTGGACGTCGTCCGGGAGCGCCAGATTGTCGACTTCTTCTAACAGTGCAGCGTGCAGCTTGCCACCCAGCAGTTCGGTGTGGGGCAGGGCGCGGCGATAGAAAATCGCGTTGCCTTCGCGGCGGGTCGCCACCAGATCGGCTTGCGCCAGGACTTTAAGGTGATGACTCATGCCGGACTGGCCAATGCCGAAAATCTGCGCCAGTTCCAATACACCAAACGAATCGTTGGCCAGCGCGCGCAGTACATTCAGCCGCAGCGGATCACCGCCGGCCTTGCACAGGGCCGCCAGCTCGTCGCAATCGTCATGGCGAATGGAAGGCACGCGTAAGTTCATGGGGCAGCAGTCTAGAGACGGGGGTAAATCACCGCAAGGCCAATATCAAAAAGTTTTGATATTGCTCGATAAATGGCACTTCTCACGAAACGGTTAACTCTACAAACGAACAGCGGAAAGGTTTCACCAACGGAAACCGCCGTTAACCATGGGAAAAACGCCCTCGGATGACTATCTGTCATTGCCCCGAGGCGCTCCGGTGAGGGAAAATGCCCTCCTTTTTTCCGTTTCAATCTATTCACACCCAGGAGATCAGCGATGCCTAGCCGTCGTGAGCGTGCCAACGCCATTCGTGCCCTCAGCATGGATGCCGTGCAAAAAGCCAACAGCGGCCATCCCGGTGCCCCTATGGGTATGGCAGATATCGCCGAAGTGCTTTGGCGCGACTACCTCAAGCACAACCCGAGCAATCCATCGTTCGCCGACCGTGACCGCTTTGTGCTGTCCAACGGCCACGGCTCGATGTTGATCTACTCGCTGCTGCACCTGACCGGTTACGACCTGTCGATCGACGACCTCAAACAATTCCGTCAACTGCACAGCCGTACCCCGGGTCACCCGGAATTCGGTTACACCCCGGGCGTCGAGACCACCACTGGCCCTCTGGGTCAGGGTCTGGCCAACGCCGTGGGCTTCGCTCTGGCTGAAAAAGTGCTGGGCGCGCAGTTCAACCGTCCTGGCCACAATATCGTTGACCACCACACCTACGTGTTCCTGGGTGATGGCTGCATGATGGAAGGCATTTCCCACGAAGTCGCTTCCCTAGCCGGTACTCTGGGCCTGGGCAAGCTGATTGCTTTCTACGATGACAACGGCATCTCCATCGACGGCGAAGTCGAAGGCTGGTTCACCGATGACACGCCGAAGCGTTTCGAGTCCTACAACTGGCAGGTCATCCGCAACGTCGACGGTCACGATCCGGAAGAGATCAAGACCGCCATCGAGACCGCGCGCAAGAGCCCGCTGCCGACCCTGATCTGCTGCAAGACCACCATCGGTTTCGGTTCGCCGAACAAGCAGGGCAAAGAAGATTGCCACGGCGCCCCGCTGGGCGACGCGGAAATCGCTCTGACTCGCAAAGCGTTGAACTGGAACTACGGCCCGTTCGAAATCCCGGCGGACATCTATGCCGAATGGGATGCCAAAGAAGCTGGCCGTGCTGTTGAAGCCGAGTGGGATCAGCGTTTCGCTGCTTACTCCGCCGCGTTCCCGACCGAAGCCAACGAACTGGTGCGTCGTCTGAGCGGCGAGCTGCCGGCCGACTTCTCCGAAAAAGCCTCGGCCTACATCGCTGAAGTGGCTGCCAAAGGCGAAACCATCGCCAGCCGTAAAGCCAGCCAGAACACCCTGAACGCGTTCGGCCCGCTGCTGCCGGAACTGCTCGGCGGTTCGGCTGACCTGGCCGGTTCCAACCTGACCCTGTGGAAAGGTTGCAAAGGCGTCAGCGCTGAAGATGCCAGCGGCAACTACATGTACTACGGCGTGCGCGAATTCGGCATGACCGCGATCATGAACGGCGTCACTCTGCACGGCGGCCTGGTGCCTTACGGCGCGACCTTCCTGATGTTCATGGAATACGCCCGCAACGCCGTGCGCATGTCCGCGCTGATGAAGAAGCAAGTGATCCACGTCTACACCCACGACTCCATCGGTCTGGGCGAAGACGGCCCGACGCACCAGCCGATCGAGCAACTGACCAGCCTGCGTACCACACCGAACCTCGACACCTGGCGTCCAGCCGATGCCGTTGAATCGGCCGTGGCCTGGAAAAACGCTCTGGAGCGCAAGGACGGCCCATCGGCGCTGATCTTCTCGCGTCAGAACCTGCAGCACCAAGAGCGCGATGCCGGTCAGATCGCCGACATCAGCCGCGGTGGCTACGTGCTGAAGGACTGCGCAGGCGAGCCTGAGCTGATCCTGATCTCGACCGGTTCTGAAGTGGGCCTGGCTGTTCAGGCGTACGACAAACTGACCGAGCAGGGCCGTAAGGTGCGCGTGGTTTCCATGCCTTGCACCAGCGTGTTCGATGCTCAGGACGCGGGCTACAAGCAAGCCGTGCTGCCGTTGCAGGTCAGCGCGCGTATCGCGATCGAAGCGGCTCACGCCGACTTCTGGTTCAAGTACGTGGGTCTGGAAGGTCGCGTGATCGGCATGACCACTTACGGCGAATCGGCTCCGGCTTCGGCACTGTTCGAAGAGTTCGGCTTCACCCTGGAAAACATCCTGGGTCAGGCTGAAGAGCTGCTGGAAGACTAAGCACAGCGCGGTGATCTAGCGGTCACCGCAATTCCCTGTGGGAGCTGGCTTGCCAGCGATAGCGTCCGTTCAGTCGGCATTTATGTTGAAGCGGATGACCCCATCGCTGGCAAGCCAGCTCCCACAAGGAATGTGTCGCAAACAAGCATTGTGTCTGCCCGCGTTTTATCGAGAACCCCATGCCTCAACCGCGTCCTTACAAAGTTGCACTCAACGGCTACGGCCGGATTGGTCGTTGCGTCTTGCGTGCGTTGTTTGAGCGAGGCGAGAAAGCCGGGTTTGAAATTGTCGCAATCAACGATCTGGCCGACATGGCCAGCATCGAATACCTGACACGCTTCGACTCCACTCACGGCCGCTTTCCCGGCGAAGTGCGAGTAGAAGGCGATTGTCTGCATATTAATGGCGACTGCGTGAAGGTCCTGCGCAGTGCCACCCCCGAAGGCATCGATTGGGCGTCCCTTGGCGTCGATCTGGTGCTTGAGTGTTCCGGTGCCTACAACACCCGTGAAGATGGCCAGCGCTTTCTCAACGCTGGCGCGCCACGCGTGTTGTTCTCGCAGCCGATGGCCAGCGAGGCGGATGTCGACGCCACCATCGTTTACGGCGTCAATCAGGATTGCCTGACTGGTGATGAGTTGCTGGTGTCCAACGCCTCCTGCACGACCAACTGCGGCGTGCCGCTGTTGCGTCTGCTCGACAAGGCGATTGGCCTCGATTACGTGTCGATCACCACGATTCACTCGGCGATGAACGATCAGCCGGTGATCGACGCCTATCACCACGAAGACCTGCGCCGCACGCGTTCGGCGTTCCAGTCGGTGATCCCGGTGTCCACTGGTCTGGCGCGCGGTATCGAGCGCCTGCTGCCGGAACTTGCCGGGCGAATTCAGGCCAAAGCCGTACGCGTGCCGACGGTCAACGTGTCTTGCCTCGACATCACGATGCAGACCGCCACCGCGACCGACGCCAATGAGGTCAACCGGATTCTGCGCGAGGCTGCCACCAGCGGCCCGCTCAAAGGCCTGTTGGCTTACACCGAGCTTCCCCACGCAAGCTGTGATTTCAACCATGACCCACATTCGGCCATCGTCGATGCCAGTCAGACCCGTGTTTCCGGCCCCAAACTGGTAAACATCCTGGCCTGGTTCGACAACGAATGGGGTTTTGCCAACCGAATGCTGGATGTTGCAGAACACTATCTGCAAACAGCAACTTCAAAAAAACCGTAGGAAGTGCGACCCATGACCGTGTTGAAGATGTCCGACCTCGATCTGCAAGGTAAGCGCGTATTGATCCGCGAAGACCTCAACGTCCCAGTCAAGGACGGTGTTGTCACCAGCGACGCGCGTATCCTGGCTTCGCTGCCGACCATCAAGCTGGCCCTGGAAAAAGGTGCGGCGGTGATGGTTTGCTCGCACCTGGGCCGTCCGACCGAGGGCGAGTTCTCCGCCGAGAACAGCCTCAAGCCAGTCGCCGACTACCTGAGCAAGGCTCTGGGCCGCGAAGTGCCGCTGGTGGCTGATTACCTGGGCGGTGTAGACGTCAAGGCCGGCGACATCGTGCTGTTCGAAAACGTGCGCTTCAACAAGGGCGAGAAAAAGAACGCTGACGAACTGGCCCAGCAATACGCGGCCCTGTGCGACGTGTTCGTGATGGACGCCTTCGGCACCGCCCACCGCGCCGAAGGTTCGACCCACGGCGTGGCCAAGTTCGCCAAAGTCGCCGCTGCCGGCCCTCTGTTGGCTGCCGAACTGGATGCGCTGGGCAAAGCCCTGGGCGCGCCGGCCAAGCCGATGGCTGCGATCGTTGCCGGCTCCAAGGTGTCGACCAAACTCGACGTGCTGAACAGCCTGAGCCAGATCTGCGATCAACTGATCGTCGGCGGTGGTATCGCCAACACTTTCCTCGCAGCGGCCGGTCACCCGGTGGGCAAATCGCTGTACGAGCCGGACCTGCTCGACACCGCGCGCGCCATCGCTGCCAAAGTCAGCGTGCCGCTGCCGGTTGACGTGGTGGTTGCCAAAGAATTCGCCGAAACCGCAGAAGCCACTGTCAAGCTGATCGCTGAAGTTGCCGCTGACGACATGATTCTGGACATCGGCCCGCAGACCGCTGCCAACTTCGCTGAACTGTTGAAATCGTCGAAAACCATTCTGTGGAACGGCCCGGTCGGCGTGTTCGAATTCGACCAGTTCGGCAACGGCACCAAAGTGCTGGCTCAGGCCATCGCTGAAAGCTCGGCGTTCTCCATTGCTGGCGGTGGCGACACCCTGGCCGCTATCAATAAATATGGCGTGGCTGAGCAAATCTCCTACATTTCCACCGGTGGCGGCGCGTTCCTCGAATTCGTCGAGGGCAAAGTGCTGCCAGCCGTAGAAGTCCTGGAAAGCCGGGCCAAGGCCTGAGGCCGCCCGATTGGCCAGGCAAAGGAGTGGTCACATGGTCAAGTCGTTAGCACTGTTGTTGCTGACCGGTACGCTGGCGGCCTGCGGGAGTAACCCGAAGGCCGAAGCGACGCCGGCACCCAGCGAGTCGCAGAAGGGCTGTTATCAGGCCGACTGGCAGGCCGAAACCAACCCGGTGCTGAACAAGCGCTCGGGGCCGGACGGCCTGGACAAATACGAGACGCAAACCCCGGCCAAGGAACATGGTTGTCCTTGACGGGTCTGACTCTTTAACTCAGGGCTGGCGGCATGCGCCGTCAGCCGAGGAACACGGATGAAAGGCTTGATCGCCATTGCGGCGTTGGCATTGTTGGGCGGTTGCGCGCAGTTAAACCTGTTTCAGTCGTCCGCCCCGGCGGATAACTGGACCACCTGGACCTGCGACAGCCAGGCCAAAGTGCTGTGGCGTTACGCCGATGCCAGCCAGAAGGAAGTCGATGTTCGACTGGGTGGCGGCGATCAGGTCTATCGCCTGAAAGAAGAGCCGGGCGCCTCGGGCACGTTGTACAGCGATGGCATGCTGGCGTTTCACGTCAAGGGTGACGAAGGCCTGGTGTACTGGGTCGCCACCAATGACCTGATCGGCCGCGGCTGCAAAGCGCAATAACTGACACACCACCACTCTAATGTGGGGGGCTTTTGTGGCGAGGGGGCTTGCCCCCGTTGGAGTGCGAAGCGCTCCCAAAGCTATTTACGACTGCTGCGCAGCCGAACGGGGGCAAGCCCCCTCGCCACAGAGTTTCAGTGACAAACAGAATTTGCTTTATCGAATCACCAGACCGGGCTTCGACCCCCGATCTGCAATCACTTGAATAGCCGCCGCCGCTCCGGCAGGCTGGCACGATTAACGACCCAAACCGGGAGAGACACACACAATGGCACTTATCAGCATGCGCCAGATGTTGGACCACGCAGCCGAGTTCGGCTACGGCGTTCCAGCCTTCAACGTCAACAACCTTGAGCAGATGCGCGCCATCATGGAAGCCGCTGACAAGACTGACTCCCCGGTGATCGTCCAGGCTTCGGCCGGCGCCCGTAAATACGCTGGCGCGCCGTTCCTGCGTCACCTGATCCTGGCCGCGATCGAAGAATTCCCGCACATCCCGGTGTGCATGCACCAGGATCACGGCACCAGCCCTGACGTCTGCCAGCGCTCGATTCAACTGGGCTTCAGCTCGGTGATGATGGACGGTTCCCTCGGCGAAGACGGCAAGACCCCGACCGACTACGAATACAACGTTCGTGTGACTCAACAGACCGTAGCCATGGCGCACGCCTGCGGCGTTTCGGTTGAAGGTGAGTTGGGCTGCCTGGGTTCGCTGGAAACCGGCATGGCCGGTGAAGAAGACGGTATCGGCGCTGAAGGCGTTCTGGATCACAGCCAAATGCTGACCGACCCGGAAGAAGCCGCTGACTTCGTCAAGAAGACTCAGGTTGATGCCCTGGCCATCGCCATCGGCACCAGCCACGGCGCCTACAAGTTCACCAAGCCACCGACCGGCGACGTGCTGGCGATCGACCGCATCAAGGAAATCCACAAACGCATCCCGAACACCCACTTGGTAATGCACGGTTCCTCGTCGGTGCCACAAGAGTGGCTGGCGATCATCAACCAGTACGGCGGCGACATCAAAGAAACCTACGGCGTACCGGTTGAAGAAATCGTCGAAGGCATCAAGTACGGCGTGCGCAAGGTCAACATCGACACCGACCTGCGTCTGGCATCCACCGGCGCAATGCGTCGCCTGATGGCCACCAACCCGAGCGAATTCGACCCACGTAAATTCTTCGGCGCCACCGTGACTGCAATGCGTGATGTGTGTATCGCTCGTTATGAAGCGTTCGGTACTGCGGGTAATGCTTCGAAGATCAAGCCGATCTCCCTGGAAGCGATGTTCCAGCGTTATCTGAAGGGTGAGTTGAACGCTAAGGTTAACTGAGCCTTGGCTTTGAACCGCTGATACAAGAAACCCGCCGTGAGGCGGGTTTTTTGTGGGCTGCGATGTCTGCGTGCAGTGAAACTATCCAAAAGTCAGAGCAAATGGTGCTGCTGATTGCTTGATGGCAGTAAACACGTGAGGCGCCTGTTCACGATACTGAGAATGGCGCTTCAGCACCTCTTCAACAGCGATGAGCAACTTTTGAATACGCTCTCTGGGCCGCTCGATTTCACAGGTATGAGCAAACTCCAGCAATCCTTGTCGTGAAGCGAACATTGACTTGTTGCCCGCCAGATCCAACGCCAAAACATCTTCCGGAATATAGGCGGTGGTGTTGACGATGTCGTAAGCCGGCGCCAGATGCGCATCGCGTTGCGTGGGTTCTGAATAGAGCAAACCGAAATTTTTCAAATGAGCGTCGCCATTTCCGACGATGCAACTCAGGGCAACGCTATCGAAGAGTTGATCGAGGGACGTGCGCAAGTGTTTCGCCGGGCAAAACACTCGAACAGCCTTCGCGATGGCTGCATAACTTTTGCTGTACTTCTGAGTAGCCGGCAGCCCCATCAACACGGCCATGTCTTCAAAACCGATCGGGTTGAGCTGATCGTCGCGATCAAAGCGGCGCATGACAAATAGCTTGGCGTTGTCGGAAAGATAAAACGGCGGAACGGGAATGCCCGCGTCTTTTGCCATGGACATACAAAGGAATTCGTTGATCGCCAGGCCTGGGAATTCGTCTCTGCCACTTTTGATGATCAGGTCCGAGGTTTTGGATGTCACTCGCGGCAACTCTGCCTCTTGTCGTTCCGGCACCAGCAACTTGGGTTGAACGCCTGAAATGCCTGCCCGCAGGATGTAGCGATCAAGCATGTCGGCGAAGATATCTTCCGTGCCGTCCCACGTGAGAATCTCTTCGAGTTTCTCTCCCGGAAATTCTTGCTCCTCCAACAAAGCATCAACGGTTTCAGAGCGTACGTGAACCCTGCCAATGGGCGATGTGCTTCCGGAAAGCGCCAGTAGCAGCATTGGGTCGACGTTGACTGTCTTGGCCAAGCGATTGCGTAACTGCTCCAGCACATAGCCTTCTGGCAGGTTCATTTGAAAAACAGGGTGCAGTTCGCGCCGACGAAATTCGTCATGCCGTACAGGCATCGAGAGGCTGATGGCCATTTTTGGCGATGCATCTTCGTGATAACGAAAAGTGAAATCCTCGGCGTTGCTGAAAAGTCTGCCGCTATTACCCTGTGGGGTACTGACTTGAAGAGAGGCCATTTTCATTCGAATAAATCCCCAAGCTCTTCAAGGGTTGGCATCGTTGCTGGAACCACCGAGAGTTCGCAGTCCAGAGCAGCCAAAACGCGCGCGTAAGCGATCATGCCGACGGAAAGGGTGCCTTTCTCCACCGCGATGACTTTGTATCGCGTCAGTCCCGCCAGATCGGCAAGCTGAGCCTGCGTCAGGCCACGATTTATACGTTTTTGACGTAATTGGATGCCGAGCCGGTTAATCAACAGAGAGTAGTCCATGTGTCGCTACCGTAACATTTAATATTGAAGGTAGCGTATACGAAACATTTTATCCACGCTTCACTGCGAGCTGCTGCCCTTGCTGATGCACGTTTACTCGTCCATGAAACCGGAAGTGGCTGGCGATCATCAACCAGTACGGCGGCGACATCAAAGAAACCTACGGCGTACCGGTTGAAGAAATCGTCGAAGGCATCAAGTACGGCGTGCGCAAGGTCAACATCGACACGGACCTGCGTCTGGCATCCACCGGCGCAATGCGTCGCCTGATGGCCACCAACCCGAGCGAATTCGACCCACGTAAATTCTTCGGCGCGACCGTGACTGCAATGCGTGATGTGTGTATCGCCCGTTATGAAGCGTTCGGTATTTCTCTGGAAGCGATGTTCCAGCGTTATCTGAAGGGTGAGTTGAACGCTAAGGTTAACTGAGCCTGAGCGTTAATTTGCTGATTCAAGAAACCCGCCGAAAGGCGGGTTTTTTGTGCTCTGGGGTTACCCTCTTGTGAAGTTCATATTGTAGGTCTTACCCACATTCGGCCCGCCTGCGAGAACTTTAACAGTACCGCCCAACTGATTGTCGTTGCCGTCGGACGATTTCAGGGTGATGGTGAGTGAACTGTCTCCATGCCCATATTCATCCCCATCTGAAGCTTTTGCTTTTGCCTGAAGATTAAAAGATCTGGATGTCTTCGCGGTATAGTTCCCGGTGACGGTGAAGTTAAGCCCGTAATATTTCATTTTCCCATTATTTAACTTGCCACCCTGTTGGCTTAGGTCATCAAATGTAAGTGTGGCGGGATTGCTTTCGCCTGTATCAGAGACGGTTCCTTGGAAAGTAAGCATTATTTTCTTAACCTTTTGCTCGCGATATTTAAGGCTCGGGCTAAATTTCAGTCCGAAGTCGGTTTTCCGGTATCACGCTGATGAGGTTAGGTTGAAGTCTGTTTCTTGTAACCTGATAGAAATGACAGTTTTTTATAGTCATTCGCGATGATCTGTTCGGGTAATTCATAAATTCGGTATAAGAAGTTGGAATTTAAGCAGGTCTGTTCCCTTTATTTAAGCAATTTGAGCGAATTCCACCCACGTAAGATCTCCGGAGTCACTGTGATCCCGATGCGTGATGTGTGTATCGCTCGTAATGAAGTATTCGCTACTGCCGGTAATACTTCGAAGACCAAAACGATCTCGCTGGAAGCGATGTTACTGGCGTTATCTGAAGGAAGAGTTGAAGACTAAGGGCAAATAAGTCGGAGCGTTGGACTGTTATAGAATAAACCCGCCGCGGGGCGGGTTTATCTGTGGATGATTTCCCATCAGTGACAAGGAATTGTCACCTACAGCGGACATCCAAGAGGTTTTTAGATGAAAAGTCCGATATGGGTGGCTATTCCTTCAACTCCACGTGATCCAGCGCTTGATTCACTGCCAATTCACCGAGCATGACCACTTGCGCGATGCCCAGCGCTGTCTTGCGGTGTGAGGTGTCGAGCATGGCGGCGAAGTTGTTGAGCATTTCGCTGGCTGAACCCAGGGTTTCGCTGGCGTTGGCCAGCAGGGATTCGGTGTTGTACTTCGGGTTGGCGAGGTACATGGGTTCGGGTTTGTTGGTGCTCGCCATGATGTGGGCGGCGGGGCAGAGGTAATGGTCGAGGGCGCGTTCAGCGGCATCGTTGAGTTTTTTGGAATTGAGGGATTCGTACGGGGAGGCCGGGTCGGTGACCGGCGGGTGAGGCGTTGATTTGATCATTTGCTGAAAACTCCTGATGGAGCCGCTTTGCCTTCTCTACTAAAAGGAGGGTGGCAGCTGTGCGCAGGTTAGTAGACCGGGGAGTTATTCAGCATTGACCGGCGCGCCGAAGCGCCCTGCACACAGCCACCATCAAGTCGGCTAACAAAAGCTGACTGATGCGCCTTGCACATAACTGAAAAACACCACGGGCTACTAAACCCGATCACTGGAAATCAGTGACGCGAATCAAGTTACCGATGGCCCGCCAGGCGCACAAGCCGGCGGATTCTGGCGTACCCGTAGGCAACGACGCAAGCTGTTGTAGGCATCCGGAAGTAACGGCCGACAAAGCTAAACAACCCGTTTAAAGGATGTCCGATTGGCAATAAATAACACTGTGGCGAGGGAGCTTGCTCCCGCTGGACTGCGCAGCAGGCCTCGCTTTTTCAGGGCCGCTGCGCGCCCCAGCGGGAGCAAGCTCCCTCGCCACAGGATGTGTGTCAATAAAGAGTTATTTGTCGTGGTCGATATCGAGTTTGCTGAAGGTGACCTGGCCGCCTTCGCTGGTGTAGCCGGTGTTGTCCTGCACATAGACCCCGGCCTTGAAGTACAGCGGCTTGTTGCGCCACGTCGCACTGATCTGGCTGTCCCACTGATAACCCGCCGCGCTGATGCCGAGTGCGCCGCCGGGGCTCAAGTGGATGAGGTAGTTGAATTCGCGATCCAGTTTGATCCCGGTGGCGAGGGTGATGACCCGGCCCTCGTCGTCATCCGGGTGCATGCGCACCTTGATCACCAGGTTACCGGTCTCGGTTTTGGTCTTGTATTGGTACTCGAGTTTGACCATCGGCTTCTGGCTTTCGTACGCGTGGATCTGGCCGATGACAATCTTGCCGGAGCTGGGCACCTTGTTCACCGTCACGGTGGCACGCAACGAGTTGTCGGCGTCGGGGTAATACCAGTTGCGCAGGGTGCCGTTACTGTAGGTTTCGCGCAGTTCGGTGCGCGGGTAGATGGCGTTTTCGGTTTTTGACCCGGTAACCGGTGACCAGAAGAACAAAGTGCCGGTGTCGGAATGGAAGTACTGATCCTTGAAGCCGTTCACCAGTTTGGAGGTTTCGACGGTGTATGGCGGGCTGCCAACGGGAACGCTGAGGTTCCAGGTTGCGAGGTCGATCATGTCGGTTCTTCCACTCAAGTTTCACTGCACGCACGTGCCAGAAGCTCTAGGCCGCACGTTTTGGGGCGGCCTTTATAAGCGTAGAGGGTTTTTTTGTTAACCGCCGTCCGGCGGACGTTTGGCGTCAACATCCTGTCGAAATGCCATCTTTCCCGGTTTCAGGGGCCTTCACGCGTGACCGTTAGTCGGCTAGACCTGACATTGGTTAAATGATGGCCTGATGACAGCTTCTGCTTTTGCAGATCCGCGACTAGAGTGAAGGCTCAGTATGTGTACGGTTTTTACCGGAACCGGTCTGATGTCCCGACAAGAGAAGCAGCATGGAATGCGTGCAACCCCCGCCAGGTGAAGGCAGCTCTGTCCTTTTGATCGTTGATGATTACCCTGAAAACCTGATCAGCATGCGCGCGTTGCTGCAGCGTCAGGATTGGCACGTGTTGACCGCGGCCTCCGGTTTCGAGGCGCTCAATCTTTTGCTCGAACACGACGTCGATCTGGTGCTGCTGGATGTGCAGATGCCGGGCATGGACGGCTTTGAAGTCGCGCGCCTGATGCGCGGCAGTCAGCGTACGCGCCTCACGCCGATTATCTTCCTCACCGCCAACGAGCAATCCCAGGACGCCGTGATCAAGGGCTACGCCAGCGGCGCGGTGGATTACCTGTTCAAACCGTTTGATCCGCAAATCCTTAAACCGAAAGTGCAGGCGTTGCTGGAACACCAGCGCAATCGCCGCGCGTTGCAGCGCTTGAGTCATGACCTGGAAGTGGCGCGCGCCTTCAATGCCTCGGTGCTGGATAACGCTGCCGAGGGGATATTGGTGGTGGGCGAGGATGGCTTGATCCGCTTTGCCAATCCGGCGATTTCGCGCCTGCTGAACGCGCCGGTGAAGGAGCTGGAGGGTAAGGAATTTCTCGATTATCTGCAGAAACCACATATCCCTCAGTGGGCCGAATCCGATTTTTACGCCAGCTTCAAGCGTGCTGAAACCCTGAGACTTCACGATGCGTTATTGCGCACAGCGCCAGGCCAGCAAGTGCCGGTGGCCTTGTCCTGCGCGGCGCTTCCCACTGAACAACAGGCGATGGTGGTGACGGTTCTCGACATGTCGGTGGTGCGCCACTTGCACCAACAGCTCGAATTTCAAGCCGTGACCGATCCCTTGACCGGGTTACTCAACCGTCGCGGTTTTTACCAGACCGTGGAGAACCTGCTGTTGCGCGGTGAACGCAGCGACAGCAGCTGGGTGCTGCTGTATCTGGACCTCGACGGTTTCAAGCGGGTCAATGATTCCCTTGGCCACGATGCTGGCGACCGCGTGTTGCGTTGGGTGTCCGAGCAGTTGAAGGCGTGTCTGCGGCCGTTCGACATTCTTGCGCGCATGGGCGGCGATGAATTTACGGCACTGCTGGATCTTGAGTTTCCCGAGCAAGCGGCGAAGATTGCCGAGAAACTCATCGAACGTGTGTCGATCTGTCAGCAGATCGAAGGGCTGGACATCGCCCTCGGTGCCAGTATCGGCATCGCGACGTATCCGGATTGCGGTTCGAACCTCGACGGATTACTGCGCGCCTCGGACATCGCCATGTACGAGGCCAAGCGCGCCGGGCGTCAGCAATATCGTTTTTACGATCACGAAATGAATGGTCGGGCGCGCTCGCGTTTGATGCTCGAGGAGAGCGTGCGCACGGCCATCGAAAACCGCGATTTCAATCTGGTCTATCAACCGCAGGTGGCCATCGACAGCGGCCAGATTCGTGGCTTTGAAGCGCTGTTGCGCTGGCAGCACCCGAGCGTTGGCGATGTGCCGCCGGGGTTGTTCTTGCCGTTGCTGGAGGAGGCGCGATTGATCAGCCGTCTCGGCAGCTGGATTTATCATCGCGGTGCCGGTCAGCGCAAAGCCTGGGAAACCCTGTTTGCCGAAGACCTGGTGCTCGGCGTGAGTTTGAGCAACACCCAGTTCAGCCTGCCGAATCTGGTCACCGAGTTGCGTCAGGTCATGGAGCGACATTCTTTGCAGCCACGGCAATTGGAAGTCGAGGTCACCGAAGAAGCATTGATGCAAAACCCGGATGAAACCCGCAAACAACTGCGTTTGCTGCGCAATCTCGGGGTGCGCGTGGCGCTGGACGACTTCGGCTCCGGGCCGTGTTCGCTGACGCATCTGCGTGACCTGGAGCTCGATACACTCAAGCTTGATCGCCATCTGATCGCCCGGTTGCCGGACTCCGAAAGGGACGCTTCGCTGGTGAGCACGGTGATCAACCTGTGCAAGCAATACGGTTTGCTGGTGATTGCCGAAGGTGTCGAAACCATCGAGCAGTATCAATGGCTGCAAGCCCACGGCTGCGAGTATGTGCAAGGCTTCCTCGTCGCACGACCACTGATCGCCGAGGACGTTGCAAGCTTCGCCGCGCCGTTTGACTGGAGCGCACTGCCCGGTTGAATTCGCTACACTGGCGCACCTTTTTCGAACCGTGTCGCTCGTCCATGACTGTGTTGAAGTACCTCCAGGCCTATCCCGCGCAACTTCAGGATCAGGTGCGCCAACTGATCGCCGACGGGCGTCTGGGTGAATACCTGGATCAGCGCTATTCGGGGCGGCACGATGTGCAGAGCGACAAGGCGCTGTACAGCTACGCACTGGACTTGAAGCAGGAATATCTGCGCAACGCCCCGGCCATCGACAAAGTGCTGTTCGACAACCGCCTCGATCTGACCCACCGTGCGCTCGGTCTGCATACCACGGTTTCGCGAGTGCAGGGCGGCAAGCTCAAGGCCAAGAAAGAGATTCGTATCGCCTCGCTGTTCAAGGATGCCGCGCCGGATTTTCTGAAGATGATCGTGGTGCATGAACTGGCGCATTTCAAAGAGTCGGATCACAACAAGGCGTTTTATAAATTGTGTGAGCACATGCTGCCGGGGTATCACCAGGTCGAGTTTGATCTGCGCGTGTACCTGACGTGGCGGGATCTGCAGGCTTAACAGTACGCAACCAGGAAGGTGTGGATGGACGTCAGCAAGACCAAAAGCAGTTTCTACCGCCGCTTGTACGTGGCGTACCTGATCGACAGCGGTCTGGCACCGAGTGTGCCGACGCTGACCGAAGTGACCGGCATGCCCCGGCGCACGGCGCAGGACACGATTGCGGCACTGGCGGATCTGGATATCGTTTGTGAATTCGAGCAGGAAGAGGGCGCACGCAACCATGCCGGGCGCTATCGGATTCGCGAGTGGGGGGCGATTGATCGCGGGTGGATCGAGCGTAATTTGCGGCAGATCAAGGCAGTGCTTGAGTATCCCTGAGCTGTGTATCGATTGAGCTGACGCCATCGCTGGCAAGCCAGCTCCCACAGGTTTGTCTGTCATTCACAAAAAGTGTGTTTGCCGCAGATCTCTGTGGGAGCTGGCTTGCCAGCGATGGGGCTTTCAGGAGCGACGCATCCCGATATGCGGAATGTCATCCTCCAGATACTCCTCACCCGCCACCACAAACCCGTACTTGCCGTAATACCCCTGCAAATGCGCTTGTGCCGACAGATAGATCGGCACCTGTGGCCAATGCTTCTCGGCCTGTTTCAGCGCCTGTTCCATCATTTCGTGCCCAAGCCCTTTGCCTCGCCCTTGCGGCGCAGTTATCACCCGGCCGATCACCACGTCACCGCCCTGGGATTCCGGATCCAGCAGGCGCAGATACGCCATCAACTGGTCATCCTCCCAACCCATCAAATGATAGGTGTCACCGTCCAGATCCTGGCCATCGAGGTCGGGGTAGGCGCATTTCTGTTCGACCACGAAGACTTCCGAACGCAGTTTCAGCAATGCGTACAACTGTTCTTTGCCCAAATCACTGTGATGTTTGCAGACCCATTCGATTGTCATTTTTCGATTCCTTGAAGGCGTCGCCCGATACTAAGCGCAGACGCCAAAGATGTCTGTATGGCTGAAGAGTCTGTGATAAAGGTCAAAATGCCATCATTCCTTTCTCGCGACGGTGTCTTCTTTGTGTAATCTGCTGGAGAGCGCTGTGCACTGGCTTCAATGAGCTAACGTTAGGGCCTGGGTTTCGCCGGTAAGGGGCCTTGGGTTTTGACTGAAAAATACGCCGGGCAGCTCGCCCGCTAAGGATTTTCAAGCATGCCGCGATTGCATCGAGCCTTTGCTTTGATCGGATTGCTCTTGCTGGGTCAGAACGCTGCAGCCGATAAGCTGCGGCTGGTATTCGATATCTGGCCACCCTTTACCGACGACACGCTGGTCAATGGCGGCCTGGCCACCGACATCGTCAGCACCGCGCTGGCCCGGGCCGGTTATGCCAGCGGTTATGAACAGGTGCCGTGGGCACGGGCGCTGCTGGGTGTCGGCGAAGGCCGTTACGATGTACTGGTCAACGCCTGGTACAACGATGAGCGGACGAAACTCGGGCAGTTTTCCGGTGAGTACCTGCTCAACCGCATCCGCTTCCTCAAGCGCAAAGACACGCCGCTTGAATACTCCAATCTGCAGCAATTGCACACATACCCGATTGCAGTGGTGCGCGGTTATGCCTATTCGCCGCCATTTGATGCCGACACGGCGTTGCAGAAAGTCCCTGTGCATAACTTCGCCATGGCGGTGCGCATGCTGGCGGCGGACCGGGTCAAGTTGACGCTGGAGGACGAGTATGTCGCGAAGTACTACCTGGCGCGGGAATCAGCCAAGGTGCGCAATTCGGTGGAGTTCTTGCCCAAACCGTTGAGCGAGAACAGCCTGCATATATTGGTGAGTCTGAAAAATCCGCAGCATGAGCAGATCGTGGCGGGGTTTGATCGGGCGATAGCGGCGATGAAGGCGGATGGCAGTTATGACCGGTTGCTGAGGCAGCATGGGATGTAGGTGTCTGATCCCAGAGTTGTGTTGTTGCTGAGGGCCTCATCGCTGGCAAGCCAGCTCCCACAGGGTTCTTTGGTGAAGCACAATTTTGTGAATCACTCGACCCACTGTGGGAGCTGGCTTGCCAGCGATGAGGCCAGTCAGGCCACCTCAAACTTCGGAGGTGTCCTTGATCAAATGCGCCGCCAGCGTACGCAACGGCCCCAGCTGCCGGCAGATCAACGCCAATTGCGTCTGCACCAGGCGCTGCCCTTCATCAATCTCATCGGGCATCTGCTCCAGTTCGTTGGCCAGCGCTTCTTCTTCATCACTCTGAATCGCAATCGGCTGCTTGCTCGCCAGCCCTTGGGCGATTTCGTCGATACTCGTCGCGAGTTGTACGCCGGCACCATCAATCAAATGCTCACGCACATCGGCCGGCAACTGCGTCTCGCGGTGCGCACCCAGCCCTGACAGGTAACTGAGCAAGGTGTGCGACAGCACCAGAAAGCGGAAACCGACATCCGCTTCTTTGCGGAAATGCCCCGGCTCCATCAGCATGTTCGCCAGTGTCGTCGACAGCGCCGCGTCGGCGTTATGCGCGTTGCGTCGGGCCAGACGATAAGCGAGGTCGTCGCTCTTGCCGGCGGCATATTGCTGCATGATCTGGCGCAGGTAGATGCTGTTGCAGGTCAGGGTGTTGGCCAGCACTTTGTTCAGGCGTCGGCCCTGCCAGTCCGGCAGGAACAGGAACACCGTCAGGCCCGCAATCAGGCTGCCAAGCAAGGTATCGAACAGTCGCGGCAGGAACAGCCCGTAACCGTCGCCGACCTGGTTGAAGCAGAACAGCACCATGATGGTGATCGCAGCGGTCGCCAGGGTGTAACGGGTGGTGCGGTTGGTAAAGAACACCACGCCGGCGGCAATGGCGAAACACGATTGCACCAACGGACTCGGGAACAGATCGAACAGCGCCCATGCCACGGTCAGGCCGATGGCCGTGCCGAAAATCCGCTGACCGAGTTTGCGCCGCGTGGCGCCGTAGTTCGGCTGGCAGACGAACAGGGTGGTGAGGATGATCCAGTAGCCTTGCGACGGGTGAATCAGGTGCACCATGCCGTAGCCGATACTCAGGGCCAATGGCAGGCGCAGGGCGTGACGGAACAACAGTGACGTTGGCGTAAGCTGCGTGCGCAAACGAATCCAGACATCCTTGAGATTGCGTGGTGAGCGGTCGAGCAAGCTGCTGTCGGTCGCATCGGCCAAGGCGTCGGGGTTACTCGCGTCGCTGAGCAAACGGTCGAGGGTGCCGAGGTTGGCTGCCAGTGCGCGCAACGAACGCAGGAGTCCGCGCCATGCCGGATTGCTCTGGATGCGCAGGTGTTCGAGGGAGGCGTCGAGGTCGCTCAGCGCTTCGGCGAAACTGGCGTCATAGATGAACGGCTGGCGCATCTGGATCGATTCGGCCAGTGCGCGGCAGGCTTTGCCTTGCTGGCGCAATAGGCGTTGGCAGCGGAACAGCACGTCACTGTGGAAAAACGCTTCGGCCAAGGCGTTGTACGGATAGTGCGAGGAGCTGGCGCGTTCGTGGATGTCCTGGGCGAGGAAGTACAGCTTCAGGTAACGGCTGACTTTCGAGCCGGGGCGACCGTTGCCGACCCGGTGCAGAATGATTTCCTTGGCACTGTTCAGTGCCGCAACCACGCGGCCATTTTGCTGGGCCAGCTCCAGCCGTCGTGCTTCGACGTCCATCTGCCGGATCGGCTCGAACAGCGACGATTTCAGCTTCAGATAAAACCCCAGTTCGCGGAACAACCGCGCCAGGCTCTGCTGTACCGGCTGATTGGAAAACATCGCCTGCCACAACACCGAGAGCAAGCCGTACCACGCCGCACCCGCCACCAGCAGCATCGGTTCGTGCCAGAAATCAGTGACCGCACCACCGCGTTGATCGACGCCGATCATCGTGTACACGGAAAGAATCAACGTTGCCGAGGCAATCGCCCCATAACGCTCGCCGAGCGCACCGAGCATGGTCAGGCCGAAGCTGGCCAGCGCCAAGGCAATGGCAAACACGATGGGGTAGGGGAAGAGCAATTCCACCGACAGCGCGGCGATGCTGAAGCACACCAGCGTCACGGCGAGGGCATTGAGGCGGCCCTGCCAACTGTCGTCGGTCTCGGCCAGGGCGCTGGCGATAATGCCGAGGAACAACGGGATCAGCAGGCCCATTTCATCCTGATACCAACACAGCGCCATGCTGCCGGTCAGGGCGATGAACACCCGCACGCTGTAGCTGAATTTATCCAGCGCCCACAGGCGCCGCAAAGACTGACGAAACGAGGTCGAGGACATGAAGTGCGAAGGCCTTCCGAGGCGATGCCGCTAAATTGAGCCAGTAATGACGCCGACGCAATGGCGCCGATCACATCTGACAGCAAAAAGTGTTCCTTTGAGATCTTGTGCTGGATTAAATCTTGAATTGGGCACGGAACCCTGTGGGAGCTGGCTTGCCAGCGATGGCTGCCTGACAGTCAACAATGATGTTGGATCTGCCGGCCTCATCGCTGGCAAGCCAGCTCCCACAGGTTTTTGTATTTAGCTTTGAATTAAGCGTACTGCGCAGCAGCGTATCCGGAGGCCCAGGCCCACTGGAAGTTGAAGCCGCCCAGGTGGCCGGTGACGTCGAGCACTTCGCCGATGAAGTACAGGCCGGGGCTTTTCAGTGATTCCATGGTTTTCGAGGACACTTCGCGAGTATCGACGCCACCGAGTGTTACTTCAGCGGTGCGATAACCCTCAGTCCCCGCCGGCACGACTTTCCAGCTACCCAGCTTCTCGGCGATCTCCGCCAGTTCCGCGTGGGTGTACTGCTTCATCGGCTTGGAGACGAACCAGTTGTCCGCCAGCAGGTTGGCCATCTTCTTGGTGAAGATTTCACCCAGCAACGTTTTCAGCTCGCTATTGGGGCGTTCGGCCACTTGCTGTTGCAGCCAGCTCGCCGCGTCGTGATCCGGCAGCAAGTTGATCTCCACCGTGTCGCCGGATTCCCAGAACGAGGAAATCTGCAGGATCGCCGGACCACTGAGGCCACGGTGCGTGAACAGGATATTCTCGCGAAAGCTCTGCTCGTTGCAGCTGACCAGGCAATCCACCGACGTTCCGGACAGTTCGGTGCATAGTTCCTTGAGCTGATCGGTGATGGTGAATGGCACCAGACCGGCGCGGGTCGGCAGCAGTTCATGGCCGAACTGCTTGGCGACCTGATAACCGAAACCGGTGGCGCCCAGCGTCGGGATCGACAGACCACCCGTGGCAATTACCAGCGACTGGCACTGGACCTGGCCGAGGGTGGTGTCGAGCAGGTAGCCATTTTCGACTTTCTCGATGGTCTGGATCGAGGTGTCCAGACGCAGGTCGACACCGACTTGATCGCATTCGGTCAGAAGCATTTCGAGGATGTCGCTGGATTTGTTATCGCAGAACAACTGGCCGAGTTTCTTCTCGTGGTACGGCACGGCGTGCTTGCCGACCATGCCGATGAAATCCCACTGGGTGTAACGCGCCAGTGCCGATTTGCAAAAATGCGGGTTCTGCGAGAGGAAATTGCTCGGTTCAGTGTACATGTTGGTGAAATTGCAGCGACCACCGCCCGACATCAGGATTTTCTTGCCGGCCTTGTTCGCGTGGTCGAGCAGCAACACCTGACGCCCGCGCCCGGCGGCGGTCAGTGCACACATCAACCCAGCGGCGCCAGCGCCAATGATCACGACTTCGGTAGAGCGCAAAACGGTGTCCTCACACAAATTTCAAAATCACCGGTGACCCATGTGGGAGCGGGCTTGCCCGCGATGAGGCCTGCACATTCAACATAGATGTTGTCTGTCAGTCCGTCATCGCGGGCAAGCCCGCTCCCACAGGGATCTTCGTCGGATAGAAGATCGATTACAAAATACGTACGCGCAACGAACGGCCCTTGATCTTGCCGTCGTTCAAACGCTGCAAAGCCTGCATGGCCACAGTGCGGTCAACCGCCACGTAGGCCTGGAAATCAAAGATTGCGATCTTGCCAACCTGCGCACCCGGAATGCCGGCGTCGCCGGTCAATGCGCCAAGAATGTCGCCCGGACGCACCTTGTCTTTTCGACCAGCGCCGATGCACAGGGTAGTCATTGGCGGTTGCAGCGGGGCAAGGCCCTGGGACTTGAGGTTGTCGACCTGATCCCAGTTCAGCGGCGATTTCTGCAGTTGTTCGATGGCTTGAGCGCGGTGTGCTTCGCCCGGGGCAACCAGACTGATCGCAATGCCTTTCTCGCCAGCACGACCGGTACGGCCGACGCGGTGAATGTGGATTTCCGAATCGCGGGCCAGTTCGACGTTGATCACCATGTCCAGCGCATCGATGTCCAGACCACGGGCGGCAACGTCGGTGGCAACCAGTACCGAAGTACTGCGGTTGGCGAACATCGCCAGCACCTGGTCGCGGTCACGCTGTTCCAGATCGCCGTGCAGGCCGACGGCGGAAATGCCCTTGGCGGTCAGGTGATCGACAGTTTCCTGAACCTGCTGCTTGGTAAAGCAGAACGCCACGCAGGACGCCGGGCGGAAGTGGTGCAGGACTTTGGTCACTACGCTCATCCGGTCTTCCGGGGAAATCTCGTAGAAACGCTGCTCGATCTGCGTGTCATCGTGGAACGCTTCGGCTTTCACCGTTTGCGGGTCACGCATGAATTTCGAGGCGAGTTGTTTGATGCCCACCGGGTAAGTCGCGGAGAACAGCAGGGTCTGACGACGCTCTGGCGTCTTGACGATGATGTCTTCGATGGCGTCGTAGAAACCCATGTCGAGCATGCGGTCGGCTTCGTCGAGGATCAGCGTGTTCAGGCCATCGAGCACCAGCGAGCCCTTGCGCAGGTGCTGCTGAATGCGCCCCGGGGTGCCGACGATGATGTGCGCGCCGTGTTCCAGCGAAGCGATCTGCGGGCCGAACGACACGCCGCCGCACAGGGTCAGGACCTTGATGTTGTCTTCGGCACGGGCCAGACGACGAATTTCCTTGGCAACCTGATCGGCCAGCTCACGGGTCGGGCAGATCACTAGCGCCTGGCAACCGAAGTAGCGCGGGTTGATCGGGTTGAGCAGGCCGATGCCGAACGCAGCGGTTTTGCCGCTGCCGGTCTTGGCCTGGGCGATAAGGTCCATCCCCTTGAGGATCACCGGCAAGCTCTGCGCCTGGATCGGCGTCATCTGGGCATAACCGAGTGAGTCGAGGTTAGCCAGCATGGCGGCGGACAGCGGCAGAGTATTAAAAGCGGTGGCGATGGTGGTCACGGGACTGGCCTGCAAAACAAAATGTCGCGCAGTGTAGCAGCCCCGGGCCACTTTCCTCGAAAGTTCTGGACGAACAGCGACTGAATCAACAGCTCAGAGTTGTTCCCGGACCGCATTTGAACCTGTGGCAGAGGAGCCTCTGTGGTGAGGGGATTTATCCGCGATGGGCTGCGAAGCAGCCCCAAAACCTGCCGCCTCAGTGCATCAGACTGATCGCATTCAGCTTTCTTGGGGTCGCTGCGCAACCCGTCGGGGATAAATCCCCTCACCACAAAGCTCCCTCGCCACAAAAGCCCTTCAGCGCAAATCAGTGTTCGATGTGCTCTTCCGGGCGTTTGGCGCGGCGGCCGTCTTCTTTCGACAGTTGCGAGAAAATTGTCGCCGCCAGCATCGCCATGATCCCGACCGTGACGAAGGTCAGCTGGAACGCGCCCAATACGGTCTCGACGCCATCGTTACCAATCTCCGCTGTGAACCCGCCGAGCAGCGCGCCCGCGCAAGCAACCCCAAGACTCAAGGACAACTGCGCCACCACCGAGAGCAAACTGTTGCCGCTGCTGGCGCTCGCATCATCCAGATCAATCAACGTCACCGTATTCATCGCCGTAAATTGCAGCGAGTTGATCGCGCCGAGAACCGCCAGCAGACACAGCAGCAGCCAGTACGGTGTCTGCTCGCTGACCAGGCCCATGCTCGCCAGCATGATCCCCAGCGCCAGTGTGTTGCCGGTCAGCACAATGCGATAACCGAGACGTTCGATCAGCGGCCGCGCCACCCATTTGGCGACCATCGCCGCAGCGGCCAGCGGCAGCATGCTCATCCCCGCTTGCGACGGCGAATAACCGAGCGCCACTTGCAGCAGCAACGGCACCAGAAAAGGTAAAGCGCCGCTGCCCAGACGGGCGAACAGATTGCCGAGAATGCCCACGGCAAAGGTGCGGGTCTTGAACAGTGACGGCGCGAACAGCGGGTTTTCGATGTGTCCGGCGCGCAACCAATACGCCGCCAGACAGGCCATGCCGCCGAACAACAGCAACATCACCCGCAGGTGCGGCAGGTGCAGTTCGCCAAGCCCTTCCATGGCGATGGTGATCAGAATCATCGCCGCGCCAAACAACAGAAAGCCCAAGCTATCGAAGCGCGTGCGCTCGGTGCCGCGCAGGTCGGGGATGAACTTCCACACCGCGTAGCAGCCGATGACGCCGACCGGCAGGTTGATCAGGAAGATCCAGTGCCACGTCAGGTATTCGACCATCCAGCCGCCCATGGTCGGGCCGATCAACGGGCCGAGCAGGCCGGGGATGGTGATGAAACCCATGATCCGCACCAGTTCCGATCTTGGATAGGCACGTAAAACCACCAGTCGACCGACCGGCAACATCAGCGCGCCGCCCAAGCCCTGGATGACGCGGGCGCCGACCAGCATGCTCAGGCTGCTCGACAACGCGCAGAGCAGCGAGCCGAAGCTGAACAGCAGGATCGCGCCGAAGAAGATTTTCTTGGTGCCGAAGCGGTCGGCGATCCACCCGGAAGCGGGGATCAACAACGCCACGGTGAGCATGTAGGAGATGACCACACCCTGCATGCGCAGAGGGTCTTCGGCCAGATCGCGGGCCATGGCCGGCAGGGCGGTGTTGAGGATGGTCCCGTCGAGGGACTGCATGAAGAACGCAATGGCGACGACCCACGGCAACCAGCGGGCGGTGATGGCGTCGAGAGGCGGGCGAGTGGGCATGGAACCTCTGAGAAAGTGGATCAGACGGAACACTACCCTGTGGGAGCTGGCTTGCCAGCGATGAGGCCCTCAGATTCAACATCGTTGTTGCCTGAAAGTCCGCCATCGCTGGCAAGCCAGCTCCCACAGGTACTGCGGTGTTGCGGTATTACAAGGTCAAGGTCAGTCGGCTCACCAGCGCCCCCGGCAGCAACGCCGAGGAAGTATTGCGCTGGCTATACGTACTCGCCGACAGCAGCAACTCACGCTCGGCGGTCAGTGCTTCCAGCTGCGAACCCAGCAGGCTGTAGGCGCTGTCATCGAAACGCATGGTGCTGACCGGGGCCTGGATTTCGCCGTTCTCGACCCAGAAGGTCGCGAAGCGGGTCATGCCGGTCATGCGCGCCGCCGGTTGATCCGAGAAGTTCAGGTACCACAGGTTGCTGATGTACAGCCCGGTGCCCAATTGCTTGAGGATCTCTGCTTGCGACAGATCACCGGCAGCCATGTTCAATGCACTCGGCGATTCACCGCCGCTGGCACCGTTGGCCGTCAGGCCGTATTCGGCCGCACTGCGCGAACCGACCAATTGATCGCCAGCCTTGCCTTCGACGATCAGGCGCAGATCGCTGCGTGGATAACCTTCACCGGAAAACGCCGGGCTCAACGATTCGCTGACTTTCTCATCCAGCGACACCAGCGGGCTGAACGCCTGATCGCCGACATAGAGCTTCTGCAACGGGCTGCTTTTGCTCGCGATCGATTGCGCCGAGAAACCGCCCCAGCTCAGCATGCCCATGATTTCTTCCAGCGCCGCCGGCGCCAGATACGCGCGGTATTGCCCCGGTGCCAAGGTGCGCAACGGCCGACCAAGGAATTCCAGTTGCTCGCGCGCCTGCTGGAAGCGTTTGGCGAAACCATCGCTGCTCCAGTCGTGCCCGGCGTAACTGGCCTTCACGGCCTCGCCGTTCTCGTGGAACAGGCTGAAATCGAAGTTGAAGCTGTTCGCCTGATGCCAGCCGAAGGCGCCTGAAGAACTGGCGAAACCACGGCTGATCGGGCCGGCGGCATAGAAGCCCACCAGGTCCAGACCTTCGGCGGCGGCGCAGATTTCGTCGACCACCTGCTCGGTGTCCGGCAGCGGATGTTCCTGCACGTTATTGCTCTGCCAGCCATTGTGGTTGAGCAACAGATACGGATCCTGCGGCAGCAGCGGCAGGGTTTCGCGCAATTGTTGCAGACCTTCGGCGAGGCGTTGCAGGTCGCCTTCCAGATCACCGGAGAGGGTGATGTGCAAGTCGGCATGGCGGCCGTCGTTGATCAGTTTCAGGCCGACATCGGCCTGCTGCACTTGCCCGGCCTGACGCACCTTGGCGTGGTTGAAACGCACGAACGCCGACGATTCGGCGGCATAGCTGAGGGTGAACTGTTCCGGCTCGCGCACTGTGTCGCGCAGCCAGTTGACCAGTACTTTAAAGGCCTCAGCCTGATTCTTGACCGTACTCATCAGGCGTCTCCCCCAAACACATCAACATTGCTGAATACGCAGGCCGGCGAAGCGTGGCCGACGCGGATCACCTGGTTCGGTTCGCCCTTGCCGCAGTTTGGCGTGCCCAGCACCTTGACGGTGTTGGCGTCGCCGACGGCGCGCAGGCTTTTCCAGAAGTGCGCGGAAATCGCCCGGTAGTTCGGGTTTTTCACCACGCCTTTGAGTTCGCCGTTTTCGATCAACTGGCCCCATTCGCAGCCGAACTGGAATTTGTTGCGTGCATCGTCAATCGACCACGAGCGGTTGGTGCTCATCAAAATGCCGTGCTCGATGCCTTCGATCAGCTTGTTCAGCGGCTGGTCGCCCGGTTCGATATTGAGGTTGGCCATACGGTCGATCGGCGCGCGGTTCCAGCCACAGGCGCGGCTGTTGGCGACACCGTCGAGACCAGCGCGGAACTGCGACAGCGCACCGCCCAATGGTCGCAGCAGCAGGCCCTCGCGAATCAGGAATTGCTTGCTGGCCTTGCTGCCATCGTCGTCGTGGCCGTAACTGGCGAGTTCTTCGGGAATGCCCGGATCGAAGGTCACGTTGAGCAGTTTCGAGCCGTACTGCAGGCTGCCGAAATCAGATGCTTTGACGAAACTGGTACCGGCGTAATTGCGCTCGTCACCGAGAATGCGGTCGAGCTCCAGCGGGTGGCCGATGGATTCGTGGATCTGCAGCATCATCTGATCGGGCATCAACAGCAGGTCGCGCGGCCCTTGCGGGGTGTTGGGCGCGAGCAGCAGTTGCAGGGCCTGATCGGCCACCTGCGGACCGGCACCAACCAGGCCGCAGCGGCTGATCACGTCAGCGCCGCCCTGTTGGCCGAAGTTCTCACGGCCGAGGCTGCGGGTCTGGCTGTCGTTGCCGTCGTAGGCGGTGACGTCGAGGCCTGGGTAGACGAAGCGCTGGGCCTGACGCAATTCGGCTCCGGCGCTGCTCAGGTAGATCTGCTCGACATGGGTAATGCCGATGCTCACTTCCCAATTCACCAGGCGCTCATCCTTTGGCACCGAGGCGGATTCCGCGCCGAGCAACTCAAAGCATTCGCTCAGGGACGGGAAGGGTTGTTCGAGATTGGGTGAAAAGTAGTCAGCGCGGTCGCTGGAAACGAGCTGATCGCGCAGGTCGAGCAGCGCGTGCGGCTTGAGCCGACGGGCTTGCAGCTCGGCGCGTTCAAGCGCGGCTTGCAGGCCTTGTTGCGAGAGGTCGTTGGTCGCCGCATAGGCTTCAACGCCATTGACGCGAACGGTAAGCATCGCGCCTTCATCACGGCTCAGGCTTGGCGGTTCGGCGACGTTCTTGCGCACCGACAAATACTGGCCGGACTCGCGTACATACCGCAGGGAAAAAAACTCAGCGCCCGTGCGCAAGGCAGCGAAGCGCTGCTTGAGCTGGGGGTGGAAATCGAACATTCGGGAACCTCCTTGTTATGGAGTTGCGGGGTGAGGCGATTCGGCGGGGAGGGGTGAAACGGTTGCGCGAGGTCTAGAGTAGGCCTGCGTGGGGGTAGGATCAAGTGAAGAGGGGGTGTAGGGGGATTTACTTGAAGCAGAGGGATTTGTGCTGAATGTGAGGGCCTCATCGCTGGCAAGCCAGGCTCCCACAGGTGTTTTTGTGTACACAATTTCTGTGAACGACGCAAAACCCTGTGGGAGCTGGCTTGCCAGCGATTAGCCGTGACGCAGTATCAAGTCTTACTGAGCAACAGGCGTGATATCACGCATCGGCTTGCCCTTCACTGGCGCACCGCCAGCCACGTAGTAGGCAGCATTGCTACGCGGCAGTGGCTTGCGGCCACGGATCTTGTCGGCGATTTTCTCGGCCATCATGATCGTCGGCGCGTTCAGGTTACCGGTGGTGATGATCGGCATGATCGAAGCATCGACCACGCGCAGACTCTGCATGCCGTGCACACGACCTTCGCCATCTACCACAGCCATTTCGTCGGTGCCCATCTTGCACGAGCAGGACGGGTGGAACGCGGTTTCGGCGTGCTCACGGATGAACTTGTCGAGCTGCTCATCGGTTTGCACTTCGATGCCCGGGCTGATTTCGCGGCCACGGAAAGCGTCCAGCGCAGGCTGCTGCATGATTTCACGGGTCAGGCGGATGCCGTCACGGAATTCCTGCCAGTCCTGCTCGGTGGCCATGTAGTTGAACAGGATGCTCGGGTGCTGGCGCGGATCCTTGGATTTGACCTGGATGCGGCCACGGCTCGGCGAACGCATGGAACCCATGTGCGCCTGGAAACCGTGCTCTTTCACACCGTTGCTGCCGTTGTAGTTAATCGCCACCGGCAGGAAGTGGTATTGGATGTTCGGCCATTCGAATTCCGGACGCGAGCGGATGAAACCGCCGGCTTCGAACTGGTTGCTGGCGCCGATGCCGGTGCCGTTGAACAGCCACTCGGCACCAATGGCTGGCTGGTTGTACCAGAGCAGCGACGGGTACAGCGAAACCGGCTGAGTGCAGGCGTATTGCAGGTACAACTCAAGGTGATCCTGCAGGTTTTCACCGACACCCGGCAGATCGTGTACGACCGGG
The DNA here is from genome assembly GCF_058786735.1 of Pseudomonas sp. FW305-7. Classification (NCBI taxonomy): domain Bacteria; kingdom Pseudomonadati; phylum Pseudomonadota; class Gammaproteobacteria; order Pseudomonadales; family Pseudomonadaceae; genus Pseudomonas; species Pseudomonas sp. FW305-7. The sequence goes on from NZ_JBYSZA010000012.1 coordinate 160,893, forward strand.
ATGTCGAGGCTTTCCAGCAGTTTTGCCGGGCCGACACCGGAACGTTGCAGAATCTGCGGCGAAGCAATGGCGCCGGAGCACAGCAGGACTTCTTTGCGGGCTTTGGCTTCAACGCGCTCTTCAGCGTCGCCGACCAGGTAACGCACGCCAACGGCACGCTTGCCTTCGAACAGGATCTTGTCGGTCAGAGCGTGAGTGACGATGGTCAGAGTCGAACGCTTCTTGGCGACATCGAGGTAGCCACGGGCGGTGGAAGCACGGCGGCCGTTCGGCGTCACGGTGCGGTCCATCGGACCGAAGCCTTCCTGCTGGTAGCCGTTCAGGTCTTCGGTGCGCGGGTAACCGGCCTGCACGCCAGCTTCAACCATGGCGTGGAACAGCGGGTTGTTGCCAGCCTTCGGCGTGGTCACGCTGACCGGACCGTCGCCACCGTGGTAGTCGTTCGGGCCGATGTCGCGGGTTTCCGCTTTGCGGAAGTACGGCAGGCAGTCGAGGTACGACCAGTCTTCCAGGCCTGGCAGTTTTGCCCAGCCGTCGTAGTCCATCGCGTTACCACGGATGTAGCACATGCCGTTGATCAACGAGGAACCGCCGAGGCCTTTGCCGCGACCGCATTCCATCCGGCGACCGTCCATGTGTGGCTCTGGATCGGTTTCGTACGCCCAGTTGTAGCGACGACCCTGCAGCGGGAACGCCAGTGCGGCGGGCATTTGCGTGCGGAAGTCGAAACGATAGTCCGGGCCGCCGGCTTCGAGCAGCAGAACGGTGACGCCGGCGTCTTCAGTCAGACGGGTCGCCAGGGTGTTACCGGCCGAGCCGGCACCGATGATGATGTAATCGAATTCTTGGGACATTGAATGCACCCTCTTTGAAGTTGGTCAGGTCGGGCCTCGGCGAGTGCTGCGCACTCGAATCGCTGGCAAGCCAGCTCCCACAAGGATTGGGAGTTGCCACAGATTTGGTGGGCGACACCAAACCTGTGGGAGCTGGCTTGCCAGCGAAGGCGGCCTCGCAGGCAATACAGGACTCGGGTCTTAGAACACCGAGACGTAATCGCCCAGCTCGACCTGTACCGATTTGATGCGGGTGAAGTTGTTCAGCGAGCTGATCCCGTTCTCACGGCCAACACCCGACTGCTTGTAACCGCCCACCGGCATTTTTGCGTCGGACTCGCCCCAGGCGTTGATCCAGCAGATACCGGCTTCCAGTTGATGAATCACGCGGTGAGCGCGGTTCAGGTCTTTGGTGACGATACCGGCGGCCAGGCCGAAGTCGGTGTCGTTGGCGCGGCGGATCACTTCTTCTTCGGTTTCGTAGGAGAGGATCGCCATGACCGGGCCAAAGATTTCTTCACGAACGATGGTCATGTCGTCGGTGCAATCGGTGAACACGGTCGGAGCAACGAATGCGCCTTTGGCGAATTCGCCGTCGGTCAGACGCTCGCCGCCGCACAGTACGCGGGCACCTTCTTCTTTACCCTTGGCGATGTAACCCAACACGCTTTCCATGTGCGGGAAGCTGACCAGCGGGCCGAAGTTGGTGTTTTCGTCTTCCGGGTTGCCGATGCGGATGCGCGCAACGCGCTCAACGATCTTGGCTTCGAAGGCGGCTTTCAGATGAGCCGGCACGAACACGCGAGTGCCGTTGGTGCAGACCTGACCGGAGCTGTAGAAGTTGGCCATCATCGCGGTGTCGGCGGCGCGATCCAGATCTGCGTCGTCGCAGATGATCAGTGGGGACTTGCCGCCCAGTTCCATGGTCACGTCTTTCAGCGACGAAGCCGAAGCGCTGGCCATGACTTTCTTGCCAGTGTCGGTGCCGCCAGTGAACGAGATTTTTTCGATGCGCGGGTGCTCGGTCAGCCAGGTGCCGACTTCACGGCCGCTGCCGGTCAGAACGTTGAACACGCCATTCGGAACGCCGGCTTCGGTGTAGATCTCGGCCAGTTTCAGGGTGGTCAGCGAGGTGACTTCGCTTGGCTTGAAGATCATCGCGTTACCGGCCGCCAAGGCTGGAGCGGATTTCCACAGAGCAATCTGGATCGGGTAGTTCCACGCGCCGATACCGGCCACCACGCCCAGCGGCTCGCGACGGGTGTAAACGAAAGAAGTGTCACGCAGCGGGATCTGCTCGCCTTCGATGGCGGGTACCAGGCCTGCGTAGTATTCCAGCACGTCGGCGCCGGTAACGATGTCGACGTACTTGGTTTCGGAGAAGGCTTTGCCGGTGTCCAGAGTTTCCAGAGCAGCCAGCTCATCGTTACGCTCGCGCAGGATGTCGACGGCGCGACGCAGGATGCGCGAACGCTCCATGGCGGTCATCGCAGCCCAGATTTTCTGGCCTTTTTCGGCGCTGACGACAGCGCGCTCGACGTCTTCCTTGGTCGCACGTTGCACCAGTGCGAGGACTTCACCGTTAGCCGGGTTGATGGCTTCGAAGGTGGCATCGCTGCCGGCGTCGGAGTACGCACCATCGATGTAAAGTTTTTGCAGTTCGAAACGGGCCATAGTGTCCTCGCAAGTGCATTAGTGGTTGGCGTTGGCCACCGCGGTGAGGCTGCGGTGGCGTTCAGGGGCCGAGCGTTTTCTGTGTGCTCTAGCTCACCTTCTTGGCCAATTGGAAATCCATGTATTCGTAAGCGATCTGTTGCGCCTGCGCCGTGTCGAAAGCGTCTCCCGACAAAGCGCCGCGCAACCACAAGCCATCAATCAACGCTGCCAGGCCACGCGCTGCGGTGCGCGCATCTTCGAGCGGCAACACACGGCGGAACTCGCAGCACAGGTTGGAATACAGACGGTGATCGTTGATCCGCTGCAACCTGTGCAAAGACGGCTGGTGCATGCTGGTGGCCCAGAAGGCCAGCCAGGTTTTCATTGCCGGGCCATTGACCTGGCTGGCGTCGAAGTTGCCTTCGATGATCACCTGCAGATGCGCCCGTGGGCTGTCATCTGCCAGCGCTTGGCGGCGCAGGGTGACGTTCTCGCTGAGGACGCTCATCAGATACCGCATCGTGGCGGCAATCAGGCCGTTCTTGTCCTGAAAGTAATGACTGATGATGCCATTCGAGACACCGGCCAAACGGGCGATCAGCGCAATGCTGGCGTCCCCCATTCCGACCTGATCGACCGCCTGCAAAGTGGCTTCGATCAGTTGTTGGCGGCGGATGGGTTGCATACCGACCTTGGGCATCTTGCACATCTCCTTAGGCCTTCCGAGGGGCGAATGACGCCTATCGGATTGAGGGCCAGTCTATTTTGTTTTGATTGAACGTTCAATCAACAAAGAATAAGATCTGCGACAAATCGTCGCTGCCTACAGATTTTTCCTACGTGTAAGTGGCGATAAAACCGACATCCGAAAATGCTTGAAACCTGTATGGGGCATGGCGCGGTTCGCGATTCGATGGACGTGTTGAAAGGGCAAGACGCTCAGGGCCAGGTTTCGGATGAACGTCCGGATGCCTTTGGCCACGAAAGCGATTCGCAGCGCCATTTCGGCAGGTTCGGGCTTTTTTCGGGGTGTCTTTATATCACCCGCCGGTCGGCTGCCAACTAACCGATTGGTCGGGTTCCGTGTTGCCTTGTGTTCTTCTCTCGCACTGCCTGGAGCATTTGTGCCATGAGTTCTGCCTCGCTTATAAAGACCCCGCCCGAGAAGGTGACGGTCAACGGTTGGGTGTTTTACACCTCTACCGCGCTGATTCTGTTGTTGACCGCCATTCTGATGATCGCCCCGAAAGAGGCTGGCAGTTTGTTGGGTGTGGCTCAGGCCTGGTTGTCGCGCAGCTTCGGCTGGTACTACATGGTGGTGATTGCCGCCTATCTGGTATTTGTCGTGGGCCTGGCGTTTTCCTCGTACGGCAAACTCAAACTGGGCAGCAAGGACGACACCCCGGATTTCAGTTACGGCGCCTGGGCGGGGATGCTGTTCTCGTCGGGTATCGGTATTTCGCTGCTGTACTTCGGCGCTTCCGAGCCACTGGATCACTACTTCAATCCGCCGGAAGGCGCAGCGGCCACCAACATGGCCGCGCGTCAGGCGGTACAGCTGACGTTCCTGCACTGGGGCCTGCACGGCTGGGCGATCTATGCGCTGGTCGGTCTGGCCGTGGCGTACTTCGCGTACCGTCATAACCAGCCGCTGGCCCTGCGTTCGGCGCTGTATCCGCTGGTCGGTGAGCGTTGGGTCAAAGGCGCGGCCGGTCACGCGGTGGACGGCTTCGGCATGTTCGTGACCCTGCTGGGGCTGGTGACCAACCTGGGGATCGGCTCGCTGCAAGTGTCCTCCGGCCTGGAAAACCTGTTCGGCATGGAGCACAGCAACACCAACCTTTTGATCGTGATCATCGTCATGAGCACCGTGGCGACCATCGCGGCCGTGTCCGGTGTGGAAAACGGCATCCGTCGTCTGTCCAACCTGAACATCGTGCTGTTCAGCGGTCTGCTGATTTTCGTCCTGCTGTTCGGCCCGACCCTGCACCTGCTCAACGGCTTCGTGCAGAACATCGGCGACTACCTCAACGGCGTGGTGCTGAAGACGTTCGACCTGTACGTCTATGAAGGCGACAACGCCAAGTCCGACCGCTGGCTGGGTCTGTGGACTCTGTTCTACTGGGCGTGGTGGATTTCCTGGGCCCCATTTGTAGGCATGTTCATTGCGCGTATTTCCCGTGGTCGTACCGTGCGCGAACTGGTCGCCGGCGTGCTGCTGATTCCGCTGGGCTTCACCCTGGCCTGGCTGTCGATCTTCGGTAACTCGGCACTGGACCTGGTGATGAACCAGGGGGCGGTCGAGCTTGGCAAGACGGCGCTGGAACAGCCGTCGATGGCCATCTATCAGTTGCTTGAGCATTACCCGGCGTCGAAAATCGTCATCGGTGTGTCGATCTTCGTTGGCTTCGTGCTGTTCCTGACCCCGGCCGACTCCGGCGCGGTGATGATGGCGAATCTGTCCTGCAAGGGCGGCAACGTCGACGAAGATGCGCCGCACTGGCTGCGAATCTTCTGGTCGGTGGTGATCACCCTGGTGACCATCGGCCTGCTGTTTGCCGGTAACTTCGAAGCCATGCAAACCATGGTGGTGCTGGCCGGTCTGCCGTTCTCGGTAGTGCTGGTGTTCTTCATGTTTGGCCTGCACAAGGCAATGCGTCAGGACGTGCAGATCGAACAGGAGCAGGCGCAACTGGCTGAACGTGGTCGTCGCGGTTTCAGCGAGCGTCTGACGCAACTGGACCTGCAACCGAGCCAATCGGTGGTGCAGCGTTTCATGGACAAGCAGGTCAGCCCGGCGCTGGAAGACGCTGCCGCGCAAATGCGTGCGCAGGGTCTGGAAGTGCAAACGCTTTTGGGTAAATCCAAGCGTTGCATGGGCGTGCGCATCGAGATGGAAGAGGGCAACCCTTTCGTTTACGAAGTGAGCCTGGACGGTTATCTGGCGACGCCGACTGAATCGGCCCAGTCCGATGAAGCGCGCCAGCGTTACTACCGCGCCGAGGTGTATTTGCACAACGGCAGCCAGGATTACGACCTGATGGGCTTCACGCAGGATCAGATCACACGCGATGTGCTCGATCAGTTTGAAAGCCATCGGCAGCTCCTTGGCCGGGTGTACAGCTAAACAGCTAAAACAAAAGGGGCTCGATTGAGCCCCTTTTGCATGATCGTTCCCACGCTCTGCGTGGGAATGTCTCAATGGACGCTCTGCGTCCGCTGTTGTGGGACGCGGAGCGTCCCGGGCTGCATTCCCACGCAGAGCGTGGGAACGATCACGCCGCGATCCTCTCGCGGCGTTTTTGTGTCTTGGGTTCTTAGCCCAGGTTCTTGCCCAGCAACGCGTGATACAGCTCACTGTCGCCCAAGATCCCCACCACATGATTGTTATCGTGCAGCACCAGCTTGTTGCCGGTCTGATAACGAATCTGCAACGCATCACGCATGCCGATATTCGAATCCACCAGCGTTGGCTTGCGCTCCAGCCCTTCCACCGCTTGCCCCGGCGCCCAGTTCTGCAGGTTCAGCACCGAGCCATTCTGCCGCGCGCCCTTGATAGTGTTACCTTCGGCCAGGTCCAGCCACGAGTCGCCGCCCGGATCCAGACACACCGAACCGTTTATGCGTTTGCACTTGTCCAGCGTGCGCATCAGGCTGCGACCGCAGAGCACGTTGAGCGGATTGGTGTGCGCGACGAAGGTACGCACATAGTCGTCCGCCGGGTTCAGTACGATCTCTTCCGGCACGCTGTACTGGATGATCCGGCCGTCTTTCATGATTGCGATTCGGCTGCCGAGTTTCAGCGCTTCATCAAGGTCGTGACTCACGAAGACGATGGTCTTGCTCAACTTGCGTTGCAGTTCCAGCAGTTCATCCTGCAAGCCCTGACGAATCAGCGGGTCAAGTGCCGAGAACGGTTCGTCCATCAGCAAAATGTCGGCGTCCATCGCCAATGCCCGCGCCAGACCCACACGCTGCTGCATGCCGCCGGAGAGTTCATCCGGCTTCTTGTTGCGCCACTGTGTCAGGCCGACCAGTTCGAGTTTTTCGTCGACCAGTTTCTTGCGTTCCTTCTCCGGGCGACCCTGCATTTCCAGACCGAAACTGATGTTCTCGCGCACCGTCAGCCACGGCATCAGGGCGAACTTCTGGAACACCATGGCGATGCGTTTGGTACGCATCATTTTCAGCTCTGCGGGAGTACAGGAGGCAATGTCGATCTGACGGTTTTCATGCTCGACGAACAGCTTGCCGCGGCTCACGGTGTTGAGGCCGTTGATGCAGCGCAGCAGGCTCGATTTGCCGGAACCGGAGAGGCCCATCAGCACGCAGATCTCGCCTTTATTGATGTCCAGCGTGGCTTTTTCCACGCCGACAATCTGCCCGGTCTTTTTCAGGATCTCGTTGCGGGTCATGCCCTGATCCAGCAGCTTGAGTGCCTCGCGTGGATCCTTGGAGAAGATTACGTCGACGTCTTCGAAGCGAATTATGCTCATGCGTCACCCCCTACTTTGGCGTCGGGTTGTTTGCAGATACGGTCGAGCATGATCGCCAGCAGTACGATCGCCAGGCCTGCTTCGAAGCCCAGGGCGATATCAGCAGTGTTCAGTGCGTTGACCACCGGTTTGCCGAGTCCGTCGGCGCCCACCAGTGCCGCGATCACCACCATCGACAACGACAGCATGATGCACTGGGTGATGCCGGCAGCGATGCTCGGCATGGCGTGAGGCAGTTCGATCCGTGAGAGCAATTGGCGACGCGAGCAGCCGAAGGCCTTGCCGGCGTCCATCAGTTCTTGCGGGACATCGCGGATGCCCAGGTAGGTCAGGCGGATCGGCGCAGCGATGGCGAACACCACCGTGGAGATCAGGCCCGGCACCACGCCCAGCCCGAAGAGGGTCAGGGTAGGAATGAGGTAAACGAAGGTCGGTACGGTCTGCATCAGATCGAGTACTGGACGCATTAACGTGTAGAACATCGGTTTGTGCGCGGCGACGATGCCCAACGGCACGCCGATGACCACGCAGACCAGGGTCGCGAACATGACCTGGGCGAGGGTTTCCATGGTTTCCTGCCAGTACCCCAGATTGAGGATCAGCAGGAAGGAGGCGATAACGAAAGCGGTCAATCCCCATTTGCGCTGGATCAGATGCGCAATCAGAGCGATGAGGCCGATCAAGACCAGCGGGTTGAACCAGGTCAGCGCAAACGTCACGCCGTGGATCATCGTTTCCAGGGTCACGGCGATTGCGTCGAAGGTACTGGCGCCGTGTTGCGTCAACCATTCAACGAAGCCCGCGATGTACTGGCCTAAAGGTATTTTCTGATCAATCAGCATGGTAGTGAACGTCCGCATGCAAGGAAATAAACAGCCCGGGGGAGCTGGCTCCCCCGGCATAAGCGATTACTGCAGTTTGGCTTTCACGGCCTCCAGGCCAGGTTTACCGTCAATGGTGGTCACGCCAGCGAGCCAGGTATCGAGCACCTGTGGATTCTTTTTCAGCCAGGCCTTGGCGGCCGCGTCAGGCTTCATCTTGTCGTCGAGGATGTTGCCCATCAGTTCACTTTCCATGTCGACAGTGAACTCCAGATTCTTCAGCAACTGACCGACGTTGCTGCACTCGGTGGCGTAGCCCTTGCGGGTGTTGGTCGCCACGGTTGCAGCACCGAAATCCGGGCCGAAGAAATCATCGCCACCGGTCAGGTATTGAATCTTGAAGCGCTTGTTCATCGGGTGCGGCGCCCAGCCAAGGAAGACCACGGCGGTGTCGCGTTTCTGCGCGCGGTCAACCTGCGAGAGCATGCCCGCTTCGGAGGATTCGACGACTTTAAAACCGGCGGTTTTCAGGCCGAAGGCGTCCTTGTCGATCATGCTCTGGATCAGACGGTTGCCGTCGTTGCCAGGCTCGATGCCGTAGATCTTGCCGTCGAGTTCTTTCTTGAATTTGGCGATGTCGGCGAAGTCATGCAGACCTTTGTCATACAGGGCTTGCGGCACGGCGAGGGTGTACTTGGCGCCCTTGAGGTTGGTGCGCACGGTTTCCACGGTGCCGGCGTCGCGGTAAGCCTTGATGTCGTTCTCCATGGTCGGCATCCAGTTACCGAGGAACACGTCCATGTTCTTGCCGTCGGCCAGCGACTTGTAGGTCACGGGCACGGAGATCATGGTGGTCTTGGTCTTGTAGCCGAGGGCGTTGAGGACAACGGAGGTGGTAGCGGTAGTGGCGGTGATGTCGGTCCAGCCGACATCGGAGAAGTTAACGGTACTGCACTGCGCCGGTTCTGCAGCTTGAGCCAGTAACGGCAGACTCAGCATGGCGGCCAACAACAACGACGGGGAACCTTTCATGGATGGACTCCTTGGTGTTTTTTTTGGCAGTGTTCCGACTGTGGACCACCGCACTTATAGGTTGCGGTTGGATGGCGTTCTGGAGACAGCTCTACCACGGCGCCTTGCAATCGAGTCATAACGATCATGTACCAGTGAAAATCTGACGCCTACAGGGGGCGTCGTATCCAGTACAGGGATGGTCGCATCCAGTGTCAGTGACGTCGCTTACAGCTTTTTTTGGCCCCGTCTGGCCATCTGAACCGCATAAAAACGGCGAAAACCGGGGACGAAAGCGGCACGGCGTTAGTGGGCATGAGTGCGTCGGTGTCAGACGCCGTGCGACCTGACAAAAGCCTGATGATGCGGGCATTCCGGCGGATCGCAGCTTGAGCGTAGCAGCTCCGCCAGCGGGCGCTTATCGCCCCGGATCGGCATCCTCAGGAGCTCTGCAGCAATGGCTATCAGCGTTTTCGACCTGTTCAAAATCGGCATCGGCCCTTCCAGTTCCCACACCGTCGGGCCGATGCGCGCCGCGGCGTTGTTCGTCGAGTCGCTAAGGGACAAGCACCTACTGGAACAGGTGCGTCGTATAGAAGTGCAATTGTTCGGATCGTTGTCGGCCACCGGTATCGGTCACGGCAGCGACAACGCGGTGATCATGGGCCTGATGGGCGAGTGGCCGGACGCAATCGACCCGTCGCAGATTGGTCCGCGCATTCAGGCGCTGCGTGAAACTCATACCCTTCTATTGGATGGTCGTTTGTCGGTGCCGTTTGTCTGGGCACGGGACATGCGCCTGATCGACGAGAATCTGCCGTTCCATCCCAATGCGATGACGATTGTTGCCGAGGGTGATCACGGTGAACTGCATCGCGACACCTACTATTCGGTGGGCGGCGGTTTTGTGGTGGATCAGGCGCAGGCGTCCAGTGGCGTGGTCGATCTGGATCGCACCGAGTTGCCTTATGACTTTTCCAGCGCGGTGGAGCTGCTGGAGCTGTGCAAGAAGAACAACCTGCGCGTCGCCGAATTGATGATGGCCAACGAAAAGGTCTGGCGCAGCGAAGAGGAAATCCGCGCCGGGCTGATGAAGCTGTGGCGGGCGATGCAGGACTGCGTCGAGCAGGGCCTCAAGCACGAAGGCATCCTGCCCGGTGGATTGAATGTGCGTCGGCGCGCGGCGAAGTTGCATCGCAGCCTGCAGGAGTTGAACAAGCCCAATGTGATCGGCTCGACGTTGAGTGCGATGGAGTGGGTCAATCTGTTCGCCCTGGCTGTTAATGAAGAGAACGCGGCCGGCGGGCGCATGGTCACGGCGCCGACCAACGGTGCGGCGGGGATCATCCCGGCGGTGTTGCACTACTTTATGAAGTTCAGCGAAGCGGTCACCGACGCCAACGTGGTCGACTATTTCCTCGGTGCGGCGGCGGTAGGGATTCTGTGCAAGAAGAACGCTTCGATCTCGGGTGCCGAAGTCGGCTGCCAGGGCGAGGTCGGTTCAGCCTGCGCGATGGCGGCGGCAGGGCTGGCGGAGATCCTCGGGGCGACGCCGGAGCAACTGTGCAACGCCGCAGAAATCGGTCTGGAACACAACCTCGGCCTGACCTGCGATCCGGTTGGCGGTCTGGTGCAGGTGCCGTGCATCGAGCGCAATGCGATTGCCGCCGTGAAGGCAATCAACGCGGCGCAAATGGCCTTGCGTGGCGATGGTCAGCACTTTATCTCGCTGGATCGGGTGATCCGTACCATGCGTGATACCGGTGCCGACATGCATGACAAATATAAAGAGACATCGCGCGGTGGCTTGGCGGTCAGTGCTGTTGAGTGCTGATACCGAGTTGACCCCAATCGCCGGCAAGCCAGCTCCCACAGGTTCTGTGGTGATACAGAAATCTTGATCACACAGAAAATCCCTGTGGGAGCTGGTTCTCATAAGTTGTTGGGTGTTGCTGAAATCTTGTGAGCATCACCAATCCCTGTGGGAGCTGGCTTGCCAGCGATGAGGCCGGACCAGTCAAAACTGCTCACCAAGTGAACACGCTAATCAAATCACGCCACCTTTTAGCGCGTCGCAATCAGATAAGAGTCTTTCCCACCTGTAACAGGCAATCAGCACACCCTACCGTCCGTCACCCGTGCCTGCGGTGACACTCCGAAACAACCGCGCGCAAGCCCATTCCCACAAGTGCTACCGATTTGCTCACAGGCAACGGAGCAGGGCTCTCACCAACACTGATGGCACTTCGAAATACCTTTCGTCGGACGTCTCGAATAGACACGTCGCGACGTCGTTTTCAGGAGTTATTGAACGGCCATTCAATTTTAGGCATGGCAATTGCTCTGTCATAACAAAGCCCGTCTCCCGCATGAGCACGCGGCAATAACAAGAGCCTCCGCCTGAGGCCATCACCCGCTTTGTGTGAGGAGATACCGCGATGACGTCGTTCAACTCCGGGGCCCAACCCCAGAACCGTGCGCCTCAATCCATCGGCTTTTTGCTGCTGGACAATTTCACGCTGATTTCCCTGGCCTCTGCGGTAGAACCGCTACGCATGGCCAATCAATTGTCCGGTCGTGAGCTGTATCGCTGGAGCACCCTCACCGTCGATGGCGGCCAGGTGTGGGCCAGTGACGGTCTGCAAATCACTCCCGATGCCTCCATGCACAAAGCCCCGCCCCTGGACACCGTGATTGTTTGCGGCGGGATCGGCATTCAGCGCACGGTCACCCGTGAACACGTCTCGTGGCTGCAAAGCCAGGCGCGCCAGTCCAAGCGTCTGGGCGCCGTGTGCACCGGCAGCTGGGCCCTGGCCTGCGCCGGCCTGCTCGACGGTTTCGATTGCAGCGTGCACTGGGAATGTCTGGCGGCGATGCAGGAAGCTTTCCCGCGCGTGGCGATGAGCACCCGCCTGTTCACCCTCGACCGTAACCGTTTCACCAGCTCCGGCGGCACCGCGCCACTGGACATGATGCTGCACCTGATCAGCCGCGATCACGGCCGTGAACTGTCTGCCGCGATTTCGGAAATGTTTGTCTACGAACGTATCCGCAACGAGCAGGATCACCAGCGCGTGCCGCTCAAGCACATGCTCGGCACCAACCAGCCGAAGTTGCAGGAAATCGTCGCGCTGATGGAAGCCAACCTCGAAGAGCCAATCGACCTCGACGAACTGGCGGTGTACGTCGCCGTATCGCGTCGCCAGCTGGAGCGGCTGTTCCAGAAATACCTGCACTGCTCGCCGTCGCGCTACTACCTCAAGCTGCGCCTGATCCGCGCCCGGCAGTTGCTCAAGCAGACGCCGATGTCGATCATCGAAGTGGCTTCGGTGTGTGGTTTCGTCTCGACGCCGCACTTCTCCAAGTGCTACCGCGAATACTTCGGCATTCCGCCGCGTGACGAACGCGTAGGTTCCAACACCACCCAGCAAGTGGCGATGCTGCCGCTGCCGCAGGCGATTGTGATGTCGCCACTGTCGGGGCCGATGTCGGCGTTGAGTCAGGCGCGTAACGAGTCGACGTTTGCCAGCGTAAGGCTGTAGATCGAGTCGCCCCTATCGCTGGCAAGCCAGCTCCCACAGGATCTGTGCAGTACACAAATGTTGTGTTTGCCCGGATCAATGTGGGAGCTGGCTTGCCAGCGATGGCGGCCTGTCAGGCGCTGTGGGTCTGTTGGTATTGCGCCAATGCCGGCAACAACTGTTTGTCGATCGCCTGACGCACCGCTGGCTGAATACTCGCGCCGCTGGTGTACATATCCTTGACCATCTTGCGCAGTTCAAACGCGCGCACATTATCCAGACCGCGCACTGCACACTCGCAGGCCTGCTCCGCTGTGGAGCCACTCGGTACCTGAAAACCCAATGCCTTGAGCTGTCCCAACAGGTCTTCCTGATCGATCAAATCGGCATACATCATGACGCGCATCCTTCTTCGGCAACGGAGGTCGTGGCTCGATTCTGGTAGGCATGGGAAGGGACGGCAAGGGCGATTTGTCGCAGTGGCCGCGACGGCTATGAACAGGTCGTTTTCGGCTAACTCGTCGCTGAGGGGAGTGGGCACACTGAACTCAGCTTGCAACACGAAGGTTTGGTCACCCTCGCACGGCAGCTCCTCAACAGTAGCTTCTGCCCCGATCCTGTCACGGCTTGTATCGGGGCTTTTTTTGGCTGTGAGCCAGAGAATGGCGTGTTGCTGCTGACGCCTTCGCTGGCAAGCCAGCTCCCACAGGTTTTGGGTCTGATCAATTATTTGTTTTCGACGCCGAACCCTGTGGGAGCGAGCCTGCCCGCGATGAACGATGACGCGGTCTAGCGTTGCAACACCAGAATCCGCGACAACAACTCATCCCGATCGATGTAGCACCCCTGGAAATGCCGCGCCCCGGTCGCCGGATCAAACGCATTGCGCGCATGCAAGGTGCGGCGGTTATCGAAGCACCACAGCTCCCCCGGATTGAGCCGCTGCATCAGCCGAAACCGTGGCTCGCGGGTCATCGCGATCAAGCGTCGATAGGCGCGATAGAGCAACGGCATCTGCTCCACCGACGTATCGAACGCGCCGCGCAGAAAATTCGCCATGCGAATTTCCGCCACACGTCCCAATGCATCCAGCGCGATGATCGGCGCGAGACAGCGATAGTCGCTATGGCGGTCCTTGTTGCGAAACTCCACGGGGATTTCGCACAGCGCCTGAAACGACGCCGGGTCTTCGCTGCGCAATGCATCGGCAATCGCAAAGCCATCGACAAAAATGCTCTCGCCACCCTCGGCGTCATTCACCAGACAATGCAGAAATTGCAGCCCCGGTTGCAGCTCGCGGGTGGGCAGATCCGTGTGCAGCGGCAGATTGAAAGCGGTGTAGGCGTTACTGTCGGCGTCGGCTTTGGATTGCACGTTGAACAGCACGCCGAAATTGCTTTCGCGAATGAAGGAAATGCGCTGCGCGATCTGCTTCAGCGAACCCGGTTCGGTCGGTACGCCGCGCACCTGGGTCAGACCGATGTCGCGGACAGCGATCAGCCATTGCAGCAACGCGCCGTTGTCGTTCATCAGCGCCGAATATTCGAATACCGGCAACTGCAGATCGTTGTGCCACAGGTACGCCTTGGGCTTGGCGGCCAGACGTTCGGCGCGTGATTCGTCGTCGTAGGCATGCGCACGCAACCAGCCCGGATCGAAACGACTGAGGTGGCCATCCTGCCAGTCGATGCGCAGGCAGCCGTCGGTGTCGATGTGCGCGGCGACAGGCTTGAGGTCTTCAGCGGCATCGACAATTTCGAAGACCTGTTCACGGGTGACGCTATAGACGCAGTGCTGACACGGACAGTTGTCCCGCAGCCAGACGTGGTGAAACGGGCTGATGCGACCGTCAGCCCACTCGATGGCAACGCGATCCGCCAGACTCTGCACGCCGCTCAGCGCGCTGATCAACGGATAAGTACGGAAATCGGCAACAGCGGCAGCGTTGTGCATGGCGGCTCCTTGTGATCGATGAATTTACCGGGCGGGTGGCAGGGCAATGACGCGGCCGATGTAGGTGGGAGAGGGCAGGTTTTGCTGCTCGGCGACGATGCTTTGCAGATGGCTCAAGGTGTCCGTGCTGAAAGGCGTCGAGCGTGGGCCAGAGAGGTCAACGTGCAACAGCATCTGTTCGTTGCCCGCCAGTTCCTGATCCTCTCCAGCCTTGTGCAGGCTGTGATAGAGGTGCAGGCGTTTGCTGTCGTGGCCGATGATTTGAGTGCGCACTTCGACGTCGGTATCGAGCTTCACTTCGTGCAGGTAGTTGAGGTGCAGTTCAAGGGTGAACAGCGAATTGCCGCTGGCTTCGCGGTTGTTGCTGTCCATGCCGAGGCGATCCATCAGAGCGTCGGTGGCGTAGCTGAAGATCAGCAGGTAGAAGGCATCGCGCAGGTGGCCGTTGTAGTCGACCCAGTCGGGGATGATGCGGGTTTGGTAGGTGGTGAGGGTGGGCATGATTGGGTTCCGGCAGTCAGGTGGTCTTCAAGATCAAAGCTACCCCCTCACCCCAGCCCTTTCCCCCAGGGGGGAGAGGGGGAAAGGGAGCCGATCGGGGGCCTTTCAATATTGG